>CAJOJG010000040.1 GCA_905234655.1 uncultured Bacteroidales bacterium
AAACCTAGAGTCTATGGTTGATTCCATAATCTCTCTTCCCTCCGCTTTTAGCGTCTCTATGTCACGACGGAATACTTTTCGCTTCATGTTGCACCTTTTGGGGTGCAAATATAGCAAAAATTCAAGAAACCGCCAAATTTATTTAGAAATTTCTTATGTCGTTTACTATAAGCTTTTCATAACTTGCAATTGCCTTGTCGTAGTGCCCCTGCTGGATGTAGAGCTTTGCGAGCTTCTCGGAGTAGAGTTCGGGCTGTTTTACCGAATCCTGACCCATGTCGCCTGTGGAGACTTCCTTGTTGCGGTCGAGGAATGTGGTCGCCTCTTCGGGGCTGGCGGTGAGGTTTGTGATGCTGACTGTGCGGTCGGACTGTTCACAGTCAAACATTTTCCTGCGCCCCATGAATGTCCTTATCCGGTTACAGATGTAGGGGTACAGTTTAAGTATGCAGCATAACTGTGGCGAGCGTGTAACTGACAGTCCTTCAAGTTGTTCGATAGCCGGGCCGAGGTTGTTGATTATTTCGCTGAAGGTAAGCCTGACGGAGTTCTCTTTGTCAAAGTCCGTCACGACATCTTCCCTCAGGAGTTCGTCTTTCAGTATCTCACAGGCTTTCGTAACGTCGTCTTTTATGGTGACGACAAGCGTGTACCCGTCTAATGACTTGTTTTTGTGGATGTTATAGTCGGTACATTCCACCACCTTTGCGGCTGATGTCATATTGTCCATTGTCATTAAGTGTGTCTTTTTACTTTTCCTTGATAAGTCCTTGCCTGTACGCCATTATCAACTTGCGGAGGTTGTCGATTTGTACCATGAGCTCCTTGCCACGGTCGGTGTCGCGGACTAACATTCGGTGGTACTTGAACTCTTCGAGCTGGACGCGGCTGTGGATGTCGGAGCCTTCCTGGACGGCTTTTTCCTTGCTCTCGAATGGCTCGTGCTGGACGAGCTGGAGGCCGTGGGAGTTATATATCAAAGTGTAGCCCGCGATGCCGGTGGTCTTGTGGTAGGGCTTGGAGAGGCCGCCGTCGATTACAAGACGCTTGCCGCCGGCCCTCATCGGCGATTCGCCGTGGGTGGTGCGGACGGGGATGTGGCCGTTGATGATGCGGGATTTTTCGGGGTCGAGCCCAAATTCGCGCATGATGTTGTCGCAGGTGTCGGCGTTGTTTGCGAGGATGTAATACGGGCCTTTTTCTTCTTTGATGAGTTGTTCGTCCTTGATGAAATAACGCTCGAATGTGGTCATCTTGTCCTTGTTGTAGAGCGGGGAGTCGGGGCCGCACCACAAGTACCACATGTAGTCGAGCGCCTTTGACTTCTCGTCTGTGCCGTCGGGTCCGAAATATGCGCGGCGGATGAGTTGGTCGATGCGCTCCATGAGTGCGCGGCCTTTGTATTTCTTGCCGTCGATGTTGACTTCGGTGAATGTGCCGTCGGCGTTGAGGGGGATTGCGGCGTGGTAGAGTAGGCAGTTGTTGCGGACGAGGAACAGGCTGCCGTGCTTGTAGATGCAGCGCATGTGGTTTTGGAGTTTTTCGCTGTGGGTGAAGGAGTGGTGGAGTTGCTGCATGAGCTGTTCCTCCTCGTTGCTGAGGCGGTACGGGTCGGCGGGGTCGATTGTGGGAAAATTGGTGTCGAGGAGTTTGTATTCGTTGCCGCCGATTGTGATGATGCCTTTCTTGAAGTCGATGAGGTGAAGTAGGCGGCGGTCGTCCATCTTGTATTCCGGGCGTCGTTGGATTATCTGTCCTTCGAGTTTGAACTGGATGATGGATATGGCTTTGTGCATCCGCGCCATGAGTTGCATGGAGCGGCTCATGCGTGAATTTTCTTCAAAATCGCAGGTCTGGAACGCCTCGCATTTGTCGTTGCCGTATGTGTCGTATGCGAAGTTTGCAAGTGGCAGGAGGTTGATCGAGTAGCCTTCTTCGAGGGTCTCCACATTTGCGTATCGTATGGAAATCCTTACTACATTGGCGATTAGCGCAAGGTTGCCCGCTGCCGCGCCCATCCATGAGATGTCGTGGTTGCCCCACTGGATGTCGAAGTTGTGGTAGTTGGAGAGGGTTTCCATTATGTCGCATGCGCCCGGTCCACGGTCATAGACGTCGCCGACGATGTGGAGCGTGTCGATTACAAGGCGGCTGATGAGCTGGCAGATGGCGATGATTACTTTTTCGGAGCGTCCGATTTCAACGATTGAGTTGATGAGTTCGGCGTAGTAACTTTGCTTATCGACGGAATCTTCGTTTTCGTATAGTAGTTCTTCGATTACGTATGCAAATTCTGCCGGAAGGAGTTTGCGGACTTTGGAGTGTGTGTATTTGCTACTTACTACACGCGCCACTGCAACTACTTGATACAGTGTGGTCCGGTACCAGTCGTCGATGTCTTTTTCCTTGTTGCGGAGGAGCGCGAGTTTTTCGGAGGGGTAATATATCAGCGAACAGAGCGCGTTTTTGTCGCTCTGGCGCATCGTCATCCCGAATATGTCATCGACTTTGCGGCGGATTACGCCCGATGCGTTTTTCAGGACGTGGGTGAAGGCGGTGATTTCGCCGTGGAGGTCGCTGAGGAAGTGCTCGGTGCCTTTGGGCAGGTCGAGGATGGCCTGCAAGTTTATTATTTCTGTCGCGACGCTCGATACGTCGGGGAATTTCTCCGACAACAACTGCAAGTACCGCTCGTCTTGTATGAGTTCTTCTGTTGATGTGCTTTTCATAATATTGCCATTTGACAACGCAAATGTATAAACATTTTTTTGTTTTTGCAACCAAGTTGCATTATTTTCATTCTACTTTTGCGGCATAATCAAAACAATTAAACAGTAAACATTATGATGACTTTTATCGAAAACTATTGGGACGCGCTCGTGGACATGTTTGCCGAGATGGCGCCGTATCTGTTGCTTGGATTTTTCTTCGCGGGACTATTGAAGGCTTTTGTGCCGAAGGACATCTACCGCCGGCATCTCGCGCCGCACAACATGAAGAGCGTCGTCAAGGCGGCGGCGTTGGGCGTGCCGCTGCCGCTGTGTTCGTGCGGCGTGATTCCGACAACGGTGGGATTGAAGAAGGAAGGCGCGTCGGACGGCGCTTGCACGAGTTTCCTGATTGCGACGCCACAGACGGGCGTGGATTCCATCGCCGCCACGTATTCGCTGATGGGGTTGCCTTTTGCGGTAATCAGGCCGGTGGTGGCGTTGGTAACGGCGATTTTTGGCGGATGGCTGGTGAACAGGCACTGTGAGGGAAAACACAGAGGACACGGAGAGGACGACAGAGGACACAGAGAGGAGCATGAAGATGAGTGTGGAGAGGAGCATTGCTGTTGTCATCATCATGACCATGAACATCACGACCACGATGACGATGACGACGGCGATTGCTGCGGATGCCACCATGAGGAAATTGACGAGAGCACGTGGTGGACGAAGTTTGTGGGGTCGATGAAGTATGCTTTTGTAGAGATGCTTCAGGACGTGGGCAAGTGGCTGATAATCGGCTTGTTGATTGCCGCGCTGATTACGGTGGCGGTGCCGGCTGAATGGCTGGCGGCTCTGCACGACTACAAACTACTGAACATGCTGATTGTCTTGCTGATAGCAATTCCAATGTATGTGTGCGCCACGGGAAGTATTCCGATTGCAGTGTCGCTGATGGCTAAGGGATTGACACCTGGCGCGGCGTTGGTATTGCTGATGGCGGGGCCGGCTGTCAATAGCGCGTCGATGCTCGTCATTGGCAAAGTGTTCGGCAAGAGGACGCTGTGGCTGTATATATTGTCGATTGTGCTTGGCGCGGTCGTTTTTGGACTTGGCGTCGATTACCTCTTGCCGCAGGAATGGTTTGAGGTCGCGACGTCGTCGGCATGCGGCGGACATCACGAACATTCGCTTGGCGTGATGGACTGGATTTGGATGGGATTGCTTGTGGTCCTGTTGATTAACGCTTTTGCAAGGACGTATTCACATTCGAAATGTATCTTTCCGTGTCTTCCGTGATTTCCGTGGAAAAAAATTGCGATAAAAAAAATTTTGCAGAATCCACAAATTATTACCATTTTTGCGAATACAAAACAATGAATTTCACTTAAAATTATAAGGATATGAAAAAATTATTCTTGACAATTATCTCCGTGATGATAATTTCGTCGTCCATTGACGCGCAGACCCAAGGCTCGGCAAAACCGGATCTCGACGCCGACAACAATACTCTCGCGCGCATGTACATCGAGAACGCGCTTAAGCCTAAAAGAAACGTGCAGAACGCCGCGATGGACTATTCGTCGCTGCTTGACGAACAGGCTGCACAACTGTATTCGATGCTCTATCCGTACATCGTCCAGGTTGCGTCGGGCGAGCGCACATCGACAGAGTTCACCCTCGACCTCACGCCTCTGCTCGAAAAGACCACTTACACAGCCTCCGAACTTGGATTGTCGTCGTTCCTGAGCGGCGGAAAGATTTCCGAGGCGACGAAGTCCAAAGTTTCCGAACTGACGGATTTTGACTTTGGTTCGGCGGTCGCCGCGCTGATGCACACGTTCCCCGCAGATTTTTATTGGTACGACAAGACTGTCGGCTTTTCGTGGCAGGGCGGCAGTTACAGTTGCACGTCCAACTCCCTGACCCTCACCCTCACTTATAAAATCCAGTTCAGTGTCAGCGAGGAGTATCAGAATGGTGGTCAGTTCGTCATTAACCCGACCTACGGACAGTCGCTCGCGTCGGCCTCCGCCAATGTAAATTCCATAATCACAGCACACGCCGCCGAAAGCGACTATCAAAAATTAGTGTCCTACCAAAAGGCAATCCACGACCTTGTGGACTACAACACCGAGGCCGCCGACAATGACGACACGCCGTATGGAAACCCGTGGCAGATGATTTGGGTTTTTGACAACGATCCGTCGACAAAAGTTGTCTGTGAGGGCTATTCAAAGGCTTTCCAGTATCTGTGCGACCTCTCGACATTCGCGCATGACATCTATGCGATATGTGTCTCCGGCCAGTTGATTGTCGAAAAAAGCGGCGCACACATGTGGAACGTCGTGAGGATGGATGACGGGAAGAATTATCTCGTAGATGTCACGAACTCCGACGAGGGCACGGTCGGCTACCCCGAATACCTTTTCCTCGACGGATACAATACTTTCCAAAACAGTACGTATTACTACAAAGCCCACAGCAATTATCTTGTTGGATATGCCTACGACCAGGACACGAAGGAACTTTTCACCGCCGACCAACTCGCGCTTTCCGACACTAAATACGTCGTAAAGTCCGTCCCGGCGTACACTGTGCCGACCATAAGCCCGCTCGCCTGCAACGCCACGGTCGCCGACATCACCTTGCCGACAGGTTTTACGATAGAGGGTAATCCCACACTTTCCATCGGTGTCAACCCTCTGACGCTCAAGTACACGCCCACGGACACTGAAAAATATGAAACCGTCACTGGCATTGCCGTCAATGTCACTGTCAACGACCACACCCCGGCCGCCGCAGTCGTTGAAAACGAAGTCGCTGCGACCTGCGAGGCGGACGGAGCAAGCGACGAGGTTGTATATTGCACAGTTTGTGGCAAGGAGTTGAGCCGCAAGACAAATATCATCGCCGCCATCGGACATTCATACGGCGAACCGTCGTATATTTGGAAAGAGGACGGCTCGGAATGTATCGCGATTGCGGTCTGCGAGCATGACCAACTCCATTCCGTCACAGAACTCGCGACAATAACAAGCGCAGTGTCCGTCGAACCGACCGTAGAATCCGAAGGCACAACGACTTACACTGCGACTTTCACTAACAAATTGTTCACGACCCAAACTTTGGAACTCCAAAACATCGCCAAATTGGAGCCTGAACCTGAGCCTGAACCTGAGCCTGAACCTGAGCCAGAACCGAGTCCCGACCCTGAAAATCTTGACGTTCCGACACCAGTCTCGGAGGTTGTTACAAGTTCCAACGCTTTAACAATCAGCACTTTCCCAAATCCAGCGACGGCAAACACGTCGTTCACAATCCAATGTGCCGCCGATGCGGATTTATACATTTATAAAGCCGACGGCAGGTTAGTGGAAAAACTTCGAAAAGTACAGCCCGAAACCCAAATAAGCCTTCCCGCCGGTCAATATTTCTGTGTCGGGATTGTGAACGGTAAGAAGGTTTCTCACAAATTCGTTGTCAGGTAAATTCTGTCGATGTTTGCGCCGGCCTTTTTCGTCTTCGGACGTATATTGCGCCCGCGACAATTATGCCTACCGTCAGCACCAAAATCACGCCGCATTTCCAGACGTAAGGCACGTTGAGAGAGAGCGACATGGTGTTGCCGTTGAGGTGGTAAGAGAGCGCGGCGTCGAGCCTCTGACGTTGGGAATCGAGCGGCTTCGAGGCGGTGGCGATGTCGTTGCCGGAATTGAAAACGGTGGTGGCGCGGGCTTGCGTGTCGTATCGCGGCATCGTAAAATTGCCGTCGGCAGGCACGCCGCTGCGGGCAAAATTGACCCAAATATCCTGAATGCGGCGCGAAAGTAGAGTGTCGATGTTGCCGCTGCCTGTGTAGATGTCAACGTCAAGATTGCCAAACACATACGACAATTCGGTCAAGTGAGCCGCGCCAAAATGCGGTATCGCCGACGGATAACGCCAATAATACATGTAGGCCGCCGCGCCGTTATTTGACTGACCCTCAGCCTGTTTGATGGCGGGAAGGCGAAACATCACCTCGTTGTAAAATTCGGGCACTTCCCAGCCGTCCTCGCATTGGGTCTCGTCGAGGAAGTCGTCAACTGCCTGAGCGTCAGCGGCATCGAAATCCGCAATGTCGTTTTCCAAAAGGACGCGGATCGCCATGTTGAAAATCTTGGGGCCGGGATAACTATGCTGCCAATACCGGGATTCGTCGCTGTTGGTGCCCATTATCATCGAAATTTCGCTTGCGTCGCCGCGACGGTACGCCTCGTAAAGGTCTGCGGGGACTATGCGGCCGTCGCGCTGCGGGAAGTTGGCGTAGTCGTTGAGATGAAGGTTGAGGCTGATAATCTCGTCTTCCGACAACGACGCAAGTTGCGCCACATTGGTCGCGCCAGTGAGTTGCAACAGCCTTTCCGTCAGAGGCCTACATTCGTCCTTGCTGTATGTGAGCGCGATGCTGCCGCTTTCGCAAATCGCCTTTTGGAACAGTCCTTTTGCCGCCGGCATCACCGAAAGTATGCTGACGCTGCCCGCGCCCGCCGATTCGCCAAAGACGGTGATGTTTCCGGGGTCGCCGCCAAAAGCCGTGATGTTTTCCTTAATCCATTGTAACGCAGCCACTTGGTCGAGAAGTCCGAGGTTGGGCGCGTCGGGGTATCGGTCGCCGCCCTCAACGCCCGAAAAATCTATGAATCCCATCATTCCGAGCCTGTACCCTACCGTCGCCAAAATCACGTCGGGATGCCTTCGGACGAGGTTTGCGCCGTTGTAGAGAGGGTCCATCGAGCCGCCCCAGCCATACGAGCCGCCGTGGATATAGACCATGACGGGTTTCATGGCGGCGGTGTCGGCGGCGGACTTCCAGACGTTGAGGTAGAGGCAGTCTTCGCCGATGTCGTTGAACGACGCCAAAATCGTGTTGGCGCGCGTCTGCACCGGGGCTTTGCCAAAATACCGCGCCTCGACGGCAGCCGCGCTCGAATCGGGCCTTTCGGGTGCTTTCCACCGCAATTCGCCCACCGGCGGCTTGGAATACGGAATGCCCTTGAAGGCCACTACGCCGTCGCTCTCAACGCCCACAAAAACGCCGTTGTAGCACCGCGCGGCAAGGTTGCTGTCGGGGATTGCGCCCAGGGTTTGGTTGGGATGGTACTTGTCTTGAAGCGTGATGTCCGGCTCTTGTCCGCAGCCGCAGACAAACGCCACGCACGCCGCTATGATGGTCTTGATTTTCATGGTGACAACAAAAAAAATTGACGGTGCAAAAATAGCGAATATGCCCTGCACCGTCAACTCTATTAACCAAAATTAACAATCCATTCAATGCCCATTCACGTCGCTCGAGCCCGCAGCGTTGATGTCAACGACCTTGGGATTGCCGTAGTAATCCACATCTGACGCGCCAGTGCTGTCGATTACGATTTCGTCCGTGGCGTGGACGGAAACATCGCTCGCGCCGCTGGCCTTCACCGGGTTCAATACCGGCACGGTAACGACCACTTCCATCTTGAACTTCTTGTTTTTGAGGATTTTGTGGAATTTCTTGTCGTCGTCGAAAGTGATGGTGAGTTCCGGGCCGTTGACCTCGGTCCTCACATTCTTGATTACATCCGCATGAGCCGTTACGACCACCGACTGCACGTCGCCGTACTTGATTGTAGCGTCCATCGCGTTGCTGACGCTCACCATGCTGAACGGCTCGAGGTTGCGGGTCTCGTTGATTACCTGCGCCGACGCGCCCAAAGTGCTTGCGACCATCATTGCCGCCAAAGCGAAAAAGTGTGTAGTTTTCATGATTTTTTGATTTAATGATTTATTGATTTGTTGATTTGCTGATATGACGGACGTGCGGCGGAAAAGTTACAAAGATGAATATTTTTTTTTGGACACGGAACACACGAAAAACACAGAAATTCTTTTTTTGACGCAGATTTCTGTGTCATCCGTGTTTTCCGTGACCAAAAAATATTTTGTAACCCTGAAAAAATATTTTACCTTTGACGGCGGATAATTAAAAAAAAACACATCAACAACAATGAAACAGAAACGTTATATGCTCGCCGAGAGCGAGATACCCACACACTGGTACAACATCCTGGCCGACATGCCCAACAAGCCCATGCCGCCGCTCAACCCCAAGACGCGCCAGCCAATGAAGGCCGAAGACCTCTTCCCGATATTCTGCGAAGAATGTTCGCGTCAGGAACTCAACGACCGCGACGCCTGGATTGAAATCCCCGCCGAAGTCCGCGAAAAATACGCCTATTACCGCTCGACGCCCCTCGTCAGGGCATACGGACTTGAACAAGCCATCGGCACAAAGGCGCACATCTATTTCAAAAACGAGAGCGTGAGCCCCGTCGGCAGCCACAAACTCAATTCCGCGCTCGCCCAGGCCTATTATTGCAAGCAACAGGGCGTCACCAACATCACCACCGAGACCGGCGCGGGACAGTGGGGCGCGGCATTGAGCTACGCAGCGAGTGTGTTTGGCATCGACGCCGCCGTCTATCAGGTCAAAATCAGTTACGAACAAAAACCCTACCGCCGCTCGATAATGCAAGTATTTGGCGCGCAGGTAACGCCAAGCCCCTCGATGTCAACACGCGCCGGCAAGGACATCATCACCCGCGACCCCAACCACACCGGCTCGCTCGGCACTGCGATTTCCGAGGCCGTGGAACTCGCCACGCAGACCCCAAACTGCAAGTACACCCTCGGCTCGGTACTGAACCACGTCGCCCTTCATCAGACAGTAATCGGCCTCGAAGCCGAAAAACAGATGGCGCTCGCGGGCGAATACCCCGACGTGGTGATAGCATGTTTTGGCGGCGGCAGCAATTTTGGCGGCATAGCCTTCCCCTTCATGCGCCACAACATCCTTGACGGCCGTAAGACGCGCTTCATCGCCGCCGAGCCGTCGAGCTGCCCAAAACTCACCAAAGGCGTTTTCAAGTACGATTTTGGCGACGAATCCGGCTACACGCCGCTCTTGCCGATGTTTACGCTCGGCCACAAGTTCAAGCCCGCCAACATCCACGCCGGCGGCCTGAGGTACCACGGCGCGGGAATGATAGTCTCGCAGTTGCGCAAGGACGGACTGATAGAGGCCGTTGACGTTGACCAAAACGAGACCTTCAAGGCGGGCGTCTTGTTTGCAAAGAGCGAGGGCATAATCCCCGCGCCCGAATCCTGCCACGCAATCGCCGCCACAATCAACGAGGCTGTTGCGCACAAGGACGAGGAAAGAGTAATCCTCTTCAACCTTTCGGGCCATGGACTCATCGACATGACAGCCTACGACCGTTACCTCGCGGGCGACCTTCAAGACTACGCCGTGTCGCAAGAAGAAGTGAACCGCAACATCGAGGCCGACAAAATCGACTAATTTTACATGCGCAACACAATGACAATCAAGCAACTGTTAATAGGGAAAACCGAAGACAGCCGCATCCAGATAGTCAGAAACGCGATAGTAGAGAGCATCAGGATAGGATTCAACGCCCTGGTGCTCTTTTTGATGACGGAATACATCTTGGGCGAGAAGTATCTGGAAGTCAACACCTTCGTCGCGTCGATGCTCTCAGGCTTGCTCAACTACGCCCTCAGCACGATTTGGGTTTTCCACAAACGCCAGAAGCGCGGCAACATCTCGCGTTTCGTCGTATTCACCATCATCGGCGCGGTCGGCCTCGCCCTCAACGTCGGCATCACCTCGCTCTTGACCAAACTCTGCGGCATCCACTACCTCGTCAGCAACCTCATCGCCCAGGCAATCGTCTTTTTCTTCAACTTCTTCATGCGGAAGAAGATAGTATATGGGATGATGAGTAAGGAAGAGGGGGAAAGTTAGTTGACAATTTTTGAAAGGCTTTCAGGGTCGCGGCGACAATCTCAAAAAACTGACACATAAATATTGTCGTCCGCGTCCATTCTGTATATCAGTTTGTTGATTTTAGTAACCAAAAAGCCACGGTATGTCGCTGCCATATCTTCTAAATCAGGCTCTATTTTCCCGATATTAGGATTTGTAAGCAACATTGCTGCTTCCCTTTTGAAAGCGACATACTAAGCCACAATACATCATCCTCAGACAATGTTCCCAAAAGATAATCACGTAGATTAATCAATAATTCCTTGCTCATAATCAATTGATTTAATCGTTTTGACAAAGATAAAACAAAAAAAATATTCTACAAAAACTATTTGTATTATTTTTGCGAAACAATTATTGCAAAAAGACACTAAAAAATTATTGTATTTCTTGCAAAAACACACTAAATTTGCAGTGAAAATGGTGCAAAAAGACACTAAAAAACATATAAATTCATTGCAAAAAGATACTAAAATATGCTTAAACGCAAGATTTACAGTAAGTTAGAAAATTGGTTCAAAAACCATCAAAAAGAAGCATTGTTGATAAAAGGTGCGCGGCAGGTCGGCAAGACCACTGCCGTAAGGGAATTTGCGCGAAAAAAGTACAAAAATTTCATTGAAATCAATTTTGAACAAACCCCGGAAGCAAAACAGGCTTTTGCACAAAGCCGCGATGCCAAATCCATCGTCCAACGATTGAGTTTGATGGGATATGGGCCGTTTGAAGCGGGGAAGACGCTTGTATTTTTTGACGAAATCCAAAGTTGCCCCGACGCACGGACGGCGATAAAGTTTTTGGCGGAGGACGGGCGGTTCGATTACATAGAATCCGGCTCGCTTTTGGGCATCAACTACAAGGAAGTGTCCAGTTATCCAGTCGGCTATGAAAGTCAAATTGACATGTATCCGCTTGATTTTGAGGAATTTCTGTGGGCGAAAGGCGTTGGCGGCGATGTCATTGACGATGTGAAGGCGACATTGATGGCGTTGAAACCGATAGACGCCTTCACGCATGAAATGTTGATGCGCCATTACAGGGAATACCTCATCGTGGGCGGCATGCCCAAGGTTGTGGCCACTTTCATTGAAAACAGCGATTTTAACGAGACAATCAGGCAACAGCGGATAATCACGGAAAGTTACCGCCTCGACATTGCGAAGTACGCCGGCACGTCAAAAACAAGGGCAAAACGATTTTTTGACGCGATTCCGTCGCAGTTGGCGAAAGAACACAGGCGTTTCATGCTGTCCGATTTGGAAAAAAGCGGCAATATGCAGAAATACGAGGATGCCGCCCAATGGCTTTCCGATGCTGGCGTTGCGTATTTTTGTTACAATACACATTCGTTGCAGATGCCTTTTGAACAATACGAAAACCGCAACCTTTTCAAAGTGTACCTGTTGGACACGGGATTGCTTTGCTCGCTGTGGAGCGGCGGCATACAGTGGCAGGTGATGCAGGGCGACATCGCCGTCAACGAAGGCGCATTGACAGAGAATTTTGTCGCCGCCGAACTTGTCAAGCACGGCCATGCCCTGCATTATTACGACCGCAAAAGCCGCAACGAACTCGACTTCCTCATCAGGGAAAAACAACTCGTCTCGATATTGGAAATAAAGTCTGGCAACGATTATAAAAAACACACCGCCCTCAACAACGTTTTGGAAACAGACTTCGACAGCATATCCCGAAGCATCGTTTTCTGCAAGTCCAACGTCGAAAAGTGCGGCGACATAATCTATATGCCCCTTTACGCGGCAGGGATTGTGTGAGGATTGTTTTTACATCAGGTGTTGACGAGGGCTTGTTTTCAGTTTGTCGTTCTCTGACATCAAACGGTTATAGTCGCCGTTAAGACGGTTGATTTCTGAGCTCAAACGGCTATTTTCGTTGCGCAGTTGGGTTGTCTTGTCGATTAGTTGGGATTTCATCGTTGTCGTCGGGCATGCCCTCATTGGTAACGATGTACTCGATTTGGGTTGACGAAATTGCGCGGATGTATGCGGTTGATTCTTCGTCCACTTCGTCAAACTCGCAGTTGACATTTTTGGCGGCGGTGTCGGGAAGATTGTCTTCCACACATTCGGGCAGGTCGGTATAGTACAACTTGAACATCGATTCGCCTTCTTCAACAACAGCACTTCATTAAATTCGATGTTGTCCTTTGTTTTGTCGTCGCTTTCAGCAAGATAGTCCTCGGATTCTTCCCAGTACTTGCGCAATTCTTCCATCATGACGTGCATGTTTTTGCCCGCTTCAACGGATTCCGAGATGTACCGGTCGGCATCAGGGAAGTTGAGCGCATTGGGACCGAAACAGAACTGGATGCTTTTGTCCTTGTCTTTCAGTGTCAATTTGTCAAGGTTGGCCTTGAAAATCTCGAAAGCAAGGTCTTCCAGCAAGTTTTCGCCGCCCATGGCCGGGAGGCCGTTGCTGCCGAACGATTCTATCTCGTAGTCGTAGTTTTCGCTGTCTGATGCCTTCCAAACGCCGAAGTTGTAGTCGGTAGTTCCACCGCCGAAGTCGAAGATTGCGTAGTTGATGGGGGCTTGGTCGTCGTCGTTCTCGAATGTGGACCCGAACTCTTGCAATGCGCATGCCGCGTATGCAAGTGGCTCTGAACAATCGCCGTTGACGTAGAATTTTTTTCGATAAAAAAGATAAATAAAAAAACCGCCCTTGCCAAGTGATTCGAAATTCCTTGTCAAGGGCGGCGTGTGTCAGAGAGTGTGTGGTGCGGCGGGGTTAGTTCGCGCCGGTCTTGGCCTCGATGAGGGCAACTGCCTGTTCAAGGTTGTCGGTGATGTTGAGCACAGTGTCGAGCTGGGATATTGAAATCAGCCTTTCCACCGCCGACTGCAAACCGGTCAATACGAATGTGCCGCCGGCGTTCTTGCAAAGTCTGTTGGCAACCAATATTGCACTCAATCCCGAACTATCACAATAGCGAGACTGCTTGAGGTCGATTATTATGTTGCTGACACCCTTGCTGGCCATCTCGATCAGTTGAGACTTGATAACCGGCGCTACGTGCGTGTCCAATTTCTCAACAGTTACGTTGATCACCGAGTATTTCTCATTCTCAATGAGTTCAAACTGCTTTTCGTTCATTTTGGGTAGATAGTATATTAGTTAAACAAACATTTGCCGTTTTACAAGTCAATTCGCCTAATTATTCGGCAGAATTGCCGTTCTCCATTGCGTCCTTCAACTTGGCAAGGGCTTCGATGTCGCCGAGAGTGGTCTTCTCGAGGGAAATCTTGGGAGCCTTCTCCGTCGTCTTGGGGCTTGGAGTGGGTTTCTTTTGGATCCTGTCGTTGCCTTTCCTGTCCTCTTCCCATGTGCGGGTGTGCGAGAGGATGATGCGCTTTGCAGCCTTGGAGAACTCGATTACCTTGAATTGGAGCTTCTCGTCAACCTTGCATGTCGTGCCGTCTTCCTTGAGGAGGTGGCGCGGTGTCGCGAAACCTTCTACGCCGTAGGGCAGAGCGACGATTGCGCCCTTGTCGAATATCGAGACTACTGTGCCTTCGTGTACGGAGTCTACGAAGAAGATATTCTCGAATGTGTCCCAGGGGTTCTCCTCGAGCTGCTTGTGGCCGAGGCTGAGGCGGCGGTTCTCCTTGTCGATGTCGAGGACGATGACGTCGATGTTCTCGCCGATTGATGTGAACTCGTTGGGATGCTTGATTTTCTTAGTCCAGGAGAGGTCGGAGATGTGGATGAGGCCGTCAACGCCTTCCTCAATCTCTACGAATACGCCGAAGTTAGTGAAGTTACGAACTTTGGCGGTGTGGCGCGAGCCGATGGGGTATTTCTCCTCGATGTTAGCCCATGGATCGGGTTTGAGCTGCTTGATGCCGAGGGACATCTTGCGGTCCTCGCGGTCGAGTGTGAGGATGACAGCCTCGACTTCGTCGCCGACTTTGAGGAACTCCTGAGCCTGGCGCAAGTGCTGCGACCATGACATTTCGGATACGTGGATAAGACCTTCCACGCCGGGAGCTATTTCTACGAATGCGCCGTAGTCCGCCATTACGACTACGCGGCCCTTGACCTTCTCGCCAACTTTGAGGTCGGGGTTGAGGGCATCCCAAGGGTGGGGGGTAAGTTGCTTCAAGCCGAGTGCGATGCGCTTCTTCTCCTCGTCGAAGTCGAGGATGACGACCTGGAGCTTCTGGTCGAGTTTGACAATCTCCTCCGGGTGCGATACGCGGCCCCAGGAGAGGTCGGTGATGTGGATAAGTCCGTCCACGCCGCCGAGGTCGATGAACACGCCGTAGGAGGTGATGTTCTTGACTGTGCCTTCGAGAATCTGACCCTTTTCGAGTTTGGAGATGATTTCCTGTTTCTGCTGCTCGAGTTCTGCCTCGATGAGTGCCTTGTGCGACACGACGACGTTGCGGAACTCGGTGTTGATCTTGACAACCTTGAACTCCATCGTCTTGCCGACGTAGATATCGTAGTCCCTGATGGGTTTGACATCAATCTGTGAACCGGGCAGGAATGCCTCGATGCCGAATACGTCCACAATCATGCCGCCCTTTGTACGGCATTTGATGTAACCTTTGATGATTTCGTTGTTTTCGAGAGCCTCGTTGACGCGGTCCCAAGACTTGAGCGAGCGGGCCTTCTTGTGTGAGAGTACGAGCGAGCCGTTCTTGTCTTCCTGGTTCTCGACGAATACTTCCACCTTGTCGCCGACCTGGATGTCGGGGTTATAGCGGAACTCGTTCATGGGGATTACGCCTTCGGACTTGTAGCCTACGCTTACTACAACCTCACGGTTGTTCTTAGCGATTACAGTGCCTTCAACCACTTGGTTTTCAGCGATTGTCGAGAGGGTCTTGTTATAGTCCTCTTCGAGTTTCTTGCGTTCTTCGGCGGAGTAGTTGGCGCCCCTCTTGTTGGAGACATTGTCCCAGTCGAAGTCCATTGTCGAGGCGTTGTTCTTGTAGTTTGTGCCGGTGACGGTGGTGGGCGCCTCCGGCTCTTCAGCCTCTGCCTCTACGGGCTTGTTTGCCTTCAGGGTGTCGACGTCCAATTCCTCGTCGTACTCCTGATTGTTTTTCTTTGGTGTCATTTAAAATAATTAGTTAATACTTGTGTTTATTAATTTGTTAGACTTTATTTATAGAGATAAATAATTCCATATCAGCGGCAAAGTTATAAACTTTTTTTGCATTTGTTGCAATGTTTTCATAATTTTTTTGTAATTTTTTTCTGTTTTTTTGCATTGGCGCGGCGCGGGGCTTATTTTTTTCGCAAAAATGTAATAATTTTGTGCCGTGAAGTTTATCATTTAAAATAAGTTGGACTAATAAAAATGAACACAGCGATTCTATTGCTTTCATGTCCCGACAAGCCGGGACTTATCGCCGAGGTGACTAATTTCATCACCTATAATAATGGCAACATCATATATCTGGACCAGTATGTGGACCATATAGAGAAGATTTTCTTCATGAGGATGGAGTGGAGCCTGGAGAAGTTCCTCATCGCGCCGGAGAAAATCGAGGAGTATTTCGAGACGCTTTATGCGCAGAAGCACCAGATGCAGTTCAAACTTTATTTTACCGACAGGAAACCGAGGATGGCGATTTTCGTTTCCAAGATGTCCCACTGCCTTTATGACATGCTGGCGCGCTATACGGCTGGCGAGTGGCAGGTGGAGATTCCGTTGATAGTCAGCAACCACGAGGACTTGCGCCCCGCCGCCGAGCGTTTCGGCATCCCGTACCACGTCTTCCCAATCACTAAGGACAACAAGGCGGAGTTTGAACCGAAGGAAATGGCTCTGCTACAGGAGAATAACATCGATTTCATCGTCCTCGCGCGGTATATGCAGATTATCTCGGAGGACATGATTAAGGCGTACCCGAATAACATCATCAACATCCACCACTCGTTCCTGCCGGCTTTTGTGGGCGCTAAGCCGTACCATGCGGCATACGCCCGTGGCGTCAAACTCATCGGCGCGACTTCCCACTATGTCACCGCCGACCTCGACGCTGGCCCAATCATCGAGCAGGACGTGACACGTATCACTCACAAGGACACTGTCGACGACCTCGTGACTAAGGGCAAGGATTTGGAGAAAATCGTCCTCTCCCATGCCGTCCAAAAGCACATCGAGCACAAGGTCTTGGCGTTCAAGAACAAGACGATTATTTTTAATTGAAAATTGAAAAAGTAGAGAATTGAGAATTGGTAATTGAAAATTGAAAGTTGAGAATTGGGATGGTAATGGAGATGTTGAGGAACATAATCAGGAAAAGTCGCATTAAGGTATTCAATTTTCAATTTTCAATTTTCAATTTGTTGATAGTTTGTGCGTTTGCGGTTTGGTTCGCGCTGCCGGGGTATCCGTTTGACGCGCCGTACTCATTGGTCGTGACGGACAGCAGCGGCAACTTGATCGGGGCGCGGATTGCTGCGGACGGACAGTGGCGGTTTCCACAGGCGGACAGTGTGCCTTATAAATTCCGCGAGTGCATAATCAATTATGAGGACAAGCGGTTCATGCGCCATTTTGGAGTGGACATCGTGGCAGTCATGAGGGCGGCGTGGCAGGACATCAGCGGTGGACGAATAGTCAGTGGCGGAAGTACAATCACGATGCAGACCGTGAGGCTTAGCCGCCGTAAGAGCAGGACTTTCACTCAAAAAATCATCGAGGCAATACAGTCCGTCAGGCTTGAAATCAGGTACTCGAAGGACGAGATTCTTTCCATGTATGCCTCACACGCTCCGTTTGGCGGCAACACAGTGGGATTGGAGACTGCGTCGCGGCGGTATTTCGGGCGGGCGGCGTCTTCGCTTTCATGGGCCGAGGCGGCGATGTTGGCAGTCCTGCCGAACAATCCGTCCTTAGTCCACCTCAGCCGCAACCGTGACAAACTCCTCGAAAAACGCAACGCACTGTTGGACAAGTTGATGGCGGCTGGAATCATTGACGGCGAGACGTGCCGCTTGGCTAAGGACGAGCAGCTGCCATCTGCGCCACGGCCATATCCGCAGTTAGCCCCACACCTCGTCGCCCGAATCGCGATGGACAAGTCAAATTATGGAAAGTCTGTCAGGACGACGCTTGACGCAATGCTCCAGTCACGTGCGCATGATATTCTTCAACGTCACGCCCGTAACCTCAACATCGACGGCATTTATAACGGTGCAATCCTCGTCCTCGAGGTTTCGACCGGCAATGTCTTGGCGTATGTCGGCAATACTGACGCTATCGACGGCCGTGATGACGGTAACGATGTCGACATCATACAGTCCGTCCGCAGCACTGGCAGTGTCCTCAAGCCGTTCTTATATTGCGCAATGTTAAGCGAGGGCGAGTTGTTGCCGAACACGCTTGTGCCCGATATTCCGACCCAAATCTCCGGCTACATGCCTAAAAACTACCGTCTGACCTACGACGGCGCAGTCCCCGCGTCAAAGGCTCTCGCGCGCTCGCTAAATGTCCCGGCTGTCAAGATGTTGCAGCAATATTCCGGCGACAAGTTCATCAATGTCCTCCATAAGCTTAAGATAACTTCTGTCGACAAGCCGAGCGATTATTATGGATTGTCGCTCGTGTTGGGCGGGTGCGAGGGTTCGCTGTGGGAATTGTGCGGCGCGTATGCCTCGATGGCGCGGAGCCTGCGGAATTATGTCGGTGACGGTAATTTTTATAATCCCGACGACTACCATGCGCCGTGCTACATATATAAAGGTGTCCGTGAGCGTGAGTGTGGCACTGAAGACCACAGTTTCTATTCTGCCGGTGCTATTTACCACACGATGAAGGCGTTGACGATGGTCGAAAGGCCGGATGAGGAATTGTCGCACGATTTGTTTGCGTCCGACCGTGTGGTTTCGTGGAAGACAGGGACAAGTTTTGGGTTCAGGGATGCCTGGGCGATTGGCGTTACGGGCGATTACGTCGTTGGCGTGTGGGCTGGCAATGCCGACGGCGAGGGGCGGCCGAAGATTGTGGGCATTAAGGCCGCCGCGCCGATTTTGTTCGACGTGATTAGGCTGCTGCCGCGCGGTCGCATGGAAATTCCAGTGCCATACGATGACCTTGAGAATGTGACGGTTTGTAAGAAAAGCGGGCACCTTGCAGGTGACAACTGCCCCGAGACCGAGGAAATCCTTGTGCCGGCTGCCGGAGTGTATTCGGAAAGTTGTCCGTATTGCCGTACTGTACACCTCGATGCCGCCGAAAAATACCGCGTGACCGCCGACTGCGAGCCGTCCGACAATATTGTCCACAAGAAATGGTTTGTCCTGCCGCCTGCGATGGAGTTCTACTACCGCCAGCATAACAGCGACTACCACGTCCTGCCGCCGATACGCCCCGACTGTCTGCGCAATATTTATGATGATAATAATCCAATCCAAATTATCTATCCCGAGGATAATGTCAAGATTTTTTTGCCGAAGGGTTTTGACGGCGAGCGTCAGCGCATGGTCATCGAGGCCGCAAGCCGTATCCCCGGCGCACGGCTTTTTTGGCATGTCGACAATGACTATGCCGGTGTCACCCAAGATGTCCACCGCCTTGCGATACGCCCCACGCCCGGCAAGCATGTCGTCACAGTCACCGACCAGGACGGAAACCGGACGAGCCGGAGGTTCGAGGTGGAGGAATGATAGGAGAGAGGAAAGAGGAAAGAGGAGGAATTAAAGAGGAATGTCAAAAAAATAATGCATAATTCTTGACCGCCGGATGGCGATTATGAATTATGCATTATGCATTATGAATTATGCATTGAAAAAGCTATTTTGCGGCTACTTTTTCGGTTGAGAATGGGGTCAGGATGATTTCGGTGCGGCGGTTCTGTGCGCGGCCGGCGTCAGTGCTGTTGGAGGCGACGGGATAAAATTCGCCACGGCCGACGGCTGCGAGCCTCTTTTGTGGCAGGCCGCCGTCCGAGAGGCAGCGTACAACTGACAGCGCGCGGGCTGTGCTAAGCTCCCAGTTGTCCTTGTAAGTCTTGCCGCTCATCGGAACATTGTCGGTGTGTCCCTCGACCATGATGCCGAGGTTGGGATTCTTTGTGAGTTCCTTTGCGAGGGTCATGATAGCCTTCTGACCCTTGAGCTCGACGTCCGCGCTGCCCGATTTGAAAAGGAGTTTGTCGAGCATGATTACGTAGAGCTTGCCGTCGCGGTTCTCGACCTTGATTTCGTCGCTCTTGAAATCCACGAGGGCGGACTTGACAGAATTTTTGAGCTTGTTAAGTACAGAATCCTTCGCGGCGAGTTGAGCCTGGTAAGCCTTGATTTGGGTTTCGTTACCGCCAAGTTGCTCATTAAGAGCGTCATAGCGGCGTTGGAGATCGGAGTAGTTGGCGGACATGCTCTCGTTTTCGCTCTTATATTTGAGGAAGTCCTCGGCAGTCTGCTGGTGTTCGGCTTCGAGAGCCTTGTATTTTTTGTTGGACTTGATTTTATCCCACACAAACAGTCCTGCAAGCACAATCAGCGCAGCACCGAGAACCCAGACCCAAAATTTTGAGCCGTTCTTTTCTTTTTTTGTTGTAGTAGTTGTTTCGCTTGACATGATTTAATGTTTTTATTTTAAAAATTTGTTTGGACAAAAATAGTAATATTATTGTAATTCTTAAAATGTTTTTGACATTTTTTTAACGAAACTTTTTTTATGACAATTTGTCAGTTTTTTGCGGTTCGGTCTGCAAATTGTGTGTGGCATTATGATAAAACCCTAACCCACAGGCGACTGAAAATATGAACAAAGACCAGATAACTCAGATACACAGGCAGATAGTAAAGAACGTTTACCAGGGGAAACTGCACGACGCAATCTCCCTCATCAAGGAGCAGGGTGTCATAAACGCCAACGACGAGTCATCGCCGCTTGCTGTCATCGAACAGACATACAACCTTATGCTCCGGTACACAATCGAAGGCATGAAGGATCCTAACCGCGACGCGATATTCAAGCAGATGCAGTTGTCGCTGCTCATGCTCGCCGACTCGGTAAGGAACGCGCTGATGAAACGCCACTACCATTCGCAGGTGTTCAGCCTTGCGCCACTCGTCATGCCGCCTAAAAGGCCACGCCACGACAATATCGACAAATGGTTCGACTACATTCTGCGCAGCGAGACTATTGTCAACGACTGCACGGACACGCTTGTGACGTTCTGTAACAGCGAAAAGGCATCGTCCGCCGACCAGTCGCTCATAGTCAGCGCATTGACGTTGAGTTGCCTGATATTTTTTGATGTCGCCAAGTACAAGGCACTGATTACTATATACTTGCAGAACCGCGAGCAGATATGGCAACGTGCGCTTGTGGGAATCGTGATACTGTCGTACTTCTTTAACAAACGCATAAAGTTACTTCCCGAGCCGGAGAAGACCGTTTCGTTGCTCACGAACTCCGACAAGTTCCAGCAGCGTTATGAAGCCACTGTGATTCAGATGATTCGCGCTATTGGCACTGACAGAATCACGAAGAAAATCAACGACGACATCATTCCCGAGGTCAAGAAAATCATGCCGGGAATCAGCGAGCGCATGAAGTCCGACATGTCCAATATCGAGGCCAACGAGGACAAGAACCCGGCTTGGAAGGAGTACATCTTGGACAACAAGGATTTGGTTGACAAGATGACAGAAATGACAAAATTGCAGTTGGAAGGCGGCGACGTGTTCATCAACACTTTCGCCCAACTCAAGAATTATGCCTTTTTCCAGAAGATTGAGAACTGGTTCCTGCCGTTCAGCGCGGACAATCCGGCAATCTTGGAACTCGCCGAACGCGAGGAGGGTAAGGATTTTGACCTGAAAAAGTTTGTCAAGCGGCTCGAGCCGTCGCCGTATATCTGTAACTCCGACAAGTATTCGTTCTGCCTTAGCATCGCCATCATGCCGCCCCAGCAGCGCAAGACATTAGGCAAATATGTCGACATGGAGTTCAAGGAGATGAACGACATCAGCAAGGAAGAACAACTCCTGCACCGCGAGGAGTACAGCTACAAGGTCTTGATTCAGTATATCCAGGACATTTACCGATTCTTCAAGCTCAACACGCTCGGCAAGAATTTCATCGATGTCTTTAACAAAGGATTTTCGCCCTCCGGCACGTTGCTTTTCGACATGACTTTTGCCGACGGGGACAAGAAACGGAATGTCGGCGAGTTCTTCTTCTCGAGCGAAAACTACGGTCAGGCATACGACATTTTTGAACAAATAAGCCTTGCCGCGCCGAGTTTTGAGATTTACCAGAAGATGGGCTATGCCGCGCAGAAAAATGGCGACGTCAACCTCGCGCTCGACAATTATCTCAAGGCACAGATTTTTGAGGACCGGCAGTTGTGGAACCTAAAGAAGATTGGATGGTGTTACCGAAAACTGTCTAATCCTGCCAAAGCCCTTGAGTATTACAAACTTGCCGAAGCGCAGGACGCTGACAACCTTAGTCTGGCGACTTCGATTGGACGGTGCCTGTTGGAGTTGGAGAATTATGAGGAGGCGTTGAAGTATTATTATAAGGTGGAGTACCTTGACACGAAGAACACTAAAGTACTCGCGCCAATCGCGTGGTGCAACTATGAGATTGGAAAGTACGAGCAGTCGTTGAAATACTGCAACAAGCTCCTTCCCTCGGACTCAAAGCCCGAAATCCACGTCCTCTGCGGGCATAACTGCCGCAAGCTTGGCCGTCTTAAGGACGCAGTTTCACATTATGTCGACGCCATCCACTGTCAGGATTTCACGCTCAAGGAACTTGCCGACGCCCTCGCCGCCGACTACCATGACGACACGATTGACGTCGCCGCCGAGAACAATCTGATTTTGGACTATATCGCTACAAATCAATAAATCAAAAATCAACAAATCTCCAAATCAAAAAATGATGTAGTTTCTAAGCCTTTTGATTTCCTTGTCGGTGAAGATTTGCGCGGTTGTCAAGGCATCGAGGGATTCTATCCGTGAGGATTCGCGGAGTTTCACGATTGACTGCGCTTGTGCGGACGAGATGTAGGGGTGAGCCTCCAAGTCGTCCAAAGTCGCCGAGTTGATGTTGATTTTCCGAAGGTCGACGCTTGAGCAGACATAAAACTTTTGCTTAAGTTCATTCGCGCGCTTTTTGGTGGGCAGCGCGTCCTCGATTTGCCAGTTGACATAATAGTAGCCGACATTCTCCCTGAAGTCGATTATCCGCGCGGCCTCCTCGCCCGTAAGCCCGGCGGAGCGCATGTCTGCATCGGTGGCGGTGTTGAGGTCGAGCATCTTGACACCGTTAAAAAGCCTGTCAAGGTCGATTTTTATGTACGGCTCGAGTTCGCGGTATCGTTCGGCGTCAACGAAAAATGTCGTTGAAAAATCTTTTGCGATGTAAAATTTCTTGCCCTTGTCGCGCCACTTTATGAACGATTCGGCTTGCTTTGGGCTAAAGCCGAGCCGCTCGATGTCCTCGGCGGAGATTGTGTTCGGGTCGAACTCAAAATATTCCTTTCGTGCGCGCTCCTGCCGTGTTTCCTGGTCTTTTACCTGCCACTGTCCGTCCTTGTCGTTCTCGACTTTTGCGGAATTGCCAATGGCTGTAGAGGTGCCGGCGATTTTGATGTACGGGCTTAGGATTTTGTATTGTAACGTCCTCATTCCGTATAGTTTGCGGAAGTCCTCCGCCGTGCGGAAATGACCGCCATTTTTGCGGTAGTTGATGAGGTTGGAGGCCTGCTTGTCGGTAAGACCGAGTTGAAGCAAGGTTTCCTTTGTGGCGGTGTTCGGGTCAAAGGCAAAAAGTGAGATTGTGTCGTATCGTTGTATGATGTAGCGGTCGAGCCTTGAGAGCGTGTCGCCGTCCTGAAGTTCGGCAAGGCGTTGGTCGAGGAGTGCAAGTTTAGAGGCGATTTCAGGGTCAGTGGTGTCTATTTTTGTGTGGAAAAGTCCGCTGTGGTTTATGGCGATATTGACTGCAAATATCACTGCCAAAAATCCCAACAGCGTGAGAATCTGACGTTTGTCCCTGAGTGTGAAGGTGTTGAATAATGAATTGTTAATCCTGTTCCAAGCCTTTTTGATGAACTCCATTTCTGCCTGTTTTGATGTGCGAATGACGATTTCTTTAGAAAATAATTTTCCCGGTAATTCTTTCACAATGAAGGATTTACCGGGGAAAATGTTTTTTATTTCTCTAATGCCAATCCAATCCTTTCGCGGTTGATGTCTATGGAAAGCACCTTCACTTTCACCGATTGCTGGATTTTGAGGACGGAGGCGGGATTGACGGGATTGCGGCGCGTGCCGCCCATCTGCGAAACGTGGATAAGGCCGTTGACGTGGATGCCGAGGTCAACGAATGCGCCGAAGTTTGTCACGTTTGTGACCACGCCGTTCAATTCCATGCCTTCCTTCAAGTCCTTGATTGTCTGGATAGTGTCGTCAAATTCTGTGGATGTAAATTCGCCACGCGGGTCGCGTCCGGGCTTTTCGAGTTCCTGCATGATGTCCGTGAGGGTTGGCAGTCCGGTCTGGTCGTCAACGTATTTTTTCACGTCGATTTTTTTGCGGGTTTCGGGGCTTTTGATGAGGTCGGCGACAGAGCAACCGAGGTCCTTAGCCATCTTGTTGACGATGTAGTATTTTTCGGGATGGACTGCGGAGTTGTCGAGCGGATTTTTTGCGCCGTCGATGCGCAGGAAGCCCGCGCACTGTTCAAAAGTCTTGTCGCCCATTCGTGGAACTTTTTTGAGCTCGTCACGGCTGCCAAAAGGCCCGTGTTCCGTGCGGTAATTCACGATGTTTTTGGCGAGCGTGGGACCGAGTCCCGATACGTAGGTCAAGAGATGTTTTGAGGCGGTGTTCACATTTACACCGACTTGGTTCACGCAACTAACTACCACGTCGTCAAGGCTTTCCTTCAATTTAGTCTGGTTGACGTCGTGCTGATACTGACCGACGCCGATGGATTTCGGGTCGATTTTCACGAGTTCCGCCAATGGGTCGAGCAAGCGGCGGCCGATGGAAACCGCGCCCCTTACCGTGAGGTCGTAGTCGGGGAACTCTTCACGCGCTACTTCCGACGCTGAATATATCGACGCGCCACTTTCGGACACGATGTAGATTTTGACTGGCTTCTTGAAGCGGATTTTCTTCACAAATTGTTCGGTCTCGCGGCTTGCGGTGCCGTTGCCGATGGCGATGCAGTCGATTTTGTATTCCTCGACGAGGTTTTCCATTGTTGACAACGCCTCAAACATCTTCTGGTTGCCGGAATGAGGGTAGATGGCTTCGTTGTGGAGCAATGTGCCTTGTTCGTCGAGGCAGACCAGCTTGCAGCCGGTGCGGAATCCGGGGTCGAGGGCGAGGATGCGTTTTTTGCCCAACGGACTTGCCAACAGCAAGTTGCGGAGGTTTTCTGTGAAGACTTTTATCGCTTCGTCGTCGGCTTTTTCCTTCGAGATGTTTGCAAATTCGGTCTCGATGCTTGGGCGCAAAAGTCGCTTGTAGGCATCGTGGGCGGCTTCCTTGACTTGCTCTGCGCCGTCGCCTTTGCCTTTCACGAATTGACGCTCCAAAATCATGAATGCGTCTTCCTCGGCGGGTTCGATTGTGATTTTCAAAATTCCCTCGTTTTCGCCGCGTTGAAGTGCCATAAGGCGGTGTCCCGCGATGCGCGAAAGTTTTTCGGAATAGTCGAAATAATCCTTGTATTTTTGACCTTCCTCCTCTTTGTCCTTGACAAGTTTGCTGTAAATGATTGCGTCGCGTTTGAAGAGGTTTCGCATCTTGTTGCGGGTGTCGGTGTTTTCGTTGATGCGCTCGGCGATGATGTCCCTTGCGCCCTGCAATGCTTCCTCCACGTCCGCCACTTTTTCGCCCACAAATGCCGCTGCAAAGTCCTCTGCGTTGGCGTTTTGCTGCAATAGGATTTTGTCCGCCAATGGTTCGAGGCCTTTTTCTTTTGCGACGGCGGCGCGGGTTTTCTTTTTCTGTTTGAAGGGGAGATAGAGGTCTTCGAGGGTTGTCATGTCGAGTGCGTCGTCGAGTTTTTGGCGGAGTTCGTCGGTCATTTTCCCCTGGCCTTCGACGCTCTCTATTATTGACGCGCGGCGTTTGTCGAGTTCCTCGTATTTTTTGAGTTCGTCTTTGATTTGCGATACTTGCACTTCGTTGAGAAGTCCCGTCTGTTCCTTGCGGTAACGGCTTATGAATGGCACGGTTGCGCCCTGCGAAAACAGGAATGCAGTGTTCTTCACTTGTATTTCCCTGACGCCGAGCTTTTCGGCGATGAGTTTGATGTATTTTTCGTTCATGTTCAAATCATTTTCAAATTTTTCAAATGCAAATCTACAAAAATTTTTTGAAATAGATTACATTAATTTGATTTTGTCAAATTTAATACTCGAAATTTCCGCCGAGGTCGTAGCTCTCTGTGCCGTTGGGGTTAATCCTTAATGGCTTGGATGTTACGACGTGTCCGTAACGGTCTGTTACTCTTACTGTAACGTCGCAGTTGTATTGGTCGAAGGGGCATTGAAGTTCCCAAAACATCTTATATTTGTAGGGTGTCATTTCGTAGAATTTGTTGCCGTCTTTGGAGAGTTCCACTTTTGCCACGCCGTACCTGCCGTTGAAAATGTATGCGCCGAGAAACCAGTTGTTGGAGCCGGATTTAACTTGAAGGACGATGTTTTTGTCAGTGTAGTACGGGATTTCGCGCCACTTGACGTTTACCTTGCCGAGAGCCTTGTCGCCGGTGAGATACTCGAAACCTTCGGGCGTGTTGTCAAACCAAGAGTTGTCGCCGTCGGGGCAGATGTCCTTGCCGATGACGCGGATAGTCTTGTCGCCATACTTTATTTCATACGCCGAACCGAGGATATAATCAGGGAAGAAGTAAACGCCTACCGCCACGTTGTAATATCCCTTTTCCATTTCGGGAAGAGGGTAGGGGTATTTGTCGTAACTGTCTGGCTGACCGTAATATGTGATGTAGCCATCCTTCCATTCGGTGATTGTTCCGCTGTCGGAGGAGGTGGTGTTTGAGGTTTGGTTTTGCTCCTCGGTATGGGCGGAGGTTTCGTTGGTGTTGTCGTCGTCACAGGCTGGGAAGCCTACAGAGAACATCATTAAAAACAGTAAAAATAGTGTCTTGTTCATTTTCTATTATCAATTTTTCTGTACGTCAAAGATACTAACAATTTCAGAAACTAAAAACAGTCTCTAATAAATATTTTCTCTTTCCCACAGTAACAGTCCGGACTCCAAAAGTTGGCGGTTAATCTTTTTAGCAAGGATGTCCCGAGCGTTGAAGAAATCATCAAAAATGGGCAACGCATTGGAGTTTACGGCGTATTTGATGGTGTTTCTGCCAAAACCTTTCGTGCCTTTGGTGGTTTTGTTCCGAATGATTCGTGTGTCGTTTTCAGTTTTAAGTTCCGAAAAACCTGCGACATCTTTGCCCATTATGGCGTTTGTGATGTCATAAAAACTGTCGTTCCAATCCTTGTTTTCGTAGTCGCTGTTGTGATAATAACGAAACATTTGCAATGCTGCATCATAGAGTTTTTTTGCCTCGTCGGAAAACTCCAACTTTGACATAAACACCCTGAAATCAAACGGTTGTGGGTTTTCTTCGCCTACGAACAGGTTGGGGTTGTCTTGTGGGAACATCACGTTCAATTCGTTGACACCGCAGCCAAGTTCGTCAGCTTTGAAAGGCATTATGTAGTTTTTCTGACCTTTGTTGCTGAACATATTGTTTTTGTAAAACAACGAAAACATAATGCAGTCATTGAACAATTCTTCTTCAATGTCGCTGACCAAACCTTTGAAAATCAGATAACTCCATTCAAAATAGCGATGGTGCGTGTTGAAATTTAGACCTTTGGAAAGCAAGCACCATTTCAGATTGTCGGATGTAATTTTGTTTGGTTTTTCCTTGCCGCCATTGCTGACAATCAATACGCTGTTCAAGTAGCACCATTGTCCCAAAATAAGTCCGCTACTGTTTTTCCTGATTTCTTGCTCAATTTCTTTTAAAAGGTTAGGACGCTTGTTATCATAGGTGTATGACTTTACAAAATACAGTTTGTCATTTTTTGCGTCATACTCATAACGGTCTGCCTTTACGAAATCTTTCGATATTTCCTCGCCTTTTTCCTTGTCAAAAATCACCTGTGAAACCGACCATTCGGAGAGTTTGAAGGTGTCCTTGGCGTTGGAAAAAATATGGGATGCGATTTTGTAGCCCGATTCCGCATATACAGAAATTGTGTCGCGCAAGAAAAATTCTGTCTTTGTGTAGTACACAATTACATCGGGATTCAAGCGGGCGACTTTTCTGAAAAATTCGATTGCGAGATCGTATTTGAAATCCTTTCTGCGTTGGTATGGTGGGTTCATTATGACCATCAACTTGCGGTTTTCGCGCTTGCAAATTTCGGTGATGTCTAAGAGCGAGCCTTTGTATTTGAATTTTGGCTGACTGTCGTCTTTGAGGTAGTCGAACTGAATGGCGTTGTCAAAACCTTTGATTTCGCAGGTGTCAACGTCCATCCGCTCCAATGTGGAGAGGTAGCAAAAACGTTTGTAATCTTTGCCAAATTGATTTTCGAGGTTGCCGACGCCGGCGCACGGGTCGAAGACGATGAACTCGTCGAGGTTGTAATGATGGGCGAGTATCTCGTTCTGTTTTTCAACGAAACAATTCGGTGTGTATTCACCGCCGGTGTCGCGCCTGTAACGGTCGGAATACAATGTACTACTCCGTTCCAAAATTTTGAGAAATTCGTTCTTCTCAGGTGGACGTTTGTATTTGCGCCAAAATGCGATATATTTTTCTTTATCCTTGACAGTGAAGTAGTTGGAGCGAGGGAAACCCTGACATTTTATGCCGTCTATTTCGCCGTCAGCAAACATTAGCTGATAGTTGCTCAGGTTTGTGCCCTCGCGTATCAAATCCTGATCCATATTGTCGTTTGCATTCGTAGAAAATAGGCTGTCGGGTTCGTTGCCAGCAAAAATCGCCATTTTATATTTTGTGTTGTTGAGTATGTCGGCAAGAAAAAGATTTATAAGTTCCTGTTCGTCAAGGGTCAATTCAATGAATTTGATTTCGTTTTTCCATTGATTATATACCACATTAAAATTGTTTTCGGTGATGCTGATAACGGTTTCTTGGTTGCTTTTCAACAATCGGTAAAACTCCTTTATTTCATCGTTTTGGAATACAGTAATCTTGTTTTTCAGGCGGTCGTTGATTCTGTCAACGGCATCTTTTGTGGGTGCACTTGGTTTTTCTGCCTTCCAATTGATGTCGTTGTTGTACATCACGGAATTGTCAGAACAATCAATGAGTTCGAGAACGTCATATTTTTGAGAATCCTGATATATCAAGGCGATTTGGCTGAGGATTGCCTCCTGTTTTTTGTTGGTTAGGACAACCTGTGCGAGTGCCTGACGGTGCATAGCCTCGTTATTGATGAGATATTTTGCTTCTATATATAATAATGGATTGCCCTTGCGGTCTTTCAACAGCACATCGACTTGATTCAGTACATCCAGGTCCCACGCGCCCTTGTCGAAATATTTTTCGCAAAAGTCCTTCTTGTAGTTTATTTCTTGAAATTTGTCCATTGTATTTTTTATGGTTAATGCACTGCAAATATACAACTTTTTTCCTTATTCCAAAAAATAATACCGTTTTTTTCGGATTATAATCCAAAAATACATGCCAATTTTTCTGATTAGATAAGTTTGCTTTGCACTCGCATCTTGCGCTGAAGATAAAAAAAATACTCTCAAAATCTTTTGTCATTTCTCGAAAAAACATTAATTTTGTATCGTTAATTTGGGATAGATTGTTTTGTCCCAGAATCAAATCTTAATACTATGGCTTACAACATTTTAGTGGCGGACGACGACATCCTGAGCCGGAAGGTGATGTCGTCGGTGCTCACAAACGACAACAATGCTGTGTATTCAGTGCTCGAGGCGCGTAATGCGACCGAGGCATTGGATATGGTGAGCCATGGTCATATTGATTTGGTGTTGTTGGATTGGCAAATGCCTGATATGTCGGGACTTGAAGCCATGAAGCACATAAAACGTATGGACAGGATGATTCCCGTCATAATCGTTACTGGCCTCATCGAGAGCAAGGATTTGAGTTATGCGCTCGATTTGGGCGCGAATGACTACATAAAAAAGCCAATAGAAAAGGTGGAGTTTCGCGCGAGGATTCGCAGTGCGCTGATGCTCAGGGACTCAATGCTCGAAATCCAGAATAAAAACAAGAAAATCGAGACCCAAATCTACGACCTCAACAAACTTTCGCTCATAATAAAGCAGACCGATGATTCGGTGCTGATTTTTTCGCCCGACGGCGAGGTCGAATGGGCCAACGAGGCGTTCCACAAGACTTACGGTTACACCTTGGACGAGTTTGTGCAGATATTTGGCAGCAACATTTGCAACATCAGTTTCAACCCCGACATCAGCGTGCACATCGCCGAAATGCTCGAAACCAAGCGCACCGTGGAGTACGACACCAAGTGCAAGGCAAAGTCGGGCGAAGAAAAATGGATGCAGACCAGTCTTACGCCAATTTTTGACGGCAACCGCATCGAAAAAATCATCGCCGTAGAGAAAGACATCACCAAGCAGAAAAATTATGAACTTCAACTCATAAAACAAAACGAGGAGAGTCTGCGCCTCATGGACGACCTGCGCCGTGCAAACAAGACCATCGACCTCGAACGCCAAAAAACTCGCGGCATACTCCTCAACATGATGCCCGAGGAGATGGTGGAGGAGCTTATGGGCGTTGGCTACGCCGGTCCGCGCTCCTTCTCGGCGGCAACGATTATGTTCACAGATTTCAAGGGCTTTTCAAAATCCTGCGAACACTTGACTCCAAAACAGATTGTCGATAATTTGGATTTCTTTTTCTCCACTTTTGACGACATTGTTGACCGTCACATCATCGAAAAAATCAAGACCATCGGCGACGCTTACATGTGTGTCGGCGGGCTTCCTATCCGCAACCGCACGCATCCTATCGATGTGGTGATGGCGGCGTTGGAAATCAAGCATTTCATGGCTACTTACCTGCGCGACAATCCCAAACTCGGGCTTCCCGACTGGCAGCTGCGCATAGGCATCCACACCGGGCCGCTCGTGGCGGGAATGGTGGGCAAAAGCAAACTTGCCTACGATATTTGGGGCGATGCCGTCAATGTTGCAAGCCGTATGGAAAGTGCGGGCGTACCGGGGCTAATCAACATTTCATCAGCCACTTACGAGCGTGTGAAGGATTATTTTGTATGTATTCCGCGAGGCTCAATCAGCATCAAAAATCATCAGAATGTAGATATGTATTTTCTTGACAGGTTCAAGCCGGAATATTCGATGGACAACGACGGCTACTTCCCAAACGACAGATTCAAGACGATACTTAACACAATATAACACAATGAAATACCATCTCGTGACGCTCGGATGCCAGATGAACATTTCGGACTCCGGCAGAGTGAAATCATATATTGAAAAAGTGCTTGGAGGCACTGAGACAAAGGACGTTGTGGATGCAGACTTGTTGGGCGTCATTGCCTGTTCAGTGCGCCAAAAAGCCATCGACAAGGTCTATAACATGATTGCCGTGTGGAATCGTCAGCGCAAGGAAGGGCATCAGATGACCACTTTCTTGACCGGCTGCGTTTTGCCCGACGACCGTGAAAAGTTCCTGAAACTCTTCGACTTAGTGTTTGATATGCGCGACTTGCCGCAGTTTGATAAAATGCTCGCCGAAAAAGTCCATGAGGGCACTTATTACCCCAAATTGCAGCGCAGCGAACAGGCGGCGCAGATGGATTATTTTTGGCAGTTGGACGGCTACCAGCCCGACAAATTTGAGGCTTACGTGCCAATCCAAAACGGTTGCGACAAGTTTTGCACATATTGCGCCGTGCCCTACACACGCGGGCGCGAGGTTTCACGCTCGTCGGCGGAAATTGTCGAGGAAGTGAAATGCCTCGTCGAGGGCGGCTACAAGTCGATTACGCTTTTGGGTCAGAATGTCAATTCCTACGGTCTCGACAAGAAAGGCGACGAGATAACTTTTGCGCAATTGTTGGAAAAAATTGGCGAGTTTGGCGACAAGTCCGGCAAGGAGTTCCATGTATATTTCACGTCGCCTCATCCGCGCGACATGACGGTGGATGTTTTGGAGACAATTGCAAAATACAAATGCCTTGGCAAATGGATTCATATCCCAATCCAAAGCGGTGATACAGAGATGCTTAAACGCATGAACCGCAAATACGACATCAACCGTTACCGCGAAGTGATTGCCGACATTCGCAGGATTCTGCCCACCGC
>CAJOJG010000041.1 GCA_905234655.1 uncultured Bacteroidales bacterium
CCTGATGTTCCTCAACGGGCTTTTCAAGAGCGACACTCTGCGCAGCGCGATTTCGCTTGCCTACATCACCGGAATCCTGCCCGTCGTAAGGGACAAGGTTCAGAGCAAACTCAACAATTTCAAAGAATACACGATTCTTGATTCCAAGGAACTCTCTGAATTTGTGGGATTTACCGACGAGGAAGTCGCCGTCCTGTGCGAAAAATACCAAATCAACCATACAGAATGTAAAAACTGGTATCAGGGCTACAAATTGGACGAGTTTGACGTTTACAACCCCGAATCGGTGGTCATGAGCATCGAAGACCGCCGATTCGAGGGGCATTGGAACAAGACCTCGTCGTATTCGGTGATTACCGACCGTTTGCAGAGCAATTTTGACGGCATGAAGGACGACGTGGTGAAGATGATTGCGGGCGAATGGATGTCGGGATGTACCTCAACACAATGACGGATTTTATTGTCAAGGACGACGCATTCACATACCTCGCGCATCTCGGATATTTGGCATACGACTACAAGTCAAGAACTTGCCGCATACCCAACAAGGAAGTGCGCATGGAATGGTTCAGGGCGATTTCGGTGATAAAGGAATACAAGGTTACCGACCAAATCGTCAAAGACTCTGAAAATCTTCTCGAACAGACTTTGCAACAAAACAGCGCAGATGTTGCCAAGGCGTTGAACCGCAGCCATGTACACGTTGCCTCGCACCGCAACTACAACAACGAACAGGCTCTTGCCTCGGCGGTTTATTTGGCTTTTATTGACACCGTGGTCAAAGAGACTTCCGCCGGCAACGGTATCGCCGACTTGATATACACCCCGCTGCACGCCGGCGGCAAGTATCCGCCGATGATTATCGAGCTCAAGTCCAACAAAACCGCCAGCCGCGCCGTCAGCCAAATCAAAAGCAAGGAATATTTCCACGCTTTCGACTACTACCAAGGCCGCATCCTTTTCGTCGGCATCAATTATGACGAGAAGAAAAAACACACGTGCGAGATTGAGGTATATGAGAAATGACCAGTAACAAAATAACATTTGCACTTATTTATCTGTATGTTGAGTTGTTATAGTAAAAAAGCAATGATTTGCAAAATAGTTTGAATATAAATGCTTTTGTATCACAAATTTAGATTATCGTTAATTTATAAACCTTTTTTTGACTAAATTGTAGGGATTATTTAAGTGCAGTTCCTTATTTTTATAAGTACGCAAAAATATTTGCATGCCCTCGAAAGAGGGCATTATGGTGATTATGTTTTTAATGCAAGCAAGTTTTTATTCAATCATTGTATTTCGTATCAATTTTTTGTTTACCTTTGCAGACTAACAAACGAAATTAATATATGGAAAGTCAAATAGAGCAAAAACTTATCAAACAACTCGAAGACTTCAAATATGTATATCGGGCTGATATTAAAGATAGAGAATCCCTCGAAAAAAATTTCAGGGAGAAGTTCAATGTGAGAAACTACTGCCACCTGTCTGACAGCGAGTTTGATATGCTATTGTCTGACCTTATCGACAAAGATGTCTTCAAGTGTTCAAAAAAACTTCGCGAAAAACAACTTTTTTATCGCGAAGACGGTTTGCCTCTCTATTATAACCTTATTAATACAGATGATTGGTGCAAAAACGTTTACGAAGTGGTTACTCAACTGAGAATCAACACACAAAATTCCAATCAAAGATATGATGTAATAATTCTTATCAACGGTTTGCCTCTTGTACAGATTGAACTCAAAGACCACAAGGTAAACCCGCGCAAGGCTATGCAACAGATAATTGACTACAAACGCGACAAAGGCAACGGCTATCTCAACACATTGCTTTGTTTTATGCAGTTGTTTATCGTCAGCAACGAAAACGAAACATTCTATTTCACCAACAACAACGACAATTTCTTACAGTTTGACGCCAAAGAACAGTTTCTGCCTATTTACACTTGGGCAGACAGCAAGAATAAGAAAATTAACGATTTATATAAGTTTGCAAAGATATTTTTAGAAAAATATGTCCTCGGCGAAATGATTTGCCGTTATATGGTTTTGGTAAATACCGACAAAAAAGTGCTCATTATGCGACCATACCAAATATACGCCGTAAAAAGGATAATGGACACCATAAAAAATGGAAGGGGCAACGGATATATTTGGCACACGACAGGCAGCGGTAAAACTCTTACGTCTTTCAAGGCTTCAACACTTCTCAAAAGCGAGGAAGACATACAAAAATGCCTTTTTGTGGTTGACAGAAAAGATTTGGACAGGCAGACACTCGAGGAGTTCAACAAGTTTCAGGAAGGTTGTGTAGAGGAAAACAGCAACACATCAGTCCTTGTAAGGCGTTTGTCATCGCGTGAAGACTACAACAAGGTTATTGTCACCACCATACAAAAACTTTACAAGGCATTGTCGGAAGATACTTACAAATGGGAACTTGAAAACATAAAAGACGACCGTTTGGTATTCATATTTGACGAATGTCATCGTTCCCAATTCGGTCAAAATCACAAGGCTATCAAAAAATTCTTCCCGAACTCGCAAATGTTCGGGTTTACAGGGACACCAATTTTTGAAGAAAACGCCACGTACAAACAAGCCGACGGACAAGAGGGACAATACAAAACGACAAAGAACGTTTTTGGGAAACTTCTTCATAAATACACAATCACACACGCAATAAACGACCTCAACGTTCTCAGGTTTCATATTGACTATTTCAAGCCAAATGACGAAATTCCTGAAAATGGGTACGACAAAATTGCAATTGTCAAATCGATATTATCCAAACACGACAAATCTACCGCAAACAGAAAGTTTAACGCCCTGTTTGCGACTTCGTCGATAAATGACGCAATAGAATATTACAGAATATTCAAGGAACAGCAAAGAATACTCTCGGAACAAAACCCCGACTATAAGCCGCTGAATATCACTTGCGTTTTCACCCCGCCGTTGGAGGCTGTGAAAGACAACGAGAAAACTCTCAACGACATAAGACAACTGCAAGAGGATTTGCAGCAAGAGAGGGACGACAACAAAACTGACCAAAGCCAAAAAAAGGCTGCATTGGTAGAAATCATTGAAGATTACAACAAACAGTTTGTCAGTGGATATGCCCAAGGAGACGAAAAAGCATTGAAAAGCGGTTTTTCGCTTCAAGAGTTCGACATATATTACCAGGATGTGCAACTGAGAATCAAGAACCAAAAATTCTCAAACGAAACATACGCTCATCAAAACAAAATCGACATCACCATTGTCGTAGATATGCTTTTGACGGGGTTCGATTCCAAGTATCTCAACACGCTCTATGTGGACAAAAACCTCAAATATCATTCGTTGATACAGGCGTTTTCGCGTACCAACAGAGTGCTCAACGACACAAAGCCACAGGGAAACATTTTGGATTTCAGAGGGTTGCAAAACGAGGTAGATAAGGCTGTTGCTTTGTTTTCGGGAGAAGACTTGGACACCAAGAGTACAATTTGGCTCGTGGAACCCAAAGAAGAGGTCATAAAAAATTACAAAGATGCCGTAAGCGATCTCGAAGCCTTTATGCACAGGCAGCAACTCATGCTGTCGCCCGAAGACGTTTACAACATCTGTGGGAACGAGGCTAAATGTCAGTTTATCAACCGTTTCAAACAAATTCAAAAATTAAAGACAAAACTCGACCAATACACCGATATCACCGAAGAGGAAGAACAGCAAATTGAAAACATTCTCCCTTCGGAAGATATGATTGGATTTAGGGCGGCATATTTGGAAACAGCAAAAACTATCAAATTTACCAAATCAGCCGACCAAGATACAATAAATGCTAACAACGAAGAACTAAACGATGACAACATAGACTTTGATTATGTTCTATTTGCCTCTGTTATAATCGACTATGACTATATAATGGAATTGATTGCCAAATGGACAGGCAGAGAAACCAAGCAAAAACTCACCAAAGAGCAAATTATCAACATTATCAAATCGAGTTCCAATTTTATGGACGACGGCGACGAGATTATAGAATACATCAATTCTCTCGACAAGGATAACCTCAATGGCAAAACCGTTGACGAAGTTAAGCGGAATTTCGAGGATTTCAAACACCAAAAATACGATAACGAAATAGGCGGCATCGCAACTGATTTTCAACTTGGCATAGACCCTTTGACGGCGTTTATCAACCGCACCCTCGACCGCCTGATTTTAGACGGCGACGACATTACCGAACTATTTGGAAAACTTGATCTCGGATGGCGGGAGCGGGTAACAAAAGAAAAAGAATTTATGTCGAGGATTGTGCCGCTACTCAAACGTATGGCAAAAGGAAAAGAAATTTCAGGACTTAACGCTTGGGAGGAATAGTTATGGAGACAACAGCATTATCAACAACAAGCAATTTCATCAGCGACATCAAGGCGTTGATAAACGAGGCGCAACAGCACGTTGTGCGCAGCGTTAATACCGTGATGGTGGCTACATATTGGGAGATAGGCCGCCGCATTGTGGAAGAAGAACAGAACGGCAGCAACCGTGCCGAATACGGAAAATACTTGATTGAAACCCTTGCCAAAGCCCTCACAGAAGAGTTCGGCAAGGGCTTTAGCGAACCTAACTTGCGCAATTTCAGACAGTTTTATCTTGTATTTCCAATTCGCTACGCACTGCGTAGCGAATTGAGTTGGACACATTACCGTCAGTTAATGCGCGTAGAAAACGAAAAAGCACGAGACTTCTACATCAAGGAAGCCGTCGAATGCGGTTGGAGCGCACGGCAGTTGGAGCGGCAAATCAACTCGTTTTACTACCAACGTTTGCTGTCGAGCAAAAACGAAGATGTTGTAAAGCAAGAGGCTCTGCAAAACAATACGTCAATATCACCCAAAGACATACTCAAAGACCCTTATATCCTTGAATTTCTTGATTTGAAAGAAAACAAGGACTATCTTGAAGCCGATTTGGAAACGGCCTTGATAAGCCGTCTGCAAGATTTCTTGCTCGAACTTGGCAAAGGATTTTCTTTTGTGGCACGTCAGCAACGCGTAACCACCGAGGCGGGCAAACATTATTACATCGATTTGGTGTTTTACAATTACCTCTTGAAATGTTTTGTGCTGATAGATTTGAAAATCGGCACGTTGACACCGCAAGACGTAGGACAGATGGATTTGTACGTAAGGCTCTATGAAGACCAGAAACGCACCAAAACCGACAATCCCACAATAGGAATAATACTCTGTTCGCAGAACGACGAGACTGTGGTGAAATATTCTATGCTCAACGACAGCAAACAACTGTTCGCCTCTCAGTACAAACTCTATATGCCCACAGAGGAAGAATTTAAACGGATAATGAATTTCAGATAATGACATCAAAAACAACATATATAGATACAACCACCACCGCCCCCGAATTGCGTTTCCCAGAATTTCACGACGATTGGCAGGTGAAACGGTTGGGGGAATGTTTTGATGAACGAATAGAAAAAAAATGTATCAATCTGCCATTGCTATCATTGACAGAAAATGGAATTATACCACAAGAAGAAACAAATCGCAAAGACAATTCCAATTCAGATAAATCAAAATACCTCCGTGTTTGTATTGGAGATATAGCATATAATACAATGAGAATGTGGCAGGGTAGATGCGTATGGGTAGATACAGAAGGTATTGTTAGTCCTGCATATACAGTATGCAAACCTAAGGAAAACATTTTTTCTTTGTTTTTCTATTATATGTTTAAGACACAGAAAATGATTAATGTTTTCCATCAACACTCGCAAGGTCTTGTAAATGATACATTAAATTTAAAATATGAAAAATTTAGTGCTATCCGTGTTTCCCTCCCCACCCTTGCCGAACAGCGCAAAATAGCCATGTGTCTGTCATCGTTGGACGATTTGATAAAAGCCATTGGCGACAAAATCGAATTGTTGAAACAACATAAAAAAGGATTGATGCAGAAAATGTTTCCGAAAAAAGACGGTACGATATGCGGACGCGGACACGGTAGAGACGCAAAATTTTGCGTCTCTACAAACCCAACCATCGTACCCGAATTGCGGTTTCCTGAATTTTCAGGGGATTGGCAGGTGAAACCATTGGGGGAATGTTTTGTAATGCTACAAAACAACACATTGTCTCGTGCAGAATTGAATGATAAATGCGGTGATTATCAAAATGTTCATTATGGTGATGTGTTGATTAAATATGGTTCGATATTAAATGCATCCAAAGAACAATTACCATATATTAACAACAATAATGTTGCTGAAAAATATGACAAATCATTGTTAAACGACGGTGATGTGATAATTGCAGATACCGCAGAAGACGAAACGGTTGGTAAATGCACAGAGATTATCAATGTTGGCGATAAGAAAATCATTTCGGGGTTGCATACCATTCCGATTAGATCAATAATAGATTTTGCAAAATGTTTTATTGGTTTGTATTTCAATTCTAATATTTGGCATAGCCAATTATTGCGAATTATGCAAGGTACAAAGGTTTATAGTATTTCAAAATCACAATTAAAGAATCTATCCGTTTGTTTCCCCACCCTTTCCGAACAGCGCAAAATAGCGGCGTGTTTATCGTCCATCGACGCGGCGATAGAAGAAACCGAAAACAAATTGCAAAAGTTGCAACAGCACAAAAAAGGGTTGATGCAGCGGATGTTTGTGCGGCGGGTGTAGAGACGCGATTAATCGCGTCCCTACAATGATAAATGATAAATCATTATAAATTATGGCACAAAACAATCAAAATAAATTAGGCGACATCCTTTGGGCAGTTGCCGACCAACTACGAGGTTCAATGAATGCAGATAGTTTCAGAGACTATATGCTCTCGTTTCTGTTTCTTTACAACATTTCTTGGAGATACAGGGAAGCCGTCAAGAAGGAATTGGGCAAGGAATACGACTACGAAAGCGAAACGCCGTTGCTCGATTGGTACAATCAAAACCCTGACTACATCGAAGAATTTGAAAAACAGATGCGCCGTAAGGTGCATTATGTCATCGAACCCCAATATTTGTGGGACAACATCCGCAAATTGGCAAGCAAACAAAGCCCTGAATTGCTCAGCACATTGTCGGAAGGGTTTAAGAAGATAGAGAACGATTCGTTTGGCAATACGTTTGAAGGCTTGTTTTCGGAGATACACCTCGATTCCGACAAGTTGGGCAAGAATACCACGGAACGCAACCTCTTGCTGTGCAAAATCATCAACACCATTGCCGACCGTTTGGAAAATTTCACCGATTCCACCGATGCTTTGGGTGATGCGTATGAGTATGTTATAGGCAAGTTTGCGGCAAGTGCGGGGCAGAAGGCGGGCGAGTTTTATACGCCGCAACGCATATCGGACATTTTGTCGCAGATAGTGATACTTGACTGTCAAGACCCTAAAAACGGCAAGAAACCACGACTTGAAAACGTGCTTGACTTTGCCTGTGGTTCGGGTTCGTTGTTGCTCAATGTAAAAAAGACGATGGGCGCAAACGGCGTGGGCAAAATCTACGGTCAGGAAAAAAACATCACCACCTACAACCTCGCCCGAATGAATATGCTACTTCACGGCGTAAAAGACACCGAGTTTGACATTTATCACGGCGACACCCTTGTCAACGATTGGAAGGTATTGAAAGAAGAAATACCGGGAAACCACATAAAATTTGACGCTGTCGTTGCCAATCCACCGTTCAGCCTCCGTTGGGAGCCGGGCGAAAAAGAAGAAAAAGATTTCAGGTTTTCAAGATACGGAGTTTCTCCAAAGGCTGCGGCAGATTTTGCGTTTCTACTTCACGGATTCCACTATCTGAGCGACAACGGCACAATGGCAATAATACTTCCGCACGGAGTATTGTTCCGAGGCGGCAAGGAGGAGGCTATCCGCACAAAACTCATCAACGACGACAATATCGACGCCATCATCGGATTGCCCCAAAACCTGTTTTACTCAACGGGAATCCCTGTTTGTATCATTGTATTGAAAAAATGCCGCAAAGATTCTGACGTTTTGTTCATAAATGCGCAAGAACATTTCAACAAAATAAAACGTCAAAACGAACTCAGCGAAGACCACGTCAAGAAAATCGTTGACACCTACCGCAATAGGGCGGAAGAAGAACGTTATTCGCGCCGTGTGTCGCTGCCAGAAATCAAGGAAAACAACTACAACCTCAACATCACCCGCTACGTCAACCTCTCGATAGAAGAAGTCAGCGTGGATTTGGCAAAAGTTCAGAAAGAGTTGAAAGCCATCGACATAGAGATAGAAAAACACCGCGCCGAACACAATGCTTTTTTGCGTGAGTTGGGATTGGAGGAGATATAGAATTGCCAATCCCAACAAAACCAATTATCTTTGCAGCGCAAACAAATAATTGCAGTCAATTATGGAAAACACTAACGACCGTATCAAAGACCGTTTCAGCCGCTATCAGTCGGCGTTGAAACGGCTTAGCGAGGCGATATTACAATACGAGGACACGGCGGATGAGAACGACGTCATCAAGTCGATGATGCGCGATTCTATCATCAAGCGGTTTGAGTTCACATTCGAGCTCGCGTGGAAGGTGATGAAAGATTATGCCGAATACAACGGTTATACGGACATGGCCAACAGCCCCCGCAACGCCATCCGCCTTGCATTGCAGATGGGAATCATCACCGACACGGCGTGGATGTCGATGTTGGAATCACGAAACTTGATGGCGCACGTCTATGACGATGACGAGGCGGCAAATGTGATGGACGCATTGTTCGTCTATCATAATTTGTTGGTAGCATTTGATGAAGTAATGAACAATAAGTTGTCTGATTTGCAATGAAATACGGACTTGACGACAAATATTTTGACAAACTCATCAGCGTGTTTCCAAAACACCCAGAAGTAGAGAGCGTCGTTCTCTATGGCTCTCGCGCAAAGGGCAATTACAAGCCATTTTCGGACATCGACATCACCCTCAAAGGCGCGACACTCACCCGTCAACTTTTAGGCGAAATTTTCACCGAAATTGACGACCTCTTGCTCCCATATTTCTTGGACATTTCCATCTACGACAACCTTACCGACAAAGATTTCATTAAGGCGATTGACGAGACCGGGGTGGAGATATACAAAAAAGTTTGAAAAATTTGCAGGATTGCCCATTTGTGACTACATTTGCAAAAACAACAATAATTGGCGCATTGTCTGCGTCTCAGATTTTTAGTAACCTCAAGGCTTACCTACGTTATGACAATCCTCCATTTTGCATTAACTACGTGTCGGATAAAGTTCGAGGGATTAATCTTCTGTTATAGATTCGGTTCCTTATACATCCTATTTAGCCTGTCCCATGCGACGACTTCGCCTGAAGATGTGGCGAGGTTCCTGTCGCCGGCGTAGACGACTTTGATTTAGTCCTCAAGCGATACGTATTTATAATCGGGAAAGCAATTCCTCAGTAACGTCGATTTTCCCGATTGCCGTGGGCCAGTGAGAGTTACTTAAATCCGCAAAACTTTCTTGCAAATTTAAAATTGGATTTTAAATCTGCAAGAAAATCACGATAGCACCGCCCTAAGTGGTAAAAAAAAAAGTATGGTTAGGGCGGCGGTATCGCTTGTTTCCGATGTAAAAACCTCAAATTCCCAAAAAACACGATTTTTTGGGGATTTGGCGTTGCAAGCATGCTCGACCCCGACGAAAAAGTGTTTATCCCCTGAACAAATCCTCTGCCGTTACAACGCTGTGGATGTCGTTCCAATGCCCCGCCTCGGCTATGCCGTTGACTGTAACCAGAGTAACGTTGATTGACTTTGAGAAGGCGGTTGCCTCGGAAAAGCGGTCTACTTTGTTGGCGATGGCGGCGGAATCGTCGTTGCTGATGGTGTATGGCGATTTTGAAAACTTCATCTCGCAGATGTTGACCATATTGTCGGCGCGGTCGATGAGCATGTCGATTTGTGCGCCGCGAGAGCCGTCCGCCGACTTGCTCGTCTGCCAAGTATACACCGATGTTTGGATGCCGCTGATGCCGAGCGCGGTTTTTATTTGCGCAACGTGCTGAAAACAAACACGTTCAAACGCCAGCCCCGTCCACGCGGCGTGTTGTGACGATTTGTAGTTGTGCGTCCAAAAATGCTCGTCGTTGTTGGTGTTGCTCTGGATATATTTGATGTAAAACAGCGAGTAATTGTCTGTAAGGCAGTATTTTGCACGGTTTTTCAGGTTGAACGACGGCGTTTTGCTGATGAAGCCGCAATGCTCGAGGTCGTCGAGCGCGGCGCTTACCGTCCCGCTACTCGGAAGGTGGCGGGCGTTGATGATTTCGTCGCGGGACATTCCAGATTTTGACGTGCCAAGCGTCAGGACGATGTTGATGTAATAGTCGGGATTCTTGAAAAGCGAATTGTACAGTTCCTGAAACTCGTACCTCAGTGCACCGGTTTTAGAGAAAAAGAGGCCGTCGATGTTTTGTGCCACGCTTTTGCCGCGTTCCAACAGCGACCAATAATACGGTATGCCGCCCATCACCATGTACGCCTCGATGATGTCGTAACGCGACAGCCTGATGCCGCGCTTTTCCACGTAAAGTTCGCACTCGTGAAGCGTGAACGGCTCTACCAAAATCCTGTGCGTCACGCGGTTGTGAAGTCCGCCGTGGTTTTTGAAAAGTTTGTTGACGATCCATGACGTCGCCGAGCCGCACACAATCAGCAACACGTCTTCCCGCGCCGACGCCCAGTTGTTCCAAAAAAATTCGAGGGCGTTGGTGAAATTGGAACGCGGGGTGTCGAGCCACGGCATCTCGTCGATAAAAATAACCTTCTTGCCGTCGGGCGACCGCCTTATCAAATCTTTGAGCAAATCGAAGGCTTCGAGCCACGTTTTGGGCGTGGATTCGGTTTTAAGGCCGGCATCACGCAGCGAGGCAGCCCAGCCGTAAAGTTGCTCTGCCATCGAGCCTTTGGCTTGTCCCGAATGTGCGAAAGTGAGTTTCCCTTTGAAAAACTGCCTCACAAGGTATGTCTTGCCTACGCGCCGCCGACCATATACCGCCACGAACTGCGATTCGTCGGACTCAAAAGCCTGTCTGAGCGTTTTTTGCTCTTTTTCTCTTCCAATCAGCATAACAAAATCTTTTTTATTACGCTGCAAATGTAATCAATTTTTTTGTTATAATTCCCCAAAGTTGTCAAAAAAATCGAACTTTGGGAGATTATAAGGTTATAAATCCCCAAAGTTGGCTAAAAAAGCGGACTTTGGGGAATTTCAGTTCGCCACTTTCAGATACACCTTGTCGCCGCGTCTTACTACCGACGGCACGGGCATCGAGAATACGTCGCCTTTGTTGACGCTTGGCACGGGGTCGTATTCGAGGCGAAGTTCCTTGACTTCCACTTCCAACGCGCCAGTGGTCTGTCCGATGAAGATTACCGTGTCGCCCACTTTCAGTGAGCCGCTGTTTAGGTAGATTTCGGCGACGGAAAGGCGCGAGAAGAAGTTGTTGACAGTGCCAATGAACTCTTTGTGGAAGCGGGCGCGGTTGCCGGGCTGGTCGGTCCATTCGCCGAGACGCTGTCCGAGGTAGTAGCCGTTCCAAAAATCGCGGTTGAAGACATCGCGCAGGCGTTCCTTGTCGGCGGCGGCCTTCTCGGGCGTGTAGGTGTGCGCGAGGATTTCGGCGGCGGCGTTGCAGTAGATTTGGGTCGTCAGGGCTACATATTCTGGCGGACGGGCGCGGCCTTCGATTTTGAGGACTTCAACGCCGGCGTCGAGGATTTGGTCGAGGAACTCGATGGTGCAGAGGTCTTTGGGCGACATGATGTACTCGTTTTCGATGGCGAGTTTTTCGCCGGTCTCGAGGTCGGTAACTTCGTACCCGCGACGGCACACTTGAAGGCACGAGCCACGGTTTGCGGACGATTTCATAAGGTGAAGCGACATGTAGCATTTCCCCGACGTAGCCACGCACAGCGCCCCGTGCACAAACATCTCTATCCTCACCAATCCGCCTTTGGGTCCGCGGATGTCTTGCGCGACGATTTGCTCGTGGATTTTGCGGACTTTGTCAAGCGAAAGTTCGCGCGCCAAGACCACGACGTCGCAAAACCTCGCGTAAAACTTCACCGCATCTATATTGCTGATGTTCAGCTGTGTCGATGCGTGGATTTCAACGCCTTGTTCAAGCGCGTATTGCAACACTGCGGCATCCGACGCGATGATTGCCGTAACGCCGTGCGCCTTCGCCAAATCGACGAGCCGCCTCATTGTCGGCAGGTCGTTGTCAAACATGACGGTATTGATGGCGAGGTACGACCTCACGCCGTGTTGTTTGCACGTCGCGACGATGTTGTCCAAGTCGTCCTCGGTAAAATTGACCGTCGATTTGGCTCTCATGTTCAGGATCCCAAGCCCGAAATACACCGACTGCGCACCGGCATTAATCGCCGCCGCCAGCGTCTCATAACTTCCCACAGGGGACATTATTTCTATCATTTTTCTCTTAATGCATTGATTAATACATCATCAGCAACCAGACCAGTACCGCCGTGAATATCGCGCAGCGGAGCATGAGGCCTAAAAACTGTTTTTTTACATTCATCTTGAACCTTAACAGCAACAACGCCGCAAACGACACGCCGAAGAAACAGAGGGTGGCGACGATGAGTTTGTGGACATCGACATCGCCGTCGAACCTGAATACCGACATCGCCGTCAGGCAGCCCAGTACGTATGACATGTATACTACGCGCCGTACTACGATTCTGAGGCCTGCGACCTTTTCCTTGAACGGTCGTAACGCCATCAGGAAATACAGTATCGCCAACAGTATCAGCGAGCCTTGTATGCCGTAGAGCGAATATGACATTTCGTTCATCATCAATATTGATGATGCGAGGAGTATCAGTATGAATATTGTCTCCAAAATGTCGAACTTTTCTTCGACGAATTTGAAAATTTGTGTTCGGTACATCGTTATTTTTTTTGTAAAATGTCGTTGGCAGTGTTTATGATTTTGTCTATTGGCTGTAACGCCATGCAGTCGAAATGCTTCTTGGGACATCTGTGGTGTCCGAGTTTTGAGCACGGGCGGCATTTGAGGTTCTTGACCTCGAAGTCCATGCTCTTTTCGCCAGGCTCACAGGCGTACATGCCGAACTCCGGGACGGTGTTGCCCCAAAGCGTGATGATGTCCTTCTTATAGGCAGCGGCGATGTGCATAAGGCCAGTGTCGTGTGCAATGACGAGCGTGGCGTTCTTGACGATGCCTGCGCTGACGTTAAGCGGCAACTTCGAGCATAGGTCGAGCATGCGGTTGTTTTTGCAGAGGCTTCCTATCGTTTTTGCGGCATCGGCGTCTCCCGGGCCGCCGACAAGGACGACGGGTTTCACGAGATTGTCGGCTATTTTGGCGATGAGGTCGGCGGGCATTCGCTTTGTGTAGTATGTCGCGCCTATGACGAAGGCGACATATCCGTCGGGCAGGGCGGAGGTCAACTCCATGGCCTTGGCGTTGTCCTCGTCGGAAATGTAGTACTCAAGTCCGGCGTTGTCGTTCTGTATGCCAAGGTCTTTGAGCGTGTCGACTTCACGGTCAGTGATATGCACGTCGGGCAGGCGGTTGATTTTGAATGTCGTGTACAAAAACTTCCTTATGTCCAGTTTGTCGAGCCATGAGACGTGCTTTGATTTTACGTTACGGCGCACACGCTTCGAGCGGAAGTTGTTGTGGAGGTCGATGACATAATCATACTCCGTCTTTTTTAACTCGTCGATACATTCGCTCAGGCTGTCGCCGAGGAGATGGAGGCTGTCGATGTGCGGGTTAAGCGCGACGACATCCTTGAATTTCTGTTTGGTCACGAAATGCAATTCCGAATCGGGATACTTCGACTTTATGAGCCGCAACACTGGTGTCGTAAGCACAATGTCGCCGATAGATGAAAACCTTATTATCAAAAACTTAAGCCTTTCCATTTCTCCTAAAAATCAAAATAAAAATTCTGCGGGCAGATAGACATTCCGATTACGAGCATGTTGTTGTCGTAGTGCCACTCTTCGTCGATGGTGCGGCTCTGCGCAGTCAGGTAGACGTTCCATTTGGTCTTGGGGTTGAGCATGTAGCGAAGGGTGATGCCCTTGCGGTCAAACCAGTTGGCGTGTTGCAACATGCCTTCGAGCCTTACGCGCTTGTATTCGAGGTCGGCGGCGAGGATTGTCTCGCCGTAGCCGGTATTGACGACGTTGAGCGTGGTGAGCGGGTAGCCGTAGTTCCAAAAATCCGAACTGTGCTTGCCGTCGCTGATGTTGGAATAGTCGTATTCAAACTGGATGTGGCTTTTGAGCCCGTCGGCCGCGCCAAAAGCGAGGTCAAACCAGTGCAACCCGAACTGTACGCCGTAGTAAGCCTCGGAATCTTGGTCGCCGTGGACTTTTCCCTTGCCCTGATAGTTGTACTGGGCGTAGAGTTTGAAATTTTGGATCGGCGTGTAGTTGGCGTCGAAGCCAATCTGGACGCGGTTGTCGTCGTTGAAGCCATTGGCGGCGAGGGGCAGCCCAATCACTGGGACGAACATCATCGCGTTTGGCGAGTATTTGTAGACGTTGTCCTTGTTGGTGTTTTTCCACATGACGCCCTCGACGAGGGACAGTTCGAGTTTCGGCGACGGTTTCCAGCCCGCGACGTGGTAACTGGCGTATTTGTACTGCCTTTCGCCCGTCTCTGACGACGAGAAATAAAACCAATGCTCGGTCTGCATGTAGCCCCAGAGGACGTAATAGTAGAAGTTGCCAAATTTCAGGTCGGTGCGCAGGAAGGGGTAGTTGAAACTCAAGTCGCTCAAAATCACCGACCTGTAGCCCGAGCCGATTGAGTTTTTGCCGTTGCCGAGGGTGATGGTGATGTGCTTGTTGACGTCAACGGAAAGATGCCCGAAGACTATCGCCCAGTCCTTGCCGTCCACCTTGAACGCCTTGCCGAAGCCTTGGCCGGGGATGCCGCGCATTACGTTGATGATGCTGTCTTCGTAACGGGGATAGCGCGCCTGGTTTTCGTAAAACTCGGTGTTGAAGTAAATCCTCTTGCCAAGCCGTCCAAATGCCTCAAAACCACGGGTGTTGAGGAAGTAGAATTTGTCGCCGTCGTTGTCGGCTTTTGGGTATTGACGCTTGAAGTACGCAAGTTCGCCGTCCTTGTCGGTGCGGACGTATGTGCGCTGGAAATGCAGGATGGGGTTGACGGTGATTGTGTGGACGTCGCTCGAAAATTGCAGGAAGTCGTCGTCAAAGAAATGCGTGCGAAGCCATCGGGCGGTGCCGAGCGGCTCTTTCACTATCGGCAATTCCTCGTCCGACGGTATCAGGACGGGTTTCACAGCCGAGAATGGCGCGTCGTCGTCCTCGTCGGCGGCAATCGATGCCTGCATGTCGAGGTCAAACATCCGTCCCAACGGCTGGAAATACCGTTCCTGCGCCGTCGCCGCCGTCGCCGCCGTAGTGGCAATAATCAGGGTCAAAAATATCTTAGGTAGTTTCATATTCTGTATTCTTTGCCTTAAAAATCAGGCAAAGGTAAGCAAAAATATTTGCCGCTGAAAGATTTTTGCCAAAATATTTGTAACTAAGGATTATTAAATATATTTTTGGGGTATATTTCACACCATCAAAGCAACGAAATGAACAACGCAACAGTATCAATACTACGTGATTATATCGTCAGCGCATTGTCGGCGGAAGACCGGCTGTGGCTCGCGGACGAGATAAGGAACTACGGGCAGGACGACGATTTCCAAATGCCATACACCAACGACGAACTTGTGGCGCGCGCAATGGAAGGGCATCGTCAGATTCAAAACGGACAATGCCGCACCAATGACGAGGTGAAGCTGGGGAAGGCATAATCGCACAAAATCAATAATCCTTTTGGCGGTGCTTGGTGTCGCCGCTGATGATAGAGAGGTAACTTTCGTAGCGCGAGGGGGCGATGTCGCCGGATTCGACGGCGGCCTTGACGGCGCAGCCCGGCTCGTTGGTGTGGGTGCAGTTGTAATAGCGGCATTGGCTCAATAAGCCGAATATCTCGCGGAAATTGTGGGCGACGTCCTCGTTGGTGAGCCCCGCCGTTCCAAAACTTCTAACGCCTGGCGTGTCAACTACATAGCCGCCGAAACTTAAAGGAAACATTTCAGCGAATGTGGTGGTGTGTTTGCCGTCAAGGTGCGCCACCGAAATCTCGCCCGTGCGAAGGTCGAGGCCGGGGCAGATGGTGTTGATGAGGGTGGATTTGCCGGTGCCGGAACGTCCTGAGAGCAAGGTGGTCTTGTCTTTGAGGATGTTGCGAAGGGTGTCGATGCCTTCGCCGGTCTTTGACGACGCGCAGATGCACTGGTAGCCGATTTTGGTGTAGATGCCCGACATTTCCGCAACGACTTCTTCGAGGCCGTCGGCGTAGAGGTCGCTCTTGTTGAGGACGATTATCGCCGGCACTTTGTACGCCTCTGCCGACACGAGGAACCGGTCGATGAATTCCAATGGCGTTTCGGGCATTATTATTGTGGCGACGAGTAGGCATTGGTCGATGTTGGCGGCGATTACCTGCGACTGCCGGCTGAGGTTGGTGGCGCGGCGGACGATGCAGTTGCGGCGTTTTTGGATGTTGGATATCACGCCGACTTTGCCGTCGGCGTCCATGTCGTAGTCTACGATGTCGCCCACTGCGACGGGGTTTGTGCTCTTGATGCCGTCGAGGCGCAGCCTGCCGCGAATTTTGCATGGTACGATAGGGCCGTCGCCGCCGTCGCGGACGAGGTAGTTGCTGCCAGTGGATTTTATGATTGTGCCGGTCATGTTGTGTGCTTTTTTTTTCGGCACAAAGATAATACAAAGGCTTGGATTTGCAAAAAATAAAGAATCCATAGGAAGGAGTTTTTGTGGTAGCGTCGCCCCATGAACGCCGTGCTGAACATTGTCGAGGTAATCATCAAGATGCTGAGAATCACTAATGGCAGTGTGGCGAATATTTCGATGCCTTGTGGCCAAATGATTGAGAAGTTAGACGCCCTCTGCGCCGCCCATAATGAGAATATCGTGGCGGCTGACCGCCTTATCAGGTTAGTTTCCGGTGCATGCTTCCGTCCGTGTACGAATATCCCCCACGCCACAGCGGGCGCGGCGACTATCGTGAGGATGTTGGTTATATGGAATAGAATCTCATCCATTTTTCGTTTTTCAACCCTTGTGGTTCGTGTGGCAAAGATATTAGAATTTTCGCGTGATTACAAATAACTTTTTTTAAAATAAAACCTGAGCGCGTGTCGTTTGCGCTCAGGTAATTGCGTTGGTTTAGTCAAAAAAGTAATCGTATAATCAATGAGATTAGTGAACCATCACTTTGTACGCTTGGTTATTGACGTGTACGATGTATATTCCAGACTGTCCGATGTTGACTTGTTCGCGGGTGGAGGCTGTCGTGGAAGTTGTTATTATCCTGCCGTTAAGGTCGAGGATTCTGTATTGGCTGCCGGCGAGGGTCTCGATGTAGATTGTCTTGTCGTAAGACCACACTTTTGCGGTGTTGGTTTTGCTGGACGGGACGACCTCGGAGACTGGCGTTGAAACGCCTTTTTCCCTCAGTACTCCAACGCTTGTGAAAATGCCGAAGTCTTTGCCGGTGGCGTTTTGTGTGAGGTTGGCGTACTCGACGGTGTTGAATGTGATGTCGTCGTAATATGCGTGGAGCGAACCCGATGTGTTGGCGTTGACGGTGAAGGAGTATGCGCCGTTGCTGTTGGAGCGGACGCAAGGCTCGTCGTTAGCCCACACGCGGTATGCCATTTCATACTTGTCGTTCATCACGTAGAAATATGTGCCGCCGGTGTTTTGGGCGGTAAGGCGGATGTTGTAATATTCGCCGGGGATGAGCTGGACGCTGTTGTCGATGAAGACTTCCTTCCACTGCCATGCCGTCGTCTCGTCGTTTGTGAATGTCTTTGACCAAAGTTCGCGCTTGGACGCATCGAGGATTGACACGGTGAGGTTGCCGGGCGTGTTTGTCTTTGAAATCATGAAGTCGACCTGCGTGATGTACTTGTCGGTGGCTTTGAACGGCACGTCCTGCTCGGTGAACGACCAGCATGTCGTGCAGTCGTCCTGTTTGCAGAGTACGTATGGCGCTTTGCTGGACGGTGTCACGATCGCGCCCGAAATGCCTTTGCGCGTGATGTCGTAGACTGTGCCGGAGATTGTTACGGTGTTTGTCGGGGCGACTGCGCCTTCCGGCACGAAGTCTTGACCGGGGACGTCGTATTTGAGCTGGGAGAATGTCTTTGGCTCGTAGACGAGCGTGGCGTATGAGGCGTAGAGTTTCACATTTTCGCCTGCGGCAGCCTCGAATGTGAACGAGCCGTCGTATGCGGTCTTGACGCTCTTTTTTGTCTCGCCGCCCTCGTAGGCGTGGATACGGAACAACATTCCGTCGTCGTCCTTGCTGTCGTAATATGCGTAGTAGTTACTGCCGCTGCGCGCCTTGTCGGATTTGATGACGATGTAGTATTGCTGGCCCGGGGTGACGGTCGCATCGAGGTCTGCGGCTGTCCAGTCGTTGTTCTTTACCTGTGACGATTCGAGCGACTTTTCGGCGACGACGGCTTTCTTGGAGTCGAGGATTGCGACGCTGAGGCTGCCGGGCTTGCCGTTGTAGAATACCTTGAACTCGACGCGGCCGATGTTGCCATTCTTGGGCGTGAAGGCGGAGTAAGAATAGTTGGAGGCGTAGGCGGAGTTCGGCAGGTAGTAGCAGTTGCCGGCGTCGTCCTCCTTGTTACAGTCCAACTTCAATTCAGGCACGCCGTCTGTCGTCGTGTAGACTTCCGCACCCTCCACGGGGTTGTAGCTTTTGTCCAGGACGCGGCCTGTGATGTAGACTGTGGCGTTTTCGTCTATGATTTCCTTGCCGGTGATGTTTTGGTTGGCGAGTGAGCCGGTGGCGTTCTTTATTGTGAGCGGCTCAAACTCGTATCCGTCGGCCTTAGTGTAGATTTTGCCGGAGAAGTTGTCGGAAACTTGGATGGAGTATGCGCCGTCTGTGCCAGTCGTCACTGCGTCTGTCATGTCCTGGTTGATGGAGACTGATGCGCCGGGAATCGCTGTGTTCGCCTGGTCTTTGACTGTGCCGCTGATGGTAGCATAGACGATAATCTTCTCGCCAGCGAAATTGTTGGAAGTGAGGTCTTTGGAAACCTTATTTAAAGTGAGGGTCGAAAACTTGTAGCCGTCGTATTCGGCAGTGATTATGCCAGTGAAACCTTCGGTGACGGTGAACGAATACGCGCCATTCTTGTCAGTCGTGGCGGTCTGCGTAGAGCCGTCGCTGGAGGTTATTGTTATCGTTGCGCCGGAGATTGCCTTTGATTTTTCGTCGGTGACTTTGCCGGAGACGGTGTAGTTGACGATGATTTTTGTGCCTTTGATGTTCTTGTTGGCGATGTCGGCGGTGACACTGCTGATGGTAGTCTCGGTGAAAGTGTAGCCGGAGTATTGGACGGCGATTTTGCCAGTGAAGCCTTCGGTGACGGTGAACGAATATGAGCCGTCGGAGGCGGAGGTCACGGTCTGAGTGTCGGCGGAAGTGGCTGACAGCGAAACTTTTGCGCCGGAGATGGCCTTGGAGTTCTCGTCGGTGATTTTGCCGGCTATCGTGTAGGTCTTGGGCTGCGCCTGTTTCGGCTTGAAGTCCTGGCCTGTGAGTTCCGATGCGTCGGTTATCGTCAATGGCTCGTAGTCGGCGCCCGCCCATGCGTAGAGCGTGAGGTCGCTGTGGCGGCGTACTTGGATTGAGTATTCGCCGTTGGAGTTTGTGCGGATGGCGTTGTCGATGGCATAGATTGTATGGATGAGGCTGTAGTTGTCGTCGCCATAATATGCGTAATAATTGACGTTGCTGTTATAGTTGTACTTTGACACGATGCTGTATTTTTCTCCCGGCGTTACCGGGACTCCGACTTCAATGACATTGAGAGCCTGGGAGGTGAAATAGGTGTCGTCGGGCTTGACAATCGTTTGCCAAACCGCGTTGCCCTTATTGTCGTTGATGGCAATCGTGAGGTCGTCCGGTTTTCCGCTGTACCTTATTTTGAGTTCAATCCTTGTGATGTATGACTTGGTCGGCGTGAAGCGGGTTGTCAGCGAGTTAGTGTGGAATATGTATTTGTATGAGGAGCTTGTCAGGCTGACGTCGGCGGTCTCCTCCGGCTTTTTGTTTTCGGTCGTTATCCAAACGTCAGGCACGGCTTTGTTGTCCTTGTCGAGGACTTTGCCTGAGATTGTGACGTTCTTGGGGAGTTCTTGAATGTCCAAACCTGCTATTTCGGCGGATTTTGTTGTGACAGTCGCGGGCGAGAAGTCACAACCGTCGGCGGTCGCGTAGAGTTTTGCGGTCGAGTTTTTGGCGACATCGATGGTGTATGAGCCGTCGGCTGTGGTCTTTATGGCGTTCGACATGTCGGCAGAGAGCGACACGAGCGCGTTGGCAATGCCTGCGTTGTCGATGCCGAGGATTTTGCCAGTGACGGTTATGTATGCGCTTGTGCCTTTGAAATCCTTGCCGGTTACGTTGCCGGTGATTTTGGAGAGCGACAAGGACGGGATATTGTATCCGTCGGCGAATGCGTAGAGAGTGCCGGTGAAGTTTTTGGTGACTTGGATTGTGTATTCGCCGTCGAAGTCGGCCTTCACGGTCTTTCCTTCGGCTTGGTCGGTAGTGAGCGACACTGTGGCGTATGGGATTGGGTTGGAGTCTTGGTCGAGGACTTTGCCGGAGACGGTAGAGGTAGTGGCTGAGCCGGGCTTGAAGTCGACGCTGGTCTTGTCGGCGGCGACGTCAGTGAGTATTGCGGGTGCGTATGTGAGGTCGTCGGCGTATGCAAAGATTGCGCCGTTGAAGGGGTTGTAGGTGGAGAGCGAATAGTTGCCGTTTTGGTCGGTGACGGACATCGGGGCGTCGACCGTGGTCACTTTATATGCCGGCTCGTTGTCGAGGTTTGTGCTGTAGCCGTACATGTCTTCGCTCGTGGACGGCACGGTGGCGTGTGATAATGCGATGTAGTGCTTCTTTCCGGGTGTTACTTTCACAGTCGCACCGGTCGAAACTTCTGTCCAACCAGTGTTGAAGACTATCTGTGCCGGGGTCAGTGAGGTTTCCCAGATTGTATTTTTGCTTTCGTCGAGCAGCTCCAATATCACGTCGGAGTTTTTGTTGCCGTAGCAGTACATGTATACTCCAACTTGAGAGATGTATGCGTCGTTGGGGACAAACTCTATGAAGTGGCGCGATGAAAGTTTCCAATAGTAGCCGCCTTTTTCCCTTGAAAGCGTGTTTTGCACAGGCTTTGTGGGCGACGTGGTGACTATTGCGTTGGCGAGTGCATTGTTGTTGCTGTCGTAGACTTTGCCGGAGATGGAGATTTGGAGGTCGGTGGCTTCTACGGATATGCTTGCAGTGCCGATGTTGTGGCTAATCTTGACTTTGTGGGTGTTGAGGACTTGCAGCTGTGCCGGTGTCTGGACAAACATTCCAGCCAGTTCGTATTTTGCTTTGTCCGGATTCAGTTGCAATACCTGGGTCGTGTATGGCGCGATGAGCGTGCCGTCGGCGTATTCGATGCTAAATTCGTATGTGCCGGGTGCAAGTTGGACTTCGGCGGCGTAGTCGAGACCCGAGGTGAGTTTCATGTCAAGTTTCTTGTCAGTGCCGTTGCCAGTTATGTGCAGGTACTTGGGGGTAGCCTGCATGTCGACGGCGATTTTGGGCGATGCGATTGTAACGCCAAAATTGTTGCCGTAGGATGTCTTTGCAAATGCTTCGGCCGTCAGCCAGCAGTTTCCTGCGCCGCCCCAGCCGTAGTCGATGTGGTACTCCTGACCGTTAAAGCCGTCGATTATGAAACTGTGGCCGCCGCCGCTGATGATGAGCGGGTGAGCCTGGTGGAGTGCTTTCTCGGCAAACTGCTCGTATTCGAGCGATGTGAGGTTCGAGTACCGTGTCACATTATAGCCGAAAATGTCTGTGAGGGCTTCAGCCTGGACGGTCGCATTAGTCGCCGTGCCGCCTTGAGCGGACGTGCCGTAGCCCGCCGACTGCGCCATGGATATTGCCAACAGGAATTTTGACATTTCGGTGTTGTCGGACGCGATTTTGGCGAAGTCGGGTGTGTATGACACGTCATAGTCATACGTATAATATGTGTATGCTTCGCCATTATATGTGTTTTCCTGTTTTTGGAGGTTCGTGATGCTGTAGAAGTCGTTGTCAGTGGATAGCGGGCCACCGCAGCTCCTGTTTCCGCTTGCGTTGATTGGCAGGCAGTATCCGTAATAGTTGAGCACCTGGCCGGTGGAGATTGTGGAACAGCCGGTCACTGTGCGCCCGGTGACGGTTTTGCCTTCGCTGTCGGTGTATGTCAGGAGGGGGAATACGTCGTTGTATGGCGACTGTTGGTTCCATGCGGTCTTGAGGTACGGGCCGTATGGCGTCGAGACGGCTTTGGAGAGGTTTTTGCCGAGTTTGGTATTGGAGCCGGTGTTGGCGATGCTCTCGAATATTTTCTTGAACATGGGCGGCATATTTCCCACATTTATAGAGCCTTCGCCATGCGCCACGATTTCGGTGCCGTGGTACATCTTCCAGCCGTCGGCTTGCTGGTAGATCCGGGCGTTGTTCTTTTCGAGGACAAGTCGTCCATTTTGCGCAAAAATACCTGTAGCACAGAATATTAGCGCAAGGAGGAGGACACTGCGGCAGAGTATGAGCCGCTTGAGGTGTCCGCCTTGATAGTTCTGCGTTTTTTCCATTCTTGGTCTGATAAATAGTTGTTTTACATTAGTGTAGTCGGTGCATTTCTTCATCTGCACCGCAGGTGTAAAGTTACGACTTTTTTATCAGACGAAATGTCAAAATGAGTTCAAATTTGTAGCGTTTGAGTTCAAAAATGGCCGTTTCATGGTAAAATCTCTATCCCGACGGGACAGTGGTCGCTGAATCGGAGTTCTGGGCGGATGAATGCGGATTGGAGCTTGTCTTTGAGGTTATAAGTCACCATGTTGTAGTCGATTCGCCAGCCGAGGTTCTTCTGGTAGCTGCCCGCGCGGAACGACCACCATGAATATTGCTTGTCCTCGCTGCAAAATTCGCGGAAGCTGTCGACGTATCCCAAGTCCACAAACCTCTGGAACCATTCGCGCTCCTCGGGCAGGAATCCCGATGTGTCCTCGTGCTTTTCGGGGTTGTTGATGTCTATCCAAAGTCGGCAGATGTTGAAGTCGCCGTTGATGATGAGCCTCGGGTATGTCTTGCGGAGGGTCTCGATGTATTCCGTGAAGTCCTCGAGCCATTGCATCTTGAACGCCTGGCGCTCGTCGCCGCTCGTGCCGGACGGGTGGTAGACCGAGATGACCGAATAGTCGTCGAAGTCGGCACGGATAACGCGCCCTTCGTCGTCGTATTTCTCTATGCCCATGCCATATTCCACGTGCTTGGGTTCGATTTTTGTGACGATGCCGGTGCCGGAATACCCTTTCTTTTTGGCGGAAAACCAGTAGCACTTGTAGCCCAGGCGCTTGAACTCTATTTCGTCAATCTGTTCGGGCTGGGCTTTTGTCTCCTGGATGCAGAGGACGTCGGGCTGTTCGTCCTTGAGCCATGTGTAGAGGCCTTTTGTGACGGCGGCGCGGATGCCGTTGAGGTTGTATGATATGATTTTCATTTGCTGGTTTGTGTTTGTCTGTTTGTTTTGAATAAGTTAGTGAATTTAGAGATCATGTCGACTTTGTAGGTTGTCGTGGTGTATTTCTTGAACCCTAATTGTTCGAGAGTCTTAGGCTCGATGCCGGTTTCCTTGTCGTCGATGACCAGTATTCCCGGCCTGTGGCGGAAGTACTTGTTGACGATGTGAGTCAGGAGCAGCATCTGTCCGTATTGTGTTTCCTGGGTGTTGCCTTTGACCCCAAAGAACGGCATGAAGATGTAGTTGTCGCTGAAGATTACCAATGCCGAGCCTTTTATGGTTACGCCACGGTATATGAGTTCGCTGTAGTAGCCGTATTTCCTATACACCGACCTGAACGCCAGAAATTTTAGCGGTAATGCCGACTTGAACGACAGCGACTTGTTGACGCCCATAAGGTCGTCGTAGGTTATCGCCTGTATTGTTTCTGAGATATGGTCGCGGCATGAGTAGAGGTTGTAGTTGACACCGGCAGCGGGAGACTGGGTCTCGAGTGTAGATATGCCCTTGAAAGTGTCCATCTGGTATACCGTTCCTTCGGAGAACCGCCCGAGGCTGCGGTGCGCGCCGGGGAAATATTTGTCGAAAGTAAGGTTGATGTACTTGAACTTCCTGTCGATTATGTCGATGAACTCCTGGCATAAGTCTTCTGTCAGTCCGTTCCTGCTGTATATGCCGGTCCATGTCATTCCGAATGGCATTACCATCTTCTCTTCATCCCTGAACACCGGCATCACGGCTTCGTAGTCGCCCTTGACAATCCCGTCCCAGTTCATCGAGACGATGTCCAAGTACCATGTACGGCCGTACACACAGCCATTGAGCGAGTTGCTGACGCAATTCTCCCATTTTTCGAAGTCGATTTCCTTATGGCTCAGGTATCTGGTGTTCACGTTAAAAATGTGTTTTTCTATGCCGCAAAGTTACAAAAATATTTTTGAATTTGCACTTTTATAATGTGTGAACTATAACAAATTGTTTTCGAGAAAACTGTAGTACGAGTCTCCGGCGATTATGAGATGTTCGACGACCGAAATTTTGAGCGGCTTTAGCGCGGCCGCGATTTGGTCAGTGAGGTCGAGGTCCTGGGTCGAGGGGCGTTGGGTGCCGCCGGGGTGGTTGTGGCAGAGTATGACGCGGGTCGCGTTGCTTGTGATGGCGTTCAGGACGAGTTTTCGTGTGTCCACGACAACGTTTCCGCCAGAGCCTTCGCCGACTTTTGTCTTCTGAACCAAGAAGCCCGAGTTCTGTGTGTATAGCGCCCAAAATTCTTCGTGGCTCTCGAACCTCAGGAACTGCATGACGCTGTAGACCTCCTGTGGCGCGTTCAGCCTTATGGATTCGCCGAGGCTCGCGAGGTGGATACGCCGCCCGAGTTCAGCCGCCGCCTTTATTATGCACGCTTTCGCTGGGCCGATTCCATCGACGCTTTGGTAGTTTTCCATTGTGCTCCTTACAAGCATGACGAGGTTATTGTCACACGCTTTCATTATGTCTTCGCCGAGTTGCACGGCGGACTTGCTGCGTGTGCCGTTTGTGATGAGTATGGCGATGAGTTCGGCTACCGAGCATGCCTCGGCACCGTTGGACATCAGTTTCTCGCGTGGGCGGTCGTCTTCGCTCCAGTCTTTGATAGGCATTGTGTGTGTTCTTTATTGAAATTTGCGCTAAAGGTAAAAAATATTTTTGATACTGAAGTAAAAAACATTATTTTTGCGAAGTCTTACACATAATAAAATGGAGCAGCAGAATTTCATATACGAATACCCACATCCGGCGGTTGCGTGCGACTGCGCGGTGTTCGGGTTTGACGGACATGACATCGTGATTTTGCTAATCCGGCGCGGCATAGAGCCATACAAGGACAAGTGGGCTTTGCCTGGCGGGTTCCTGCGCATGGACGAGACCGCCGAGCAGTGCGTAAGGCGCGAGTTGTGCGAGGAGACGACGCTAAGCCCGGAGGTCGTAGAGCATTTTGGAGTTTTTTCGGCGGTAGGGCGCGACCCGAGGGAGCGCGTGTTGTCGGTGTCATACTTTTCGCTCGTCAGGAAGTCGGAAGTCAGGGGCGGCGACGACGCGAGCGACGCCCAATGGTTCTCGTTGTCGTCGCTGCCCGGCTTGGCGTTTGACCATGAAGAAATACTCGCCAAAGCCTTGCAGACGCTGAGGGAGAGGATATATTTTGAGCCGATAGGTTTTGGCTTGATGGACAGAATGTTTACCATACCCGAGTTACAGCGTTTGTACGAGGCGATTTTGGGTGTAAGTTTCGACAGGAGGAATTTCTTGAAGAAGATACTTCTGTCGGGGATTATCGCCGAAGTCCCGGACGAACATCAGCGTCGCACAAAGAAAAAGTCTGTCGGTCGCACACCGAAGTATTACACTTTTGACAGCGGTGCATACGAGAAGATGAAAGGAGATGGGGTGGGGAAGATAGAGTTTTAAGATGGAGATTTTTTTTTGACAAAGCATATTTAAATAACTTTTTACCATATAACTACACTTAAGTATAATGAAAAAACAGATTTTGAACCTCTTGGCGTTCTGTGCGTTAAGCTTTGGCTCGGTGGCGCAGAACCCGTACCTGCCGTTGTGGGAACACCTTCCCGACGGCGAGCCGCGCGTATTCGAAGACCCTGACAATCCGGGGAAGTACCGCGCGTACATCATTGGCTCGCATGACACGCGCTACACCGCATATTGCGGCAACGACATCCGGATGTGGTCTGCTCCTGTGGAGAACCTCACAGACTGGCGCGACGAAGGCCCTATTTTCTCCTATTTCATTGATGGACAGTGGGACACGATGTTCGCACCCGACCTCGTCGAGGTTAATGACCGAGAGACTGGTAAGCGCACATATTATCTCTACCCACATTCGCGCGGATGGCGCAGGGTGCCGATGGTGTGCAAGTCCGACCGTCCGACTGGCCCGTTCACGCCGGTCAACCTCTCGCAGGACGGACGCAGTTGTGTGGAAGGCTCGTTGATAGACTTTGACCCGTCGGTGTTCGTCGAGACAATCACCAACAAGAAGGACAAGGACTACAACAAGGGCTTCCGTGCATACGTGTTCTACGGTTTCCAACATTCGACGGCGTGTGAGCTTGACCAAAACACGATGTACTCCCAGCGTCAGGGGACACAGCTCATCGACCCGTTCATTCCGGCGTGCAGCTACGATGGCAAACTGCTTGATAAAGAAGGCTCTGAATACAAGTCACTTTACAAGGGTCAAAACCCGTTGGACTTTAACTTCTTCGAGGCTTCCTCAATCCGGCAGGTCGGCAATAAGTACGTGATGGTGTTCTCGGGCTACAGCGGAAAGGAATATGGACTTGGAAACACAAACTCCGCGTTGCGCTACGCATACGGCGATTCGCCATTGGGACCGTGGCGGTCGGGCGGTGTGCTTGTAGACTCGCGCGGCGTTGTGCTTGACGAAAAGGGCGAACATCTCACGGCCAAAAATGCCGGCCACAACACTCACGGCTCCATCCAGGAAATCAATGGTCAGTGGTATGTATTCTACCACCGCCCGCCACGTGGCTTTGGCTATGCGCGGCAGGCGATGGTTGCGCCGGTTAAAATCACATGGGACAAGAAGAAAGTCGCCGATGGCGGTACTGTGAAAATCACTGCATACGACCCATACACGCCTGACAATGAGTGGACTGCGAAAGCCTCCGACGGCAACCAGTACACCGGCGCGGAGGTGACGAGCGAGGGTTTCCAGATTTTTGGACTGCCGCCGTATGCCTACTATTCGGCGGGATATGCGTGCTACCTTTCCGATGTCAACTACATGCAGGACAACTTTGATGTGTGGAATAACTCGATGACGCTCGCCGGTCTTAAAAACAAAGGCATCGTCGGCTTCAAGTATTTTGGATTTGGTGGTCTTTCAGCCGACACAAAAGGACTGAAAGCCTTTGACGGAACTAAGTCGGGCGACGGCACAACGCTCAACCTCAACCTCGCCTCTCAGGGCAACGGGGCGTTCAAAATCCGCGTCATGCTCGACGGCCCATACGCAAACTCCGCTTGGAACGGAAAGGAAATCGCTGTGATAGACGTTCCCGCAAACGCCGCAAAGACACCGACATTGTATTCTGTAAAAGTTCCACAGGTCGAAGGACTTAGCGGCAAACATGCAATCTACCTTGTTGTCGACGGCCCGGACGTTGAAGAGCCTAAGCCGCGCAATCCGTGGGAACGCCGTCCGCAGAACATGCCATTCGGACTGTTCGACCTATACGGAATCGGCTTCAGCAAGGGCAACAGCAAACTTGACGTTCCCAAAGTTCCAAAAATCACAATCACTGTCGACGGCAACAATCTCACAATCCCTGCCGACCCGGTGTATTTCACCAATTACAATGGCTATTACCGCGCCGACCATTATCAAGTCTATGGCCCGATGACCGACAAGTCGTCGCTCAAGGTCACGTGTGACAATCCTGACGTGAAAATCTCCGTCAGCAAGATAACGGACGGTCGCGCAACAGCAAGGTGTATATATAAAGGTGTCGAGAAAGTGTTCTTGATTAATTAGACGCTTCCTTCGTCCTCCGTGTCAGTGTACAATAAATCGTCATACGGATAACGCTCCGTGTGGATTCTACGAGCCTCGGCGTAAACTCTTTCTTTGAGTTCGTCGAGGTTCGTCTTGTTTTTGGCGGAGATGAATATGCAGGGTGCTGTGGAGGAGTATTTCATGAGGATATAGTCTTCCATCTGCTGAAGGTCGTAGTTTTTCATTGTGCGCTCGGTGAGGTCGTCGGCGGCTTTGCGGTCGTAGGTGTAGTTGTCGATTTTGTTGAAGACGTAGAATATGGTCTTCTTCTCCTTCGTTATTTCGGCGATTGTGTCGTTGACGGTCTGGAGTTGCTCCTCGAAATTCTGGTGGCTGATGTCGCTGACGATGACGAGTATGTCCGCCTCCTTTACCTCGTCGAGCGTCGACTTGAAACTCTCAAAGAGGTTTTTGGGTAGTTTGCGGATAAAGCCGACGGTGTCCGAGAGCAGGAACGGCAGGTTCTTGACGACGACCTTGCGGACGGTGGTGTCGAGGGTTGCGAAAAGTTTGTTCTCGGCGAAGACTTCCGAATGGCTCCATAGGTTCATCAATGTCGATTTGCCGACGTTTGTGTAGCCGACGAGTGCTACGCGGACGAGTTTGCCACGGTTTTTGCGCTGGACGTTCTTCTGGTTGTCGATGTGCTGGAGTTCTTCTTTAAGGCGTGAGATTCGGTCGCGGACGATGCGGCGGTCGGTCTCTATCTCCTTTTCGCCCGGGCCTCTCATGCCGATTCCGCCTTTCTGACGCTCAAGGTGCGTCCACATGCCGGCAAGTCGGGGCAGGAGGTATTGGTATTGTGCGAGTTCCACTTGCGTCTTGGAATGTGCGGTCTGTGCGCGCTTGGCGAAGATGTCGAGGATGAGGTTTGAGCGGTCTATTATCTTGCACTTGAAGATTTTGGAGATGTTGCGGTACTGAGCCGGGCTTAATTCGTCGTCGAATATGGCTGCATCTATCTCGTTGTCCTCTATGTATTTGGCTATCTCGTCGATTTTGCCCTGACCGAGGTATATGCGCGGGTTAGGGTACTCGGCGCGTTGTGTGAACCTCTTTACGCACTCCACGTCTGCGGTCTTGGCGAGAAATTCGAGTTCGTCAAGGTATTCCGTAGATTTTTCGGGCGTAATGTCCTGTGTGATTATGCCGATTATCACAGCCTTTTCGGTCTGTGCCGCTGTTTCGTATAGTTGTGGTTTTGCCATTGTCGGTTATTTTTTGTTTCTGATTTTTCTTAGTATGGTTGCGTAAATGGAATCGTTGTGGAGGGCATTGGCCGCTGCGGCGATGTCCATGTCGTTGTGGTTGAAGTATTTTTCACACGAACTCATGTCTCCGACGACGTAGTAGGCGTATGCTTTTATGATTGGGCAGATCTCTGCGCGACATTCGTCGAGTTCTTTCTTGTCCTTGCGTTTTGGCAGGGTGATGTTGCTGTTGTGGAGCTGGGCATACGCTATGAAGTCGTCGAAGGTCGCCTGCTCGTCGTCGCATATCGACTTTATGAAGTCGTCCTCGTCGCCCTCGTGCCTTACGTACCGGTTCACTATGTATTGAATCATGGTTGTCGACGATAGCAGCATCTTTGAAGTTTTGTTCTGCGGCCATTCGGCTAATGGCACGAAGACATCGGGCATGATGCCGCTTTTTGAGTACACGGTGCGGTCTCTAAACGTGTAGTATTTCGTCGTGTCGGTCGGCTTGAACGCCGCCGCGCTGTCCATCTCGCCGTTGGCGACGCGCTTGGAGTAGTTGTCTGTCTTGTACTCGTCGTAGGGTTTTTGGATTGTGCGTCCAGATGGAGCGTAGATTCTTTCGGTCGTGATGTTGACCTGGCTGCCGTCGGGCATGAGCGTCGGCGTCTGCACAAGTCCTTTGCCAAATGTCCTCCGTCCGACGATGATTCCTCGGTCGTTGTCCTGTAATGCCGCTGCGACCATTTCTGCCGCCGATGCAGTGTTATAGTCCACAAGACATGCCATCCTCATTGCTGTCAATTTGAGCCCCCGCATGGACGATGTGTCTATGCAGATTCGCTCTATCTCGTTGTCGCGCTTTTTCATTACGAATACCGTGTCGCCGGTTATCGTGAACAGGCATGCAAGTTGGCGAGCCGGTTCGAGCCGTCCGCCGCCATTGTCTCTTAAGTCCAAGATGAGGTTTCTTATTTTGTTGTCCTTCCATAGGTCGTTAACGGAGTGCAGGAACTCGTAATATGTCCTGTCGCTGAAACTTTCTAACTTGAAGTATGATGTCGTGCTGTCTACCATGTAGGAGGAAGTCAGCGAGTTGACTGGCACTTTGCCACGCGGGACGTCGATGTGGATGAGCGTGTCGATGCCAAAACGCTTTATTGTCAGGCTTGCCGAGGTTCCGTAGTCGCCGCTGATACGGTCTGTTACTGTGTTTGAGGCGACTGGGCCGGTCGCGTCCTCGCCGTTGACCGAGAGGATTTGGTCGCCGACTTTAAGTTCTGATTGCAGTGCCGCCGGCCCGCCCGGGATGATGTTGACGATTGTCGCCGTGTCGCTAAAGGTCATTGTAGTTATGCCCACGCCGTAGTAGTGGCCGACGACTTCCTTTTCAGTTTGGTTGAGGTCTTTGGCGGGTATGTAGATCGAGTGCGGGTCGAGGTGTTTGAGGACTTGTGGAATGACGAGTTCATTAAGGCTGTCTATGTCAATGTGGTCGACGTATTTGTTGTCGATGATGTTCATGATGGACTGTAGCTTGGAGACCTTGCCGTTGAATAACGACAATTCCATCCGCTCCTTCGATGAACTGAAGCAGAACTTGCCGAGCAGCAGCCCTACGAGGCAGGCGGCGAAAAGTTGGAGCGGTAGCCAGTTGCGTTGTTTCATTGGGCGGTGTCGTTGATGTCGATGTATACGGTCTCGATGTTTGCGCGGTGGAGGAGGTCGATGCCGTCGGTCAGGCGGTACATCTCGCTGTACACCACACGGCGGATTCCGCTTTGGATTATTAGTTTGGCACATTCGAGGCAGGGCGATGCCGTCACGTACAGCGTCGCGCCGAGGGAGTTGTTGTTGCTCTTTGCGACCTTTGTGATGGCGTTGGCCTCGGCGTGGAGGACGTATGGCTTCGTGGTGCCGTCGTCGAGTTCGCACACGTTCTCGAACCCCGACGGTGTGCCGTTATAGCCGTCGGAGATAATCATCTTGTCCTTGACGATGAGCGCGCCCACCTGCCGCCGGACGCAGTAGGAGTTTTCCGCCCAAATCCTCGCCATCCGCAGGTAACGCTTGTCGAGTGCCTCTTGCTTGTCCATCAGTTTTTTGTTATTATAAACGCAAAGTTAATCCAAATGTATGTCTTATACAAATTTTTTCGTAATTTTGTGCGGCGTAAAGTCGCAGGGTAGGCGAGGGGCGCGGCCTTGCGGCATGTTTTTTGTTGAAAATTTTTAGATAACACTTAATTCATAAATGACTGACGGACTTTCAAAAAACAAAGTGAACTTCGGCGGCATCTCGATTTGGGCGCTCGCTTTCGGCTGTATTGTCGGGTGGGGGTCGGTCGTCATGCCCGGTACCGTGTTCATCCCGAACGCCGGCCCGCTTGGCACTGTGCTCGGAATACTTGTGGCGGGGCTCATGGCCTTTGTCGTGTGCCGTAACTACTCGTGGATGGTGCACAAGTTCCCCGACACGAAGGGTTCGTATGTCTATACCCGCAATATCCTCGGCGAAGACCACGGTTTTCTCGTCACATGGTCGCTCCTGTTGGCGTACCTTTCGTTGCTTTGGGCAAACGCTTACAATTTTGTGGTTTTGACGAGGGGGATTTTCGGCGACGTGTTTATGAACGTCCACCTTTATAAAATCGCCGGTTACGACGTGTATCTCGACGGCGTTATTTTCACGATATTGATTAACGCATTCTTCGTGGCGGTCTCCACATTCGCGCGGCGGTTGGCAAACGTGATGAGGGTCGTGATGGCGTTGTTGCTGTTCGGCTCGGTGACGGTGCTTTTCGTCGGCGTGTGTATGCAGGTG
>CAJOJG010000042.1 GCA_905234655.1 uncultured Bacteroidales bacterium
CCGGTGCTGATCATGGTATTGAGAACCTCAAGACGTTTGAAACGTGACATGATGCTGTAAATGTTTATTTAGTGTTTGTTTGGATATTAATTATTTTTGGCAAAGGTAACAATTATTTTCTCACTTGCCATAAAAAAATCCTACCTTTCGATTGTCTTATATGCAAAGAACTGAAAAATGCACGACAAAAGATTATTAGAACGGATTTTCAAGGCGCAGTACCCGAGGTTGAAGAGGATTGCCAAGTCGCTGTTGTACAACGACAAAGAGGCTGAGGACATCGTTTTTGACGTGTTCGCAAAGTTGTTGGAACGCGACTTTGAGTTCACGATGGAAAGCGAACTTTACCGCCAACTTGTGGAACTAAAACGTGCCGAAAATCGTCCTAAGGACATCGACACGGACGATGCATGGAAAAGGTTTGAGAATACAAAATATCGAAACATTACGGTAATGAGTTGGTTTTCAACAACAAAAGTGTGAAGAAAATCCGCCTTTACCTGCAATGGAACCCTGACGGGCCGGTTGAAAAATCCGACAGGACAATAGGTTCGGTTAATTCTGGCGGTAACACAAACTCGCAGCCGTTTTTTATTCCCCTTGCAAATCCTTGATGTTGGTCTGTATGTATGCCTCGATGTTGCGGATGTTGCGTGTGATGTTCGGAATGTCGTAGTTGCGGATGTTTGCGGAGAGTTCGTCGGCGAGCTTGACACCCTTTTCGATGTTGTAGTGGGCGGAATGTTCGCGGAATTTTGTGGCGAATGACTGCAATAGTTCAAACGACATCTGATGTTCCATGTTGTGGTACTCCGGCATGATGGAATCCTTAAGTACGGATATGTACTCGTGCATTGCGTCGGAGTTCTTGCGGCGCGAGGTGCTGGACTTCGACTCATGCTGGCCGGAGGCTCCGTCGGTGGTGGGCATCGGCTGTTCGTTCTCGAGGTTGGGGATAGTAATGGAGAACACGCTGCCTTTCCCGACTTCGGATTTGACGCTAATCGTCGCGCCGATTGTATCCGCCATTTTCTTAGTCAGCGGCATTCCTTTCTTGGCATTCGGGTCGGAGAATATTGCGTCGATTTGCTCTTGTGACAGGCCGCTGCCAGTGTCCTCTACGGAGAACGTGAGGTCGACAGTGTTACTGTCCTCGTGTCCAGTGGAGCTGATGTGCAACTTGACAGTTCCCTTCTCGGTGTACTTGATGCCGTTGGAGAGAATGTTGAACAGGATTTGGCGCAGGCGGATTTCGTCGAGCTGTAGCGACGAAGGCACACCGGCGGTCGATGTGAACTGGTATTTGAGGTTTTTCTCGTCGGCGCGTGTCCTGAATATGTCGAACACGCCCCTCGCCAAGACCATCGGGTTGACAGCCTTGACATAGTTTTTCTTAATAGCCTCGACCTCAGTGAATTTAAGCAGGTCGGCGAATGTCTCGTTGACCATGAGCGCGGAGTTAATCGCCTGTTTGAGCTTGTATGACGAATCCACGTCAGTTATGGTTGCCGCGAGCTGCTCACAGTTCAACAGAATGGACTCTATCGGCGACTTCAATTCTGTGGCGATGCCGAGTATGAAGTCGTTCTTCGCCTTGCTGCCCGACTCGGCGGTGTGCTTGGCCTTCTTGAGCCTTGACTCGGCGATTTTTTGGCGCGAGATGTCACGTATGACCACCAAGACCTTGTCGCCTTCGCATTTGGTGAACTCGGCTTCGTTATATACAGTCTGGTTCGGAGAATCACCGGCAACTTCGTACTCGGCATATTGGGTCTCGCCGGTCTTCTTGACGGTGTTGAATGCCACTAAGAACGGCAGCAGCAAGTCCGGCGGCAACTTTTCCCTCATGTTTTTCCCCAAGTATGCGCGCTGCTCGCCCATCGTCACGCCCGGTATGCGGGCAAAAACATAGTTCGCCTTGTTGTCAAGCATAAAGATGGACTCCGGCAAAAGGTCTATGATTGTGTTCGACGCGCTGTTATATGACGCGAGGTGTTCCTCGGCTTTTTTGCGCTCGGTGATGTCCTCGATGATGAGTATGCCGCCCTTCTCGATGTTTGTGCCGGTATTGTCGGCATACGACTTGTACGACACCGAGGCGAATACCTCGCCATTGGGCGTGTTGACCTTAAGCTCGTGCTTGGTCACATTGTCGGACGAGGGATTGTCGTCGGCTTCCATCGTCTCGACTTGCTTTTGCGGAATGACAGTGTAGATGTCCTGGCCGACAAGGCTTGTGTTCTTAAGCCCAAAAATCTGTATGAAACGCTCGTTGACGGCGGTGATTATGTGCTTGTCGTTGAACTGGACAATGCCCACGGGTGTCTTTCGGAATAGCAGTCGGTATTTCTCCTCGGAGTTCCGCAGCTCGGTCTCGGCGATTTTGCGCTCCTTGATTTCCTGTTCCATGCGGCTGTTGGACTGCGAGAGGTCGGCGTTGTGGCGGACTTTTTCCTTGTAACGGAAATAGTAGATGATGACCACGGCGATGACGAGCGCAATGATGATGAACAAGAATATTATGTTGCGGTTCGACTGGCTCTTTTCGATGAGGAGTTTTTCCTTCTCGGAGTTTACTTGCAGCATTTCAATCTGTTTTTGAAGGCGTTGGCTCTCCATGCTGACCTGGAACTCGGAGAAACGCTCTTTTTTCTTGACCATGTACACGCTGTCGCCGCTCTCCGCGAACATCTCGCAATATTTCAGCGCGAGGTCGTTATTGCCACGCAGGCTGTAAACGTTGTAGAGTACCTGGTAGGCAAGGTGTTTGACGATGATTTCCTCCGAGCCGTGGCGGTTTTCCTCCTCTTGCGCTATGTGCAACGCCTTGTTCGCATTATAAAGCGCGAGGTCGTATTCCTTTTGGTTGAGCTGGATGTTTGCTATTTTGATGAGGCAGTTAAGCATGTCGTGTACCATGCGGCACGAGTCAAACTTTATGCGCGCCTTTTCGTAGTAATCCAACGCCTTGTTGGACTGGTTGAGGTCTTCGTATGACGCTCCAAACGCAAAATATGTCTGGGCGATTGAGCGGCGGTCGTTGGACGTGGAGTATTTTTTGAGGTTGTAGTCCAGGAGGCTGAACGCCGAGTCCTGCATGTTCAGCCTTGCATACGCCTCGGCAAGGCTGATGTTGATGTTTGCGGACTGAGTGGACAGTCCGAGCGAGTCGTAGATGTGCTTGGCGACGGCGAGATGCGGGATCGACAAGTCCTCGTTTGTGAGGGTGTATATCTGCCCGAGGACTTTGAAGGCGTCGGCCTTTGTCTTCGGATAGTTGTAGGTGTCGCAAATCTTGATGGCTTTCAGGCAATACTCGTCGGCAATGTCCATGACCTCCTGCCGATAGTAGACCCGCGCGATGTCCACAAAGCAGGCGGCGAGTTGTTCCTGCTTGTCCAGCAGCGAGTATATCTCGAATGCCTTGAACATCCTGTTCATCGCGAGGTAATAGACACGTGTCATGTAATAGCACTTGCCGAGCCATGTATACGCCACGGCGATGTCAAGGCTGTCGCCGGAGGCCTCGGCGAGTTGTTTCGCCTGTGCCGCATATTCGACAGCGACGTATGGCGACATCTCGAGCGAGTCCTTGCACTGCTGGATATAATGCTGGAACTGCGACTTTTCGCCATTGTCCTGCGCTTTCGCCGTCCCGATGCCGATGGCGAGCAGAATGGCGAAAAGTGGAATTATATGTCTGATAATCTTGTACATGTCCGTCTTTTGTTGTCATAAAAAGTAAGTCACACGCCAGCCCTCTCGTACTGGATCGTGAAGCTGAACGTCGAGCCTTCGTTCTCGGTGCTTTCGACCTTCATTGTGCCGTTCATGCTTCGGACGAGTTCGTTGGCGATGGAGAGTCCGAGCCCATTGCCGCCATACTGACGGCTGACACCCTCGTCCGCCTGCCTGAAACGCTCGAATATTGTGCCGAGTTTTTCGCTCGGGATGCCGATTCCTGTGTCCTTTACGTAGAACGTCACAGTCGCGTCCTCAATCCTCGCGCCGACTTCTATCGAGCCTTTTTGTGTGAAAGTCACGGCATTGTCGATAAGCTTCCTCAAAACCTGGCTGATATACTGGTTGTCGGCGTAGATGAGCGACTTGTACTCGTCTATGAGCGGCGAGTGGGATATGGAAATATTTTTCCCGGTTTCAGCGAGTACGTCGTTGAGGTTGACGTATGCCTCCTCCACGATATTGTTGATGCTGCATATTTCATGCCTTATTTTTATCTGCGCGGTTTCAATTTTTGAAAGTTCTACTATGTCGTCGATTATGGCGAGCAACTTCTTGCAGTTGCTGTAGATTGCGTCAAGGTACTCGCTGTGCTTCTCGGCGTTAATCCCCGACTTCAACATCTGCGCCAGGCCGCATATAAGGTTAGCCGGGGTGCGCGTCTCGTGGGCAATGTTGGTCAGGAAGACAGTCTTGAGGTTGTTGGATTCCTCGGCGCGCTGTTTTTCCTCTATGAGTTCGCTTTGGTAGCGTTTGATTTCCGTTATGTCGTTCGAGATTATCTGCACGACTTTCTCGCCGAAGAGGTCGTTGATGACTTGCATGTGTGACATGTACCACCGCTCCTGCCCCTTGACTGTCAGTTGCACGCGCCGCGTAATCGGCTCGCCGTTCTCGTAGACGTGGCGGACAAACTCCATGTTGACGAGTTTGAGGGCTGGCACGTCCTGCTCGCCGACCATGAGGTGTGAGTCGTCCTCCTCGAAAAGTTCGACGGCCGAGGTGTTGAGGAGTATGATGTTGCCCTCGATGTCGACAATGATTATCGGCTGTAACATGCTGTTGAACAGCGTCCTGTAGCGGATTTCGCTCTCGGCGAGTTCGCGCTGTGTCTTTAGCGTATGGGCGATGTCCTGCATTACGCCAAGGATTCCCAACGACTTTCCGTCGCTGCCCTTTATGAGTGTCTTGTTGACAATATACTCGCGCTCAATCCCATCGGCGCATTTGAACAGGCCTTCGTGTGTCTGTATGTCGTTTTCGCTCACAAGCCGCGAGTCGATTTCGTGGCTGACTTCGACATAGTCCTTCGAGAATACATTGGCGAACTGCGTCACAGACTTCCCTGCGATGGCCTCCGGCGGCATTCCGATGATTGTCTTGGCGTATGCCTTGTTACAGAGTATGAACTTTCCGTCCATGCTCTTGTAGAACAGCGGAACTGGTATCGCGTCCACAATCAACTGGGTGAATGGCAGGTTGTTAAGCAGGGAGGCATTGTCAGTGTAAGCCGCGACGGACGACATGACAAAATGGGCGATGAACGAGGTGTGCTTGACGCTGAACGCGGTGACATCGAAGGCGTTGTTGCCTTCCATAATCTTGGTTTCCTTCGGTTCGAGCGTCTTGGCGGCGATGGCGATTGTGTCGAGCCACAGCGTCGACTTCAGTAGCGAGAGCGACGAGTTTGTCTTGCCGATTATGTCCTTCGGCGACAGGTGGAAGAATCCCGCAAACCTCGCGTTGACCCTTGTGAACATAAAATCGACGGCGACGCCTTTCTCGTCTGCAATAAGGTCGCCAGCGAATGCCGGCACTTGGAGCGTGTCGAACATCACGGAGGCGATGGTCTCCGCCTCGCGTACCTGCGCCGTCACGTCGCAGTCGGTCAGGTTGGCGAGAGGGTCATTGTCGCCGAACAGGTCATAACGCCGCAGGAGGAACTTCAGCGCGGTGTTCTCGCGTTGGAGTTTCTCGATTGACTTGCTGTATTCTATTATGTCGTCGTCTAATAAAGTCATGTCACTGTCATTTGATTATTGAGTCGAGCAGCTTCTTGGCGTACTCGTGGTAATAGTTTGCGCTTGGGTTGAACAGGTATGGGCGCAGGATTTCGATGGCTTCCATGAGGTACTTGCCACAATCCTGGAACCCCTCGTCGGCTATGCCGCTGTTTTTTTCGTATATGTAGTACATCACGATGTTGATGTTGGTCATCGCCTTGTTCAAGGCCGCCTTTATGTCCGTCGGGTCTGTCTGGTCAAAAATCTTGCGCGCCTTGATGTAGCAGTTTTTTGCGTCTTCCATCTTCGACTGGTCATAGTACATGCGCCCGAGGTTGTTCAAGTTACCGGCGACCTCCGAGGGCTCGACGAGATTGTCGGCGTAAAGACCAGTGTTAATCTCGAGAGCCTTCTTGTAGTATTTTTCGGCGTTTTCGTAGTCGCAAATCGTCGAATAGTAGTTAGCCGCCTGGTTCATCGCCACGGCGACTTCCGGGAGGTACTTCTCACGGTCGGCGAGGGCGAGGAGGTTGTAGTCCTTTATAGCCATGTTCATCGCGTCCACGGCCTGTTGGCGTTGGTTAAGTATGCCGTACAGCAGCGCAATGTTGTGCTTAGTGGCTGCGAGTTGTTCGAGGTATTTGGGCTGGAGGCTGTAGGGCAGGGTAGAGAGCGCGTCGCGGAGCTCTACCAATGCTGCGAGCGCGTCTATAGAGCGGTTGGACTGCTTATAGAGCGCGGCGAGGTTTTGGATTGTGGCTATGTAGTCGTCGATGCAACGTTCTTTGACCTCGCTCGACTGCACAAGCCCGCGCCTTATGGAGCGCGCATTCTCGTAATGCTCGGCTGCGAGTTGTGGCTGCTTGGCCATGTAGTATGCGTATGCAAGGTTGTCGTGGTTGTCGGCGATGACATTTGCCGATGGTGTCGCCACGGACACTGTGTCGGTCGCGCCTTTCCTTATCTCCAAAGCCTTTGTCAGGTAGTATATCGCGAGGTCGCTGTCGTTAATGTCAAGGAAATACAGCCCGTAGTTGTTCAATATGTCCGCCCACAACGGCCTATAACGGTCTGATTTTTCGACAAGTTCCTTGCGGATATGGTATGCAGTCTCGTAGAACTGCTCGGCAATGGCAAGGCGGTCGTTCTGCCGGTGGAGGATTGCGAGGTTGTTGCAGATTGTGGAATAGTCAGCCTTCTCCTCGTCGGTCAGGTTCCTCTTGCAGCGGTATATCTGCAATCCCTGTTCCATGCAGTACAACGCCGAGTCCGTCGTGCCGTTTTTAGTGTGGATGTCGAACATGCGCCTTAAAGCCCTCAGTTGTCCACGTTGGGAATCTTTGGACTTCTTGTAGCCGTCCAATGCGTCGTGGTAGTAGCCCATCGCAAGCCCGGTAGAATCTTTAAGCTCGTACATCACGCCACGGAGGTACGCGACAGTCGGCGCGTATGTCTTCGCCTTCTTACGGCTCAGGGACGCGCTTACGGAATCTATGGTGCGGAGTGTATTGTCGGGGTCAATCATGGACACGCACCTGCTGCCCGCCACGGCCGCCGAGTCCACACAACCCACGAGCCGCAAGAGAAAATCCTCCTGCGCGTGGGTTTGAAAGACCATGGCGGCTGTCGCCAAAACCGTTGACATAGTTGCCCTAAAGAAGAACCTCATGATGCTGCCCTTTGCGATAATTTCACGATGACAAAGATAAATGAAATCATTGCAAAAAACAACAAGAACGAGGTATTTTTTGACGACTTTTTTTCGAAAAAAATCTACCAACCGCCCGAGCCGCCGCTGTGGCTTGTGCCGGACGAACTGCCGCCGCTTGACGACGAGCTGGCAGGCGGGATGTATGTCTTTGTGGTGTGTGTCGATACAAAGGTGTCGCGCTTGACGGTCAGGCGGAAGGAGTTCGGGACTTCGTAGCTCGTCGCCAGGGTAGCCTTCACGACCTTGCTCATGCGGATTGAGCGTATGCTGGTGATTATCAGTCCGAGTATGAACGAGATGATGACGGAGGCGAAGAACGATATGCGCAACCACCACGGGGTGTTGAGCTCGTAGTCGACATTACGCTCGAACTCGTCCAAGAACGCAATCACGCCCTCGGCGTACTCGTCGCTGCGGAAATACGGCTGGATAATGTCGATGTAGGTCACGAGGTAGTAGCCGGCCACATTGTGTTCCGTCGGCGTGCCGGTGTCGAAGATTGCGAAACGGTGGGTCGCCATGTTGACGACTATGCACACGCCGTCGTGCTTTTCGCCGGCGCCAAAGTCGTTGTAGTCGTAGAAATCATGGTTGAAGTCCTCATTGTCAAAGTCATCCCACGATGGTTCTTTTATGAATACCACAGCCGCGTCAAGTCCCGACTCGCTGACCATGGCGTTTACGCGCCTTTGGATGCTCTGTGCGTCCTCCTCGCTCAGCACGCCCGCAAAATCGTAGACTTTGTATTCGGGCTTGACGTATGGAGTGCGCAGGGCGTGTTGGATGATGTTCTGGTTCGGCAGCCGGTCGAGGATGTCCTGCTTGTGGATTTGGGGATTGTCGGCGGTACGCTCTACGCTCTGAAGCCATTCGGGGGCGTCCTGCGCCGTCAGGCTCGTCGGCAACAGCACTGCCAATATCAATATGCTTATAATTCGTGCCATGGTCTTACGGTTCGGTTAGGAATTTGACAATGAGATATATAATCGGGACGCAGATGGCCGATGTCAGCAGGAACGCGCGCCACCACTTCCCACGGTCTACGGGCGCGGATCCGACGAGTTTGCCGGTCTGTCCGTTCATCGCGAACGGGTATGCCTTGCCTTTCCAGAATGTGTTAAGCATCCACACCGGCAGGAGTACGTACTCGACTTTTGAAATCTGCTCCTTGACGTTTTGCTGGCGGCCGACGAGTGCTCCGCTAATCGTGCCGTCGATGTGCGAGACGATGGTGTTCCTCATTCGCCCGGCGGCGCGCTCCTGGTCTTCTTCGGCGGTTACGTCGTATTTCTCGGCGAGGAAGTTGGAGAGGTAGGCGTAGTTGAACGGCACAAGTTCCTTGAGGTTAAACGGCTCGATGGAGTCCATCGTGTCGTCGTCGAACTTCTTTGAGCCGTCGGCGGGTATGCCTTCGAATGACACTGAACCTGCCCTCGCCACATCGTAGACATCTGTCTTTGTGTACTTGTAGTTTCCTGACATCCATGATGTTACCTTGTGCAGTTTGCCTGTGACATGTCCTTGGACACTCCCCGAGTACAGCCAGAACGGGATATAAACGCCGGTTATTTTTTCGATGTTTGACTCCTTGGTGAAGTCGTTAGGCACGAAGTTCTCTTTATGCATCAAGTTTTTGAAGGCGTTTATGGCGTCCTGCTTGGTCTTTGAGAATGGGATTACCCTCGACGGGCGGAACTCGCCTTCGAGCCTGCTTTTAAGAATAGACGTGCTTCCGCAGTATACGCAGAATGTTGCGGCTGTATTCTCGTCGGAGACCATCTCCGCGCCGCAGTTTTTGCAGCGGTAGACATCGAGTTCGGGTTGTGGCTGGTAGCCGGCGTCGTCGGAGATAATCGGCGGCGTGCCGGGCGTGTATCCCGTTCCATTAGGCGGCGGGGGTGGCGACGGCATCTTTTGGGTGTCAGTGTCCTTGTCGGAGTCCTGCGTCATCTGCATGACCTGTATGGCGTCATAGACGCTTCCGCACGATTCGCACTTCCATTTCTTTATGGCGGCGTCGTAAGGCAGCGGAGAACCGCATCCGGGACATTTCAGGACGGTTGTATCCATGTGTAGTGAGTTTTAATTTGTTGTTTGCATTTCAGACAGCAAATATAATGCAATTTTCGGGAGATACAATCTTAAAACCGATTTTTTTTATTCCAACTCCGCTTCTTCTTCTTCTTTCTTGCGTTTTTCTTCTTCTTCGGCTTGGAGGGACTCGTTTGAGATTGCGGTTTCGGAAATTTCGCCCCACTGGAATATGTCGTCGAGGCAGTATGGACGGTGTTTGCCGTACCACACAAAGCCATTCAGGAACGACTGGCGTTTGGTCAAGCCTTCAAGCGGGTACAGTGCGCCTTTCGGGTTCTTGTAAAACCAGATGCGCTTGATCTTTCCATTCTCGAAGAAGATGTCCATGTCCTGAGCCGAGACAGTGTTCATGCCGGTCACGATAGAATCCTCGGTCGTGTAATAGATGGAGTTTGCATTCTTCATGACCTCGACTTCCTTTATCTTGTTGCTGTCGAGGTATGCAACCATGTCCTTGCCGGAGATTTGGTTATAGCGCGGTATCGAGTCGACCTGCTGCGACACAAACGCATCGCCCACAAGTTCAACCATGTCCACGCCGTCGTCGACTGTGTAGAGCCGCACGAGTTTTGCGGTTATCTGGTTTTCCTTGTGCCATATAACTGGCGTGTAGAACATCGTGATAATGCTGTCGTGGAAGTTGTAGACAAGGCTGTCGCACATCGTCTGAATGTCGTAGCGGTACGACTTTACATGTGAATATGCCTTCACAAGCCGGTACTCAGTGGTGTCCTTGGCGGTAAAAATAGTGTCGGTGCACATGAAAATCGTGTCGGCATGGAGATACAGGGTGTCCTTCTTTGTGCGGTAGGTCATCAAAGCCTTGTCAGTCAGGAAACTATGCTCTGGAATTTCATAATACCGCGCCTCGTTCGCCGAGAGCGTGATGTTCTGTGCAGTGTCCACAATCTCGACATTGGAGCGTCCGATGCCGTAGCTCGCCTCGCGGTAATAGTAAATCGTGTCGCCCGAGAGCCGGTGTTCCTTGCTGACGAGGTAACTGTTCTTAGTCAGTTGGCACTCTTCCTTGTCGTGGTTGTACCAGCCACGCTCGGAGTAGAGGTAATTTTCGTCGCTGATGACTTCCGTGGGTCCCAGGAACGTCGAGATGTGGGTCTTGATGTTGTAGGTCAGAGTGTCGGAATACATCTTGTAGTCGGCGTTATGAAGGACGACGTCCTTGTTGTAGACAAGTTCGTTGCGTTTCGGGTAAAAATATCCAAGTTCCGAGACGAGTGTGTCCTCGCCGGTGTATGTCGTCCCGCCGTCGAAGTAGTTCGCGACATTCTTGTCCATGTCGTAGTCGACGTTCTCCGTGACCATGCGCATGGAGTCCTTCGTCATGACGACATTGTCACGCATGCGCGCAAGCCTTGTCTTGCCGTCGTAGTCGAGCGAGTCGCCCCATAAGTGGACAGTGTCCGCCTGGTCTACAAGCCTGTAGGCGTGGACATTGCCGAATGCGCGGAATGTGTTTTCGGCTGAATTATAAAGCGCGGAGTCACAGTACATCGACGCGCTGTCGTGGTAAAACTGCACGTCGCCACGCAGGACTTTGACATTAGGCCCGTGGAACTCGTCAACCTCAAGGGTGTTTGAGTTTACAATCTCGATTTTATGCCCTTGCTGGCGGTTGTCGCCCTTATTGCCGGTTTGGGCGTCGGCGGACAGTGGGATTAGGAACACCACCGCCAATATAAATATAAAGTTTTTCATAACGTTCTCGATATTGACGGGGCAAAGTTAACGAATTTGTGAGAGTTTGGCAAGATTTTTTGGGACGACTTACTCGAAATGGAACGACAAAGTAAGCGCGTTGGATTTCAAGGACTTCAGGCACGTCGTGTACTTGCTGCCGTCGGGCTGCATCGTGTCGAGCAGCCCAAGGCTGTAGCGCAACTCGATGGAAAACTTAAAATACTGTAGGTAAAAATCGAAGCCGCCGCCCCATGTCAGGCACGGGTCGATGTGCTTAAGCCTCACGGCCTCCTCGTCGTCAGGATTCTTGCCGGCGGAGATGTCGTAGCGGAAATTTGCGCCGGCAATGAGGTACGGCGAGAAGTTGTTGATACGCTCCGCCTTGTATTTTATGAGGACGGGGAACTCAAGCATAGTGCTGCGGATTTGCATAGTGCGCTTCTCCAGCACTTTCTCCTCCTGCTTAGTCACACGGTACTCGTGGTAGATAAGGTCGCGCTGGTTAAACGACAAGTCGAACAGCATCCTCAAGTCCATGTATTTGTTAAGCCTGAGGTTGGAAATCGGGCCGATGTGGAATCCCAAATACTTGTCGGCGTCAATGCCATATATCTCGTTCTGCTGCATAAAGTCGTCCGCGCGCTCCACACGGAACCCGAGGTTGTTAGTGCCGATAGTAAAGCCGAAGTGCCAGGTCTTCATGTCGTAGTTCGGCAGGTTCTTGGTCTTGACGCCCTTCTCCTGCGCATACAGAACCGGCACTTGCAGTATAATTGCCAATATGACAGTCAATAGATGTCTCATTGTTACGGTTGTTTATTTCATTTAATTTTCTCCAACTTCACACAATATAAAACATCTGTTGACCGCCAAATATTGTGTTACGGACACGAAATCAGTCTTACTTCAAGTTTTTCAACACATGCCCCATACGGTCGCGCTTGGTCATCATGTAACGCTTGTTGAATGAGTTTGTGGGGATTTCGATGGGGACATTTTCTGTGATTTCGAGGCCGAAGCTTTCAAGTCCCACACGTTTTACGGGATTGTTTGTCAACAGCCTCATTTTCTTCACGCCAAGCTGCCGGAGGATTTCCGCGCCGACGCCATAGTCCCTCTCGTCGGGGTCGAATCCGAGGTGGATATTGGCCTCGACAGTGTCCATGCCTTCTTCCTGGAGTTTGTACGCCTTGATTTTGTTGAACAGTCCGATGCCCCTGCCTTCCTGGTTCATGTAGAGGAGTATGCCCTTGCCCGCCTTGTCAATTTCCTGCATGGCGGTATGGAGCTGGTCGCCGCAGTCGCATCGGTAACTGCCAAAAATGTCGCCCGTCGCGCACGACGAGTGGACGCGCACAAGGATTGGCTCGTCAGGCTCCCATGTGCCTTTGACAAGAGCGGAATGTTCAAGTCCATTGTTAAGCTGGCGGAAGACGGTCATCTTGAACTGTCCATACTTAGTGGGCATCATGACCTCTGGCCCACGCTCGACGGTCGTCTCCGATTTGAGGCGGTATGCGATGAGGTCTTTTATCGTCACAATTTTAAGCCCAAATTTCTTGGCCACGAGTTCCAACTGTGGCAGACGCGCCATCGTGCCGTCGTCGTTAAGGATTTCGATGAGCGCGGCGGCGGGATACAGCCCTGCGAGCCTTGCGAAATCCACTGCCGCCTCTGTATGTCCGGCGCGGCGGAGTACGCCACGATCCTGGGCGTACAATGGATTGATGTGTCCTGGCCGTGCAAAAGTCTCTGGAATTGACTTCATGTCCGCGAGCGCGCGGATTGTGGCGGTGCGGTCGTGGACGGACACGCCGGTCGTGCAGCCCTCGATTTTGTCGACAGTGACAGTGAAAGGCGTGCCGAGAATCGAGGTGTTGTCCTCGACCTGGTGCGGCAGTTTCAGTTCATTGGCACGTGAAATAGTTATCGGCGCACACAGCACGCCACGGCCATTTTGGAGCATGAAATTAATCTTCTCCTCGGTTATCGTCTGGGCTGCGGTGATGAAGTCGCCCTCATTCTCGCGATCCTCGTCGTCGACGACAATTATTATATTTCCTTTGGCAAATTCCTCGATTGCCTCTTCTATTGTATTCATTTTGCTTTATTTTTTTTTAAAATGCATAATTCATAATGCATAATTCATAATTGCCATCTGGCGTTTCTGTGGTAGAGACGTTTCATGAGACGTCTCTACATTGGTTTTGCGTCATTGGTTTTGCGTCATTGGTTCGTTTTCCCTCGTCGGAAGATGCCGGTTATCTTGTCGAAAATCCTTGTCCACGCCTCCTTGTTGAACAACTGGGCGTCGACGGTGGCTTTATATGTCAGGAAAACTCCAAGCGGCAGTATCACGAATGTGCTTATCCACATTCCCTGCCAGGGCTCCCACATTCCATCTCGCGACATCTTCATTCCGGCGGTCGAAATGAGGTAGTATATAAGGAACACTATCACGCTCACGACGATTGGCAGGCCGAAACCGCCTTTGCGGATAATTGCGCCGAGCGGTGCGCCGATGAAGAAAAATATTATGCAGGCTACCGACAGGGTGAACTTCTGGTGCCAGGCGTTCCTGTACCGCGCAATAGTCCTCAGCCTCTGTGCCAAGTCTTCGGACTCTCGGACAACCATTGTGTTAGTCTGTGTGGCATATTCCTTCGTGCGGCCGACGACCATTCTTCTGTCGTCCTTGTTCATCGAGTCGAACAGGCTGTCGATATTGATGGTGGACTTCATCTCCTGCGGCTTTATGCTGTACAGAAGGTCATAGATGGAGTCGTTGTGGTGGGCGATTTGGAGGCGGATAAGCGAATCCTCATGGACGTATGCGCTGTCCATGTACATGTTGACGACATAATAACTGCCGGAACGGTTGGTGCCGTATGGGTTCTTGTGCTTTCGCGCGGCCCTTATCGAGTCGGCAAACTTCCGCTCGACGTGCGTGGCGTTCTTCATGTAATGGCTGACTACAAGGCTCGAATGGAGGTCGTCTGCATTTGTCTTATAGACCCACTGCAAGGAATCTGTGCTGACCGCCAACTCGCTGACGTTCATGACCTGGTAGCGGTTCTTAAAGCCGCTTTCGTCCGCCTTGTTGAAGTCGAAGCCGGAGAGGTTGAATACCAAGGTCTGCTCGCCAAACTCGTCGCGCCTGTATGGGTATGACGACTTTTTCTTCTCCTCGACTTCCTCGTACTGTATGCCGTCGTACAGCGTCACAATCATGTACCTGCCATTGTCCGTGACGCGCATGCTGCCCGAGTCGGCGACGATGCAGACGCTGTTGGCCTTGCCTTGAGAGTGGTCATAGACCACAAAATCGTACATCATGCCGGTCTTCTCGTTCTTGCTCGAGATGCGCAGGCTGAAATTCTCGATGTCGTTATTGAAAATCGAAGGCTTGATGTTAAGTTCGGGACGCTGGTTTCGTATCGAGTATATCAACGCGGACATCTTCAGGTTTGCGTATGGGATTACATTGTTTGCGATGACGAACGCGCCGACGCTGAGGATGAATGTCACGACCATCAGCGGCAACATAGCCCTCTGCAACGATATGCCGGCGGCCTTTATCGCCGTCAGCTCGAACTTCTCGCCGAGATTGCCGTATGTCATTATCGACGCCAGCAGTATCGCTAACGGCAACGCCATCGGTATAAGGCTGACGGAGGCGTAGTACATCAACTCGGCTATGACCGAGAAGTCAAGTCCTTTGCCCACGAGGTCGTCGATCCACTTCCACAGGAACTGCATCAGCAGCACGAAAACCGAGATGAAGAACGTGGCGATGAACGGCCCGGCGTATGATTTCAGCAGGAATATGTCAAGTCGTTTCAGCATGTCTAAGCTTGGTATGTGTCGATATGGCGTTGTTTTTTCTCCGGGAAAATGTCGTCGACGTTAACGAGTATGCCGGTTTCTTCCACACCGCCGAAAAACGGGTTTATGGCTGTGCCGAAGACCTTCATCGTCGGCGAGAGGTTCATGTACGAGTTGACCAGGGGCGGGATGTTCTCGCCCATCGCGCGGACAGACTGGTTAAGCACCTTGTAGTCGGACTTGAAGTCGTCACCGGAAAATACGCTGCGCTGGTCGGTGAACGTTATGGGTTCCTTCGGCATTACAAGCGACTCGGTGTCACGGAAATAGATGTCCAGGAAGGACAGTATGAGGTCGCGCGCCTCGGTGTTGTACGTGGTGTACATAGTCACCTTCCCGAAGAAAAATTTGGCGTGGTCGTCGTTCTGCCTGAATATTGCGCCCAAGCCGTCCCAAAGGTTGTCCAAGGCGTAGATGGAAAACTTGAAGTTAGCCCTGCTCTGGAACTTAGGCTGGACAAAGCTGCGCCCGAGCTCGATTGTACACGGCATGTACTCGTCGATGAACTTTTGGGAGAACCTGAAAATCTCCGCCGTCGACAGCTCCGGCTGCCCGTCCTTGAACATGATGCCCTTGGAGCAGTCGATGTAGCGATAACCGCCGATAATCTCCTTCAGCTCGTCGTTCCATACGATGAGCTGCTTGTAGGGATTGTCCCATAGGTCTGCCTCGTCGATGTCCACAGACTTGCCGGTGCCGCCGCCAGCCTCCCTGAACGACAGTTCCCTCAGCCGACCGATTTCCCTCATGGTATTGGGCGCGTTATGGGCGTCGCATACGAAGATGCGGTTTCCGCCGTAATTGGAGTTGCGGATGAACTTGTCGTCGGTCAACTCCGCGATTATCTTGTCCCTCTCGACAGGCGCGATTATATTTTCCATCTATATAGAAGTAGTTTTTGTTTGTGTTTTTAAACTGTAAGTCAGCTCCCTTACCCTCAATGTCCTCTCCTGTGGCGACTTCAGCACTGAAAGTTCTTCTGGCATTATCGGCTTTCCAAAATACAGGTCGATGTCCTTTCCGCTGTACTTGAACACTTCCGACGGCAGGAGGACGAGTTCATAGTTGAACTTCACGCCAATCTTCTTGCGCCAGTGCGCCACGGAGTAGAAGAAGTTTGTATTAAGCGCGTCGACATAGACCGGGACTATTGGCAGGTTTTTGGCATACGCCTTTTCTATGAATGCCTTTTTCCACTGCAAGTCCTGCACGACGCCGTCCACGCGCCGGCTTACAAGCCCCGCCGGAAATACGCACACATTTTCCTCGTCGGCGTACAAGGCGTCGATATTATTCACAACCTCGGGCGTGTTGTGTCCATAGAGATTAACGCCACAGAACACGCTCTTCAGGCAGTCGATGTTGAGCAGGAGGTCGTTGACAATGCCACGCGCCTTGCCGAAATGCTTGTTGGCCATCGAGATGACCGCAAGCCCGTCAAGCCCGCCAAGTGGATGGTTTGACACAAAAACTTTCTTGCCCTCGATGCCCACATTATCAAGACCATGGCAATGGACACCGACCTTCATGTCCTCAAAGACTGCGTCGATGAACTCAACGCCGTCCAAGTGTCCATAAAGCGTGAGCAGGCGGTTAATCTCGTCCTGCCGGATAAGCCTTTCGAGTTGACGAATCATGAACCGTGGCAACTTCTTATATAGTTGTGGGTTCCGCGTCTTTATTATGCCGTCTAAATCTATGAGTTTGCTCTTATTTTCCAAATCAGTCTCTAATCTTAATCTTGTCGCTAATAATAACAGCGCAAAATTACAATTAAATCTTATACAAACAAAAAAGATTTTTCATTAACGTGGCATTGCACAAACGACTTCACCGGCGGTTCGTATTGGATGCTCGCGCGACTCGACTTCCAAATGCAGGAAAAACGGCACTTGCAGGATTTCCTATTCCGAAGACGGCGGCGACCGCACCTACGACGACTTTGTTGACGAAGAAACCAGCGAGACAATGCCCACCCCAAACAGCGGCACATTTGTAAGCCATTCGTGTTCCATGTAGCCGCTCATCGAGAAGCGGATGCCGTGTGTGTCGGGGTGTTTGGCGACAAAACTTTTGAGCGACTTCGATTTTAGGTTTTCCTCGGCTTTCACTTCGACAGGGACAATTTTTGAATCGACCTGCACAACGAAGTCGATTTCGAGAGTGTTTTTTTCGTTTGTATAATAAAAAATGTCGAGGTCGGGGTTGGTTTTCAGTTGTTGCAAAACGTAGTTTTCGGTGAACGCGCCTTTGTATTCTGTGAAAAAATTGTCGTCGGCAAGTATTTGACTTGCAGATGTTTTCATCAGTACGCCAAGAAGCCCACAATCGCAAAAATAGAGTTTGAAGGCATTGGTGTCTTCATAAAACCTCAACGGCATTTCAGGCTTGTTGACGCGGCGAACTTTGTGCACGATGCCGCAGTCTTGCAGCCAACGGATTGCTGCCTCAAATTCACGCGAGCGTCCGCCTGGTTTCAATGCGCCAAAGACAAATTTTTTGTTTTCTTTCGCCAACTGTGACGGTATATTATTGACAACCATCTCGATACGCTGTATCTCGTTTTTCGGTGCGTGTTTTGCAAAGTCCTTGAAATATGCCGAAAGTATGTTGGACTGGATTGTGCGGATTTCCTTGTGAGTCGCATTGTCCACAAAAGCCGCCACGGCCTCCGGCATCCCACCCACAAAATAATATTGCCGGAGAAGTTGTATATAATGAGGTGCGAGTGGCGCAATAGTCTCCCAATCTTTCCCCTCCAAAAAATCCAGGTACCTTTGTTCGCCCAACGCAATCATAAACTCGCTGAATGTCATTGGATAAAGTGTCATCATATCCACTTTGCCCACTGGAAACGACGTGCCGCCATTGAGCGCAATGCCAAGTAACGACCCCGCCACAACGATATGATATTCGGGTGCGTCCTCGCAAAAATATTTCAGCGACGTAAGCCCACCCTTCACCTCTTGGATTTCGTCAAGGAAAATCAACGTGTCGCCTTTGGCGATTTCCTCGTTTGCGATTGCGGACAGCGAATTGACGATGCGTTTTATGTCATAATCCTGAACGAAAATGCTACGCATCATCGGCGTATTTTCGCAGTTGACATAGACAAGATTTTTATAACATTCCTTGCCAAATTGTTTCAGGATATACGTCTTGCCGGTCTGCCTTGCGCCCGAAAGTATCAGCGGTTTGCGTCTTTTGCTTGATTTCCAGGCTTTCAAGTCCTCTATAATCTTCCTGTACATAGTATATTTGTGTTGATTGACACCACAAATATACAAACGATTTTTATATTTTGCCATTTTTCCCTACGAAAAATGTGGAATTTTGCCAATTTTTCCTACGAAAAACGTGATTTTTGCCTGCAATGAAAATTATTTTGCTCAATCACAAAATAATGCTTACCTTTGCCCTCGGATCAAAACACTAAACGATAAATGATAACAGTTTCAAACCTCGCCATACAATTTGGCAAGCGCATCTTGTTTCAGGATGTCAACCTCACCTTCAACGACGGCAATTGCTACGGCGTAATCGGCGCAAACGGCGCGGGCAAATCGACGTTCCTAAAACTCATCAGCGGCGACCTCGATTCCACACGCGGCACCGTCCAGCTCGGACACGGCGAAAGGCTCTCCGTCCTCCGGCAGGACCACTTCGCATTCGAAGAATACACCGTAATCAACGCCGTAATCCTCGGACACAAAGAGCTCTGGGACATAATGCAAGAGAAAGACGCGCTGTACGCCAAGCCCGACTTCTCGGACGCAGACGGCGAGCGCGTGGGCGAACTTGAAGCCAAATTCGCCGAACTCGACGGCTGGAACGCCGAATCCGACGCGGCAGCATTGCTCTCGGGCCTCGGCATCAAGGAAGACCTCCATTACAAACTGATGAGCGAACTATCGGGCAAAGAAAAAGTGCGCGTATTGCTCGCCCAGGCACTTTTTGGCCACCCCGACAACCTCCTCCTCGACGAGCCCACCAACGACCTCGACCTCGACACCGTCAACTGGCTCGAAAACTACCTCTCGAACTTCGACAAGACAGTGCTCATCGTCAGCCACGACCGACACTTCCTCGACTCCGTCTGCACCCACACCGTTGACATCGACTACGGCAAGATAACCCTCTTCGCCGGCAACTACAGCTTCTGGTACCAGTCGAGCCAACTCGCCCTCCGCCAGCAAGCCCAGCAAAACAAACGCGCCGAAGAAAAGAAACAGGAACTCCTCGAGTTCATCCGCCGCTTCAGCGCAAACGTCGCCAAGTCAAAACAGACCACCTCGCGCAAGAAGATGCTCGAAAAACTCAACATCGAGGAAATCAAGCCCTCCACGCGCCGCTACCCGGGCATAATCTTCACCCCGGAACGCGAACCGGGCAACACGATACTCACCGTAAAAGGCCTCACGGCGTCCGTCGGCGGCGACACCCTCTTCCGCGACGCAGACTTCACAATCGAGAAAAACGACAAGGTGGTATTCCTCTCGCACGACCCGAGGGCGATGACGGCGTTGTTTGAGATAATCAACGGCCACCAAAAGCCCGACGCCGGCACATACGAATGGGGCGTTACCATCACGACCGCCTACCTGCCGCTCGACAACAGCGAATTTTTCCAAAAGGACATCACCCTCAAAGACTGGCTCGGACAATTCTCTGACGACACCACGGAAACATTCCTGCGCGGCTTCCTCGGCAAGATGCTCTTCTCAGGCGAAGAGATTTTCAAGAAGGCCAACGTCCTATCAGGCGGCGAGAAGATGCGCTGCATGATAGCGCGCATGATGCTTCAAAACGCCAACTGCATGATACTCGACACGCCGACCAACCACCTCGACCTCGAATCCATCCAGGCCTTCAACAACACCCTCATCAACTTCAAGGGCATAATCCTGATGTCGTCGCACGACCACGAGTTCATCCAGACCGTCGCCAACCGCGTCATCGAGCTCACGCCCAACGGCATCATCGACAAGCGCATCGAGTACGACGACTACATCACCGACGGGCGCATACAGCAACGCCGTGCAGAGTTGTACGCTAAATAAGGCGTAATGTTTATCTCCATATTTTTTTATTTTTCCACAGACGGCATCGTTTTTTCCACAAAAAAGATGCTGCCTGTGTTTTTTTTGCGGCGAAAAAGATTGAATACACTGAGGAAATCTGTCAAAAAAACGCACATTTCCACCAAGTTCGGGCGAAAAAGTTTGCAATTAAAAATTCCAATCACCCACCGTCAATTCGCTTTCGACCTTCGCCTCGATGTCGTCGGGAAGATTGTGGAAAAAGTCGATGCCGGTGGATTCCTCTATCTGGTCGATGGAAACGGCGTATTGCTTGATGCTTTTGCCTTCGATGTCGCTGTATGACTTCTTGTGTTCAATCCAAAAGCCAAGAGCCTTGTACTGGTTGTTTTTGACGCAAAGGATTGCCATGAAGAAGTATTTGGGGATTACTACTCCGTATGAGCCTTGGGTCTTGAAGTCAAAAACTTGGTCTTTTTTGTCGATGGTGCCGCCTTTGACAATATACAGCGTGTCGCGGAAACTGTCATTGTTCCAGGCTCTTACCTTGTTCTCCATGTCGCCCCAGATTGCCGCGTTAAGTGAGTTGTACTGTGGGTGGACGTTAGAGTAACAGAATGTCTGGTAGTTCATGTTTGTGTTTTGGAGGCGGTCGGCAGATGGGCAGATATGTCCCCTGTCAAATCCGCTGTAGCGATAATCGTCATACGTGGAGCGGTATTCGTCAGGTATTTGCTCGTCTTCGTGCCACGCCTCGTCATTGCTGCGCTTGACATTGGATGCAGAGTTGCCCTTGTGCATTTGGTACGCCGTCCATCGCTGGGCTCGTTTGTCGCAGTCCCATTCGAGGAAATAGTTTATGCCGTATTCGTCGTCCTTGTTGACCACGATTATTGAGTTACCGCCTTTCGGCGCTGGACATTCCGTGAGTTTCAGCACGGTGGACTGTGTCTGTTCCTGTTCTTCGGTCTGTTCCTCCTGCGGTTGTCCTTGTGGGGTGGGGGAGTCGATGTCGTCAACAATCACAATGCCGTCGTCAGGCACTTTTGCGCACGATGCCGCCAGTAACATTGCGGATAGTATGGTAAGAAGTCGTTTCATAATGGTGGTCGCTAATTTTTAATTGATGCGCCAAAGATAAGATATTTTTTGAAAAAACGGGCGGAAACTTGCATTTTTTTGCAGTTTCCGCCCGTTTGAGTGTGTGTTAGTGGTGGTTATTCAGGTTTTGTGCCGTATTCGGTTGTTGTGCCGTCGGCGGAGTATAATTCGCAGAATGTCGCTTGATTGATGCCGCTTGTTCCCAAATATTTTTTGATTGTACCGTACAGTGCGACTTTCTTGCCCAGTGCGTCAGCATTATTGGACAGATATATTTGTGCTTTGACTGCGGCGTTGGCCTTTACTGTTACACACTTCGACCAGTCGGTTTCGTTGGGACTGTCTGCAATTAATACATTGGATGTTGATGCGCCTTCTGTGCCAAACACAGCGTTTGACTCCGAGATGCTGTTCCCGCTTACTGAGCCGACGATGTAGCCGGTAACATAGCCAGTTCCCGTAGAGGAGGTTGCCAATTCCATTGCCAACAGATTTGCACATGTGTATGGATTTGCGTATGTGCCATCGCCAACAGTAGGAGTTGGCTCAGGCTCGGGGTCAGGATTCGGCTCAGGGTCGGGTTCAGGGTCCGGAGTGGGTTGTATCGGTCCGGAAACTGGCGCGTCGGGGTCTGTACCGGCGGTCTTGTCGTCTATCTCTGCATAGATGAGTTCCTTTATCGCGTGGTCAAATCCGTAATATGCGCCGATTTTGCCGTACATGAGTATTGTCTTGCCAAGGTTTGCGGCGTTATTGTCGGCAATGGAGAGATTGTCGCGGTAGTCGCCTGCTGGCAGTTTGACCGATGTGGTGTTGAATACGGTTTTTACAGTGTCGCTGTCGGCAATCGCGATGTTGGTGTTGACAGCCTTGTCTGTCGAGAATGTTACTTGTGAAGTTCCTGATACGTAGCCGATTATGGTTGCCTTTACCCACACTGCCTGGTCGGCGGAAATTTCGTTTTGCTGTATGTATGAAACGTTGTATGGATTTTCCCTCGTTCCGTCGCCAGCGGGTTCAGCGGCATGTTCGGGTGTGATGATTTCTGGTTCTTCGGTGGTCAGTTTTACGTTTTTGATTTCCCATGTCCCGGCTTTTTCGGCGGTCGAGGTGTATTTGAAGGCGATGCGGAGTGTGGGTTCGCCGGCGTATTTTGCGAGCGGGATTACGCCGGAGTTGACGAATGTGAAGCTTGTCGGCCATGTTTGTATTTCGATGGGCTCCCACGTCGTGCTGTCTGTCGATGCTAACACTTGGCATGCTTTTGATACTGGGTTGTCGTCGGCAAAGTAGTTGGATGCGTGTTCGAATGTGAGGAATGCCGATGACTTGCCAGTGAGGTCAACCGGCGGCGAAATGAGCCATCCTTCTGATGCGTAGTTGGTCTTGTCCACATAGCCGGTAGCGACCATTCCGTATTTGTCGCTGAAACTCCAAACGTCAAATTTTGCGTCGGCGGCTGTGGTCTTGTGGCGGAAGTTGCCCATGCCTTCTGCAAAAGTCTCGTCGATTTCTGTTACCACTGGCTGTGGCGATGTGTTGTCTACAACTGTGGCGACAGCGGTGTTGATTTCCTGATTGTCAATCTTTACGTAGAATGCGTTTTTAAGTCCAAGGACGCCAAAGTATGTTTGGAGGAGGCCGCCGATTACAACAGGCTTGTCGATGTTGGCTTTGTTGTCTTTGAGGTTCACGGCGTCGCGGAGTTTGCCGGATGGCAGTTGGACGGGGATGCATTGTGCGTAGTCCGTCACGTCTGCTGATTCTGCGATGAGGACGTTTGCGGCTTGGGAAATTGTGTCGCTCGATGCGAATACGCTTCCGGTGGCGATTTTGGTGCCGTAGATGTATCCGACTATGTATCCTGATACGTATGAAGTGTCGCTTGATGCAGTCAGTTTCATCGCCGAGGACACTGAAATCGGCTGTGAGATTGAGCCAAGGCTCGTTGTGCCTGACTGTTGCTGTTCTTCTTGCTGCTGTTGGTCTTGCTGGTGCTGGATGTTGGGGTCTACATACGGCAGGTCGTCGTGCGTGTCGGTGCAGGACGGCAATGCCAACGCCAACATCGCCGCTGCTGCCATGGTATAAATCAATCGTTTCATTTTGTCTTTATATTAATTAATTGGTTATTTTATTTTCACGTCCTTTCCCGACCTAATCAACAATTGCCATGTGCCGTTGTAGACAGTCAAGATGCCGGTGATGTCGAGTTTGCCTTGCGGGAGCGGGGTCTTGGCGAAGTCGGCGTATGAACTCGTGCGGACTACAAAGTTATTGCCGAACTCGTTGAGTTTGCGGTTTGTGTAGTTCGAGCCGTCGTTGTAGGCAACTACGCCGTCGGCGTCTGCAAATGACACGTTTTTTATAGTTACAAGGCGGCAGATGTCGTTCTGTGTGAAGTCGTTGGCGGAGTTGATTTCCTTCGGCGCGAGACTTCCGTCGGGCGGTGTGATTATCCTGAAATGGTCAGCCCAAAATACGTTGCTGACGCGGCCCGTGGAGCCGTTGTAGAGTGTGCCGAGTTGGGGCAACGTGCCGTAGCCGCCGATGTACATTCCCGTGAGGTCTATCATAATTTCCTCTGACACAGGAAGATACGAGTACAATGAATATTCGTCGATGCGGACAGCAATGCCGCCGGAGTTGTCCTGGACGTAGATTTCCTTGTAGAGGTTGCCGCTGATGTCGTTGCCGCCCACTTTCACGACAATTTGTCCGCCGTCGATTTGCTCGGTCTTGCCGGAGGAGATTGCGGCTTGGTGTTTGTCGAGGAGTTGCTTGACGGTAATTTGGTTGGTGCAGACAAGGGTGTTGTTGCCGTAAGGATAGGCGTAGTGTGCGGAGCTCATGTCGTCGAGGAAGGACGGGGTGTCGGACCAGTCCTTTTCGCCGCATGAACTGATGGAAAGTGCTGTGATTAATATTATGAGAATCTTTTTCATCGTTTTCAGAATCTGTATATTATGTTTAACATTCCGTTAATGCCCCAAGCATAGTATTTCTTTGGGTTTTGTGAGAATTTATAGACCCTCTCGCCCGACACCTCGCCATTGCTGAACGTGTTGTCGGAGCGGTTTTGCTCGTAGCCGCCGGTGCAGAAGTTTGTGTTGTTGAGGATGTTGGTGAGCATAAGGCCACAGTAGAGGCTGCCTTTTTTGAGGCGGAAATTCTTGCCTATGGAGCCGTCGAGCATGAATCCGCCGTCGCCTTTTGCCTGTGAGGGTACATCGTATGTGTCGGTGGACTTGTCGTAGCGGCCGTCGTTGACGAGCGATGTCGTGGTCCTCATCATCGGCGAGAATGAAAGGTAGATTCGGTCGTAATAATTTCCTGTGAGTGTAATGTACCAGCCTTTTACGTTGTACTCGGCACCGAGCGAGATAATGCCCAAGGGCGTTCCGTCTTCCCTCATTCCGTCGGCTTTGACCACGTCGCGGCCGTATTGTGCGTTGTTGGAGTTCATGTAGAGAGCATCGACATCTTTGGTATATTTTGCGTCGCTTATCGTGCCGAGGACGAGAAAGTCGAGGTTGGAAAGCGCGCTTATCCTCATGCCAAGTTCCGCGCCGTAATATATCTTTTCGATGCCGGTCATCGAGAAATATGTGAAGGCGTTGATGTCGTCATAATAAAAACACGTCCATTTCGTCGCGTCATATACTTTGTTGTAATAGCCAGTGATGTTGGCTTTTATGAGTGTCCCAGTGTAGGCGTAACTCAGTTGGGTGGAGATGTTTTTTTCGCATTTGAGGTCGAGGACGTAATCGTTGTTGACTTCGGGCGAGGCAAATGCGGTGCTTGGAGTCGGTGCTTTTGAGAGCCATCCAATGCCAAAATCAATCGTGTTTCCTGCGCCAAGGTTGATTGTCGCGCCGGTCTTGACGCCGCCGTCGCCAAAATATGACTTGCCTGACTTGCCGTAGGAATTGTTTGGCGCAAATCCGTTTTGCATCTTGCCTTCGCGGAAGATGTCAGTGTATCCCGCTCTCGCCATCAGATAATAGCGGACAATGCCCATGTTGAGGTTGTAAGTGGCCCACGAATCGAATTTGTCGCTGAAAATATTGTAGTCGTAGCCAAAAACATCGTTCTCGCCGACTTCTTGGTTTGGATAGCGGTAGTCATATTGTATTTCGATGTCATCGGCGGTGTAATTGCGTGCGGCGTATGTGTTTATGTTGTGGAAATATTTTGCACCCAAGAGGTCGTACATCGTCTGGTAATGGTTGGATTTGTTGCGCGAAAAGCTTACGCCGAAGTTGATGTGCGAATTGTTGTTGATTTCATAGCGGGCATTTGTTGCAAAGCCCGCCGAAATCCTGTCCGTGTGTACCTGAGCCTGATAATACGCCGCGTCGAGGCCTTCCTGCGACAGTGCGTTGTTGACGAAATAGAGCCGCTCAAAGTCGATGTAGCGGTAGTTGACGTTGGAAGTCCACTTGTCGTATGCCGTGTTCCAGTCGGCAAGATCCTCGGCTGTGCGGTTTGCGGTGTTTTCGGTGTTGTAAACGTCATAGTAGTAGGACGGCATTTTGTTGTAATAGTCAGGCGAAGGGTTTGAGCCGCCGTCGCCGTATGTGAGTTTCGTCGTCGAGTAGTTTGAAATGACGAGGAATGCCGACGTCGAGAGTTTGAACTTGTCGCCCGGCGTGTAGTCCCATGTGGCGATTGTGGTCGGTGCAAAGTCCCTGACGACGCGAGAGTTGCGCATTTCGCCGTCGTACCATCCGAGGTAGGGGTTGTAGTTGTTGGACCCCGCGAGATAATACGCCTCGTCGGTCGATGCACCACGCGAACCGCGCTCTGTCGGATTGGCAAAAGTGCAGACTGATATGGTGTGGCGGTCGTTGAAGACATATTGAGTGCCGAGGTAGTACGAAATCGAATTGTAGAATGCGCCCTCGACGTTCTTGAATCCGTTGATTGACGCGTAACGCCCCGCAAAACTTACCGCGAAAGCCCATCCGTCGTCTTGAAGCCCCGTGCCGTAGGTATACATCAGGCGTCCGGTGTACGTGCGGTTGGCGAGGGACGCGGTGATTTTGTGCCCCTGCGGCGCGCTCAACGGGCGGAAGTTGTAATTGACCGAGCCCGCCGCGCCCGAAAAACAATACGAATTGCTCTCGAATGGCAGGGCGTAGTCGCTGTTGCGCGAGATGTTGTTAAGTCCGCCAATCTGCGTGAACCGAAAATATCCGCGCTCGGGGTCGTTCATCGGTATTCCGTTGATATACACTTCGTTGTATTTGCTGTCCAACGCACGGAAGCGGTAGTTGGACGGCGAGAATGTCATCGACGCGTTTGAGAAGAAAACGTTTGACGACGAGCTGAGCAAGGTCGCCGAGCGGTTGTCGTTTTCGTCCTCGTCAAGCTGGGATTCCGTGAATGTGAACGACGATTCGTCAAACGAGGGCTCTGCATTGCCCAATGTGTCGGTTTCCTGAGCCTTCAACACGCCGCCGACGGACAACAAGATTGATATGATTGCGAATTTTTTTAGCATAGCCGTTGATGATTTTTGTACCGCAAATGTAATAATTTTTTGGAAACATCGGCGAAAAACTCAAAAATTTAATATATTTGCCGTCATAAACCCAGACCTCACTGACGATGAAAAGACTTTTTATATTCGCTGCCGTCCTATTGATGGCAGTCGGCACCATACAGGCTCAGAAGAAGTTCAATCTCTATGCGATTGGCTTTTACAATTTGGAAAACCTCTTTGACACGATCCACGACCCGGGGAAAAACGATTACGAGTACCTTCCCGACGGCTCTAACAAGTGGAACGCCGTCAAGTACGAGCACAAACTCGCCAATATGTCGAAGGTGTTGGCGGAAATGGGCACCGACATGCTGCCGGGCATCGGGTGCGCCGCGATTGGGGTGTCGGAAGTGGAAAACGCCAACGCGCTCGCCGACCTCGTGGCGCAGAAACCGTTGAAAGACAAGGGTTTCCAATTCGCGCACGTCGAGGGCCCGGACAAGCGCGGCGTGGACTGTGCGTTGCTCTACAATCCAAAACTTTTCACAATCCGCGACACAAAACTCGTCCCCTACGTCTATGACCTTGCCGAGGACGTCGAGAAGGACAAACAGACGCGCGGTTTCCTGACGGTTTCGGGGACGCTGGCCGACGAACACGTTACGATAATCGTGTGCCACCTGCCGTCAAGGTACACGTCGAGCTATTACCGCGAACTTGGCGGCAAGCAAATCAAGGCTCTCAAAGATTCGCTGCAAAAGGACGACCCGAAGGTCAAGATTTTCATCATGGGCGATATGAACGACGACCCGTTTGACAAGTCGATGTCGCAGGCTCTCGGTGCGCGCCGCAACGCAAAGGACGTGGAAATCCTCGGCCTCTACAACCCCTGGTGGAACACCCTCAAAGGCGGCGAGGGCACGCTATATTATAAAGGTGCGTGGAATCTTTTTGACCAAATCATCATCACGCACAACCTCTTGGACCAAAACCAGTCGCGAGATTTTTCGACCCTGAAATTCTACAAGCACGCCATCTTCCGCCGCGACTACCTCATCCAGCAAGAGGGCAAATACAAGGGCGCACCCCTTCGCACGTCCGCCGGCGGCGTCTGGCTCGACGGCTATTCCGACCACTTGCCGGTGCTGGTGTACCTGGTGAAAGAGAAGAAGTGAGGGGGGATTACACGCCAAGCACCACCGCTGCATCAATATTAAGGCGTTGCGAAATGGTTCGCGCCGTCCTGAGGTTGGATCTTTTCTTAATCCATGCACTCTGTCAACTATTCGTAAAGAACAAAACGTAAAGCAATATGAACAACAAAATACTTTTTTCCCTGATATTGATGCTGACTATCCTCGCCACCGCCGCCACCGCGCAAAAAATACAAGTCAGAATACTTCGCCGCTCCAAAGGCTTTTCAAGAATTCCAATGCTGGCATGACTTCTACGCCGTTGAAGATGCGCTTGTGACTGTCGAGGGAGACGATGATAAGCCGTGCCTGTGGGTGTTCCTCGGAAAATGCTTTAAGACCTTTAAGATGCTTGGATACAACCTCTTGCGACGATTTGAACTCTATGGCGACCTTCCCGTCGCCAATGACCGCATCGACCTCATAGCCGCTGTAAGTATGCCAATACGACAGCGCGGTTTCGCCGCCGGTGTAGCCGATATATGCGCGGATTTCCTGAATCATGAGGTGTTCAAAAGAATGTCCGAAATCCTGCGAGCCGGGCTGCAAATCCCGCCGCCCAAGCAAATAATTGGGCAGGGCAACGTCAAAATAGTAAAACTTAGGCGATTGGTTGACTTTGCGCTTGACGGTTTTGACGTATGCAGGAATCATGAATCCTAACAGTGTCTCGTCCAAAATGGCAAAATACTCCTTCACAGTCTTTGCGTCAACGCCACAATCCTGCGCGATATTGTTGTAGTTGACGATTTCGCCGTCTGTGAACGCGGCGGCTTCCATGAAACGGTTGAAAGTGCCGAGATTGCGCACCAACGCCTCTGCCTTTATTTCCTCACGGAGATATACCGACACGTAAGCCTGAAGTTTTTTTTGTATCATATTCTCACTTGCCAAGTAGTGGCTTGGAATCATGCCATGGTTGATGGCTCTAATCAAGTCAAAATCAGGGATTTCTGCAGAGACTAATGGGTAAAGTACATTCAAGATAGCACGACCGCCAAGTGTATTGACACCACGGCGGCGAAGTTTTCGCGCACTCGAGCCGCTGAGTATGAAGTGGAGGTTTTTGCGAACGATGAGCCAGTGAACCTCGTTCAAAAGTTCGGGGATAAGTTGGATTTCGTCAATAATGACAATGCTGCCTTCTTCCAAATCCTGAAGTTCTTGACGCAATAGCGAGGGATTGCGGCGCATGCGTTCAAAGGTGTCGTTCTCCAGAAGGTCAAAAAATTTGCTCTCCGGAAATAATTGGAGCAACAGAGTTGTTTTCCCGGTCTGACGCGCGCCAAACAGGAAAATACTGTCCTCTTTTGCGTCTTCTAATTTCAAATATCTGTCTATCATGGCATTTCGTGTTTTTAAAATCGTTAAAATCGGGAGTACTACTCCGTATTTTCCATGAAAATCAGGAGCTCAACTCTGTATTTTCCGTTAAAATCGGGAGTGGAACTCCGTATTTTCATAGATTTCGCAAATATAAACAATGAAATCGAAAAACAGAATCTTTTTTTGAAGAAAAATGCCGTCGGTGTTTCTTTTATTGTTAATTTTGTCAACAATCATTATGGACAAGACATTAATTGACAAGCAAGATGAACAAAATCAAATTCCTCACAATCATATTGTTTGCGATGGCGGCCTTCACCGCAACCGCCCAGCGTTTCAAGGCTGGCACATTCCTTTATAACGTCATCGGTGGCTCAAACGTCGAGGTCGCGTCGGCGGATTCGAGCATGTCGGGCAACGTGGCTATACCGCAGACCGTCAGGCTCGGTGACACTGTCTATACCGTAGTCGCCATCGCAAACGGCGGGTTCAGCGGCTGCACCGGCATCAGAAGCATCATCCTGCCCGCCAAAATTTCACGGATTGGCAAGGATGCCTTCTTGGGCTGCCACAACCTCAATTCCATCAACATTCCATACGGCGTCAAGGAAATCAAGGACGGCACATTCTGCCACTGTGACGCGCTCGCGGGAATCACCGTGCCGGACGGCGTCGCAAAAATCGGGAAATACGCCTTCGCCCACTGCAAAAACATCACCCGTTTCAACGTCCCCGACAACTGCAAGGAAATCGGTGACAAGGCTTTCTACAACTGCCTGAAACTGCAAGCCCTCGTAATCACCGCCGCCGTCGAAAAAATTGGTGCCCGGGCGTTGCAGGGCTGCCCCGAACTGCGGCGAATCAACGTGGAACCCGAAAACAAATCTTTCGCCGCCATTGGCGACATCCTCTACGACAAGTCTATCACGACCCTCATCAAATACCCCGGCAACATCGACGAGGCGATGTTTGAGATGCCCTCGTCGGTGAAGACCGTGGAAGAATACGCCTTCGAAAACGTCAAGAAACTCTTGGTGGTGAAGATTTCGCCGGCTTGCACAAAAATCGCAAACATGGCCTTTGTCAACTGTGAAAAACTTCAGAAAGCCGTCTGCCCGCCGTCGCTGCACGAAGTTGGCATGGATTCTTTCTTTGGCTGCGTGATGCTCGACCAATCCACAATCCCCGGCGACGACTTCACCGAATTTGACTACAAGAAAGGAATGGTGGAGAGGTATGAGTGAGTTAAGGGTTAGCTCGACAACCTGCAACTTTCACAACTCTTGCTCGGCATCGCATTCGCGCAGCACGCGCAGTTTGGCACGTCGGAAACCTTCGCCTATTATGACGACATTGAGTTCAACACGGTTACATACGCGAACATCCCCCAAAAGACTGACGGAAAAGATTTTAAGGAAATCGACAACGAGGTTCATCCCGTTTCCATCGAAATCGCCACCTTGCCGACCAAAAACACCTACATCACCGGCAACGCCCTCACCCTCGACGGCGGTGCAATCACTGTCACTTTCGACAACAACACCACCGAACCCGTCGCCCTCGCCGACGCGAAAGTAACTGGCTTTGACACTGAAAAACTCGGCGCACAGACCTTGACCGTCGAAATCCGCATCGTCGATATGTCAGGCCGCACCGTCAAGACAATCAAAGACGACAGCCAGCGCATCGAAATCCCGATGCAACCTCGCGGCATCTACATCGTAATACCATTTATATATTCAAAATAGACAATTTTTTTTAAAAAATTTTGTCTATTATGAGAATATATTGTATATTTGCAAACAAAACCACTATATATT
>CAJOJG010000043.1 GCA_905234655.1 uncultured Bacteroidales bacterium
CGGTCCGGCGATTTACAAGCAAGAACGCATCGGACGTTTTGGCCGTCCGTTTTACATCTACAAGTTCCGCTCAATGCGTGTTGACGCCGAAAAAGAAGGCCCGGCACTCTATCATCAGGACGGCGACCCTCGGCTTACCAAAGTCGGCAAGTTTTTGCGCGAACACCATTTGGACGAACTGCCACAATTATGGAACGTTGTCAAAGGCGAGATGGCATTTATCGGCCCGCGTCCCGAACGTCAATTCTACATCGACCAGATTTTGAAGGAAGACCAGCGGTACGTGTGCCTCTATCAAGTCCGCCCGGGCGTAACGTCGTATGCAACGCTGCACAACGGATACACAGACACCATTGAAAAAATGCTGCGCCGGTTGCGCCTCGACCTTTTCTATTTGCAGCACCGCTCGCTCTTGTTCGACATGCGGATTCTCTTTATGACTTTCCTCAACATCGTCTCTGGCAAAAAGTTTTAGTGATAGATAAAATCAATAAAAAAACGGTCGGACAAATTCAAATTTGTTCGACCGATTTTTTGTTACACAATTCGTTTCGCCTTTGCAACCGCCACCGTCTTCGCCCACACTGCCCAAACCGCAGTGCAGACCACCGACATCGCCACGCCGGTTGTGAGAATCTCGTGGAGAACAGCCGAGGGGTCGCCGGTGAAGAACGGGAATTGCCACGATAGTTCGCCGTTGATGATATGGTCAACGATAAGAAGCACCGTGCCGCCCCAAAGCATCGTTTCCAGTTTGTTTATCTTGGCAACCTTGCCGCTGTTGGAATCGCCGCCGGACTTCTCCATGCGCTTCCTTATGATTGTGGCGGCCACAGCCTCCGCATCGGTACTACAAAACAACACATGATAATCTATATTGGTTTTAAATAAAATATTCAATCGCATGAACATTGTTCTTGTTGAAAATGTCGAAAACCTGCGCCCTCGCCTTGATGAAATCCGCCGACGTGCGCTCGCGGTCGGCCTGCGGCATAGAGATATTGATGACGCCCTTCAACCGTCCGGGATTGGGCGTGAGGACTACAATCCTGTCGGAAAGGTACACCGCCTCCTCGATGTCGTGCGTCACAAAGATAATCGGCTGTTTCATGCCGCCCGAAAGTTGGTTGGGCCGGTGGTTCCTGAACTTGCCGAGCCCCACGGTTTCCAACGCGGCGGCAATGCGTGATTCGCGCTCGTTTTCAGGCACATCGAGAACTTCGAGCCCGAGGGCTACATTGCTCTCCACAGTGCGCCACGGCAAAAGCCCGTAATTCTGGAAAATGTCGTATTTTATTGTGACGTTCTTGACTTCTATATAACTCATTTACAGAAAGTTTTATTCGTTAATACCAAGTCCCCAGAGTTCCTTCACCTTGTGCTCGAAAGCCGACACAAGCACGTCGGGGACAAAGCCGATTATGCCGATGGTGATTATCACGGCGATTAGCGCGTCGGCACGGAGGCAGTTTTTGGCGTCCATCACAAGGAAGCCCAGCCCAGTCTGCGAGCCCACCATCTCGCCCGAGACGAGGAAAATCCAGCACGTGCCGAGGGCGATGTGGAGGCTCGACGCAATTGCCGGGAACGCCGCCGGAAACACCACTTTGCTAAGCCTTTGCCACCGCGATAGCCCGAAATTCTCGCTCACTTTCAGGTAAACTTTGTCAATCTTTTTGACTGCCGAAACTGTCGATAGCAACACTGTGAAAAATCCCGCTATAAAGATGATGATGATCGCCGGAAGGTCGCCGATGCCGATAACCAGCACTATAAACGGCAGCCACGCAATCGGCGCAATCGGCCTGATAACCTGGATAACAGGGTTTACGTACCCGAAGGCGCGTTGCGACTGCCCGAGAAGATGGCCACGCGCTTTATGGCCTTGAGATGCTTTTTCATTCTGATTGTCGGTGTAACTTGTTAGTTGTCAAGCACAAAATCTTCGTATGAAGGCGGATTGTCGCTGACGCCGAAATTCTTCACCTTCTGCACCAAAAGGTCGTAATCCTCGCGTGTGATGTTGAGGTTGTCGTAATGGATCCACTGCAACGAGGTCTGCAAAACGTCCTCGGGCTGACCGAGATATTTCTTGTCGAGCCGTTGCTAAGCGAATACGGCATCTCGGGCGGCGCAAGTTGGATTACCTGCAAGTCGTTGATGCTCATGTTGTTGTCTTTCAACATCTGGTTTAGCAAAATGTTGTGGCTGCTTTGAGTGTTGGGGATTGCGAACTTCTTGCCTTTGAGGTCGGCTACAGAGTTGATGTTGTCGAGCACAACGATTACGTTTCCGTCCTTGTGGCCGAGCGCAATGGCTTTAAGCCCGATGCCTTTGCCTTTGCCGCCATCGCCTTTGCCGTATACTCGTCCGAAAGCCCGGTTTTTACAATCTGGCTCACCAAAGTAGGCAGGTGCCCGTGTACAGCAATGTTTACATATCCTTTTTCCAACGCGCCCACATTCACCTTTGATGTCACGCGGTCGCCCACGCCGAAGAGCGAGTCGGTGGCTATGCTCGAGCCCACAACGCCCGAAAATGTAAACGCGAGCCCGCACCTCAAAAACTGTTGCAGGACGCTTTTCCAGTCGCCGTCGGTCGCGCATCCCGACTTGTGGTACGCCTCAAAAACCTCGTGGTACGCGCTTATCGGCATGATGTCCAAGCGTTTCCATGTTTCCTGACGTTCTTTTGGGGCGCAGGCCTTGATTGTGTGGTGTTCCGACGGCACGGTGCGCGAGAGGTTATGCAATAAAACAACTCGTAAAGTGTATTTTTGCATTTTTGCATGGTCATAATCCCGCTAAGAAAAACTTTTTGCCTACACAAAAAACAGCGCGACACCCGCAACCGCCACAACCGCGCCGATGATTTCGCGCAGCAAAATTTTCTGATGGTAAATAAGATACGTCGGCAGGATGATGAACACCGGCGTCAGCGACATTATAGTCTGCGCGATGCCGGAAGAGGTGTATTGAGTCGCCATCAGCGCAAGCCCGACACCCACAAAAGGCCCGGTAATCGTAGCCGCAAGGGTGTGCGGAAGTGCCTTTGTACGGGCAACCGACACAAAAAATCGTGGCAACCTGTAACGCAGCGACGTCCACACCGCAAACCCGACGACACCCGCCAACGCCCTGATGAACGTGCCTTCAAAAGACATTGTGTTTACCGAAATTCCGCTGCCCTCAATAGCCTGTGCGTAACAATGCAACCCTTTGGAACTCAACACTAAACCAACGCCCTGCCCCACACCCGCGCCGATGCCGTAGAGGATTCCCTTGCCGGAAATTTTTTGCTGCGTGTCCTCGGATTTTTTGGGACGGTGAATGGCGATTATTATGCCGATTACAGAAATCGTCATGCCCAGCAACGCCATCATCGACATCCTTTCGCCCAGCATCACCCACCCAAACAGCGATGCCGACGGCGGTGCAAGCGTCATCAGCAACTGTCCGTACCGCGCCCCGATAAGGTTGTAAGAGTTGTAAAGGCAAAAATCGCCGAACACGTATCCCACCAGTCCCGACAACGACAGCCACAGCCACGTTTCGGAATCAGCGTCGGCGGGATACGGTGCGCCTGTCAGGCACCACAGCACCACGCCGAGCATCACGAGCGACAACGCCATCCTTGTTACATTGAAGGGCAACGTGCCCATGCGTTTGCTTGCGACCTCGCCAAACAGTGCGCACGTCGTCCACGACACCATCGTCGCAAACGCCAAAAGTTCACCTTTGTACATTTTATCTCTATTGACATTTTCGGCGCAAAATTACAAATTATCGTGCATCAGAGGTGAGGTGGGGAACAAATATTTTTTATGGGAAAACCATTCTTACCAAAAATAGGTTGTCTAAATCTGCATTTTTTTTGCAGATTTAGACAACCTATCCAAAATGTAATGTGCTAATTTTCAATCAAATCCATTCCGCAAGCGGGACATTCGCCGGGGGTGTCGGACGAGCCGTCGCGGTTGGGGCAGACGTACTTTTTGGTGAGGTCAACGGCGGGAGCGGCGTCGGACTTGGCGGCAGCCTCGGAGCAGCAGTCGCCGGACTTCTTCTCTGTGCATTGAGCGCCGGCAGCCTCGGACTTCTCGCATTTTGGCTGGCAGCATGACGTAGTGTCGGCAGGAGCATTAGCCGCATTGTTAGAATTGCCGCCACAAGACGACATTACGGCGGCCATGGCCAACACGCTGAGTGTCAATAGTGTTTTCTTCATGATAAAATTTGTTACTAAACGTTTTTTTTGATTACAATAGATTATTCTAAATTTCGGTGCAAAGTTACATATTTTTTTTTGTATAAATTATAATGCGTACCTTTGCAATCAAAAAAAGATAAAAAAATGCGCTTCAAAATATTAGCATACACATTCATCATCGCGGCCGCGCTGTCGGGCTGCCGCAAAAACAAGTACTCGGGCATGAAGATTGACTCCATAGACGTCGAAGGCTACGTACAGGCGTACACAATCCTCGACGACGGCTACAAGGACTTCCTGCTCTACATAAAAGACCATTCGACGGCGGACTCTAACGCCATAAAAGACTACAGGAAAGTCATGTACACCCTGAGCAGCAACGGCTTCCCGGACATCGAATACTTCATGTACGTACATAACAGGCTAAGCCCCGTCGTGGAGGCCATCGCCCAAAATCCAGGCGTGGAACGCTACCCGGGAATCGGGACCGCCGACCTCAGTTTCATGGAAGCCGGAGAGCGCGAATACCGCAAATACCTGGAGGACACGACATTATCGGAAGACAAGAAGAAGTTTTACCGGGAGCAGATGTCACAGATAGAGACGACCATGCTCGACATAATGAACAAGAAGGAGAAAAACAAAGCATGGCTCGCGCTCATCCGTGAAAACATCGACGCGTCACTCGAACTCTCGGACACCGACATAATGCAACTTACAATCCTCGAAAGCGAAGTCTCACACCTTTAAAAAAAAACACAAGAAGCACCCAAAAGAATCAGAATGAAAAAGACATCATACCTGACGCTCGTGGCGGCATTAGCACTCTCCATGTCATGCGACAACAAAGACCTGCCCGACTTCCTCAAATCGGAAGGCGAAGCCGCCACAGACACAGTGACACTAAAGCCGTACCAAAACCTCGTAATAAAAAACAACGCACACATCGAACTCGTAAAAGACACACGCGACTACGCAATCGTAAAATACGGCGAAAACCTCATCGACAACATTGACATCGACCTCGACGAGGCGACCTCGACACTCTCCATCGCCGACAATTCAAAATCAGGCATAGTCCGAAACAACAAATCAATACCAAAAATAGAGTGTCATTTTTCACTTTTGTGCAACATTTTCGCCCGCGCATGCGTTAAAGTAAGTAGTAACGACACCGTTGACATCCAGCGGTATGTGTTCGAGGAGTACATCGGGGAGCTCGACGTAAAGAGCAACGCGCCAACACTGGCATTGGAGATAACCAATGGCTCGGGAGAGTACACGCTGAGCGGCAGAGCCGACACGATAGACATAGACGCACGGTACACCTCGATTGTGGACGCTTCAAGGCTCACCGCAAAAGTAGCCCGCGTAGAAAGCCACACGACAGGTGACGTGACGGTATGCGCGACGGACTCTGTATACGCCACAATTAAACACACCGGCGACGTATACTATAAAGGCGGTGCGGCTGCGGTAGTAGTCGAAAATAAAGGAAAGGGAAACATCAAAGTAATAGAATGAAAACAGCGAGACTATTATTATCGGCGGCGATAATCACCGCGTCCCTTACGGCTTCACCGGCACAGGAAAAATCGCACGACAGTCATTTGACAATCGACTATTTACGCGGCCCGGTATACGACCACCGCAAACTCGCCGGAGTCCTTGACTTGGGCATGACGCAGGGAATCGGCCTTGAATACCTTAGGAAAGTGGACGGCGGCGAGCCATGGCACCACCACTACCGCAGTCCAAAACTGGGTTTCGCAGCCTATTACGAGGACTTTAAGTACCCCGAAGTACTCGGCAAGGCGTTTTCGGCGGCATTAGTGTCGGACTTCCACATAGTCGACAGAAGGTTCTTTGACTTTGACCTAAACATCCAGGCTGGGTGCGCGTACCTTACTAAAAAGTTCGACGCAAAGTCCAACAACCTCAACCTTTTCATAGGCTCGAGGCTGTCGGCGTTCTTTAGGTTTGGATTTGAAATCGTGGCGATGCCGGAAAGCCGGGTGTCGTGGGTCTTGGGCGCGAACTTCGTCCACTACTCCAACGGCGCGGTGAAAATGCCGAACCTCGGGCTTAACCTTTGCCAATGGAACGTAGGCGCACGGCTCAGGCTCAACGAACAACCCGCCACGATGAAAGGACTCGACACTGGAGAGCCACAAACGGACTTTCCGCTTAAGTACCAGGCCATCGTATCCTTCGGAATCCGTGAACGCGGAACACCAGAGGGCGACAAGTACATGGTCACAGTACTTAGCGGCAACAGCCTTAAAAAGCTCACACGCAAATTCGTCGCCGGCGCGGGCATCGACATATTCCGCGACGGCTCGGACAACAGCGGCGATGACGACGAGGAAGACGGCGGAGTATTTTCGGGCGGAGTACACGTGTCGGGCGGACTTGAGTTCGGCAGGGCGTATGCGGCATTGGAGATAGGCGGCTACATGTTCGGGAAGTCACACGACTTCATGTCCATGTACGACCGCGTGAGCGTCAACTACGAGGTCAACAAACGGCTTGTGGCGCATGTCGGACTGAAGACATTCCTGATGAAAGCACAGTTCATCGAATGGGGCGTCGGATACCAAATGTGCAAATAAAAAAAATTAAGAAAAATTTTGCATAATTTTTGCAGGAAATCCAAAAAAAATGCTGAAATTTGCAGTTGAAAAAAAAGAGTAAAAAGACACATATCAAACCAAATAGAACCATGAAAATGTTCAAGACATTATTTGCTGCATTAGGGCTTGTATTAGCCTGTAACGTAGCAGCCAACGCACAGACATCGGAAGACGAGACAGTAGCATTGGCAAGTGAATCGGCGGCAGAGAACACATTTGCCATTGACAACGCCGACGCACCTCAAATAAACGTATGGCCGCAGGTTTCATCCATCAAGATCATGGTGGACGTAGAAGCCCCGGACACAGTGCAGATTTATAACGCGGTAGGTCGTCTGGTAAAGTCACAGAAAGTGGCAAAGGGACAGGGCATCAACATCGAGACCCTCATCCCCGGTGCCTACACCGTAAAGGTAGGCGGCAAGGTGGGTTCCTTCACGAAAAAGTAGCCGAAAAAGAAAGACATAGTCAATGATGTGGAGTATGCCGCATACAGACGATGTTCAAGACATCGTGCTGTGTGCGGTATTTTCATTTCCACTATTTCTTGTTCTTCAGGAAGCCGCTGAGGGTGTTCATCAGGACATTGATTTCGATTGGCTTTGTGATGTAATAGTTACAACCGGCGGCGATGGTCTTCTCCTTCTCGCCGGTCAGCGCGTATGCAGTCTGCGCAATGATGATGACATCCTTGTTGAACTCGCGGATGGCCTTCGTAGCGTCATAGCCGTTCATCTTCGGCATCTTTATGTCCATGAGGATAAGGTCGATTTCGGGATGGTTTCGCGCAGCCTCCACAGCCTCGATGCCGTTCCGCGCCCAAAGGACATTGGCCTTCGTCTCGGCGAGGACTTCCTTCATGTAGGCGACGTTCATGTCCTCGTCCTCGGCGACAAGGATCGTGCGGCCCTCGATAGAGCCTTCGCCGCCGTCACTCGACGCGCCGTACTCGTCGGCAGTGTTAAGTTCGGGATCGTATGGCATTGTGAAGTAGAATGTCGAGCCGACGCCTTCTTCAGACTCAACCCACATCTCGCCGCCGAGCAGTTCGGCGAGTTTCTTTGAAATCGTAAGTCCGAGGCCAGTGCCGGACTGGTTCTTGTCGTCCTTCTGCTCAATCTGTCCAAAACGCTTGAAAATTACGTCGAGCTTGTCCTTCGGCATTCCGACGCCGGTGTCCTTTACGTAGAACAGCAGTTTGTCCGGGCCGCTGAACTTATAGCCGAACTCGATGTAGCCCTGCGAGGTGAACTTCATGGCGTTACCAATCAGATTGTTCAAAATCTGCTTGAAACGGAATGGGTCGGTGTTGATGTTGAAGTCGTCGGACTCCACAGCCTTTATCATCTTCAACTCGAACGACTTGTTCTTCATGTCGTTAATCTGATACTGCGAAATGTAGATTTCGTTCATAATCGGGTTGAGCTGGACGATGCGCGGCTTGACCTTCATCTGACCCGCCTCGATTTTTGAGATGTCGATGATGTCGTTGATGAGGTTGAGCAGGCTCTTTCCGCTGTTGATGATAAAAGCGAGGTATTTTTCCTTGTTCTTGTCGTAATTGCCTGGCTTTGTGAGGAGTTCCGAGAATCCAATGATGGAGTTCATCGGTGTGCGTATTTCGTGGCTCATGTTGGCTAAGAACGCGGACTTGAGCATGTCGGACTCCTCGGCACGCCTGCGCGCCTCGACGAGTTCGCGCTCGTACTGCTTGCGCCGCGTGATGTCCTTTAAGGTGACGACGCTGCCGGTCTTTTCATTAATGCGGTACGGGATTGCGGAAATCTCCGCGTCGAAAGGCTCGTTGTTCTTGTTCAACGCGACAGCCTCGAAGGTCTGCATGGTGTACTTGCAGGAGCCGGTGCTGCGGAATTTCTGTATTTCAGCGTCGAAGTCGTTCCACTTGTCGCGCGGCACGATGAGCGACTGGAATGTAGTCCCGACGGCTTCGGTTTCGGTGTAACCTGTAAGTTTTTCCGCCGCCGGGTTGAAGAATATCACCCTCATGTCCGAGTCGAGACCAAGGATAGCGTCGAAGGACGACTTGTTGACCTTGGCGAAAATCTCGTTGACTTCCCGCTCCTTTTCCTGCGCGGTGTCGCGTTCCTGCTCTCGGACTTTTATAGTGTCGACCATGGTGCTGAAATGGCGGCAAAGCACTCCGACCTCGTCGTTGCCGGATATTTCGGGCAGTTTTGCGGTGTAGTCGCCGTTCTTTACGATTTCTTCCATGGAGTCCGAAAGCTCGACGATAGGTCTTACGAGGCGTTTGTTGAGCATGAAGACGACCACGAACACAATCAGGAGGATAATCAGCTGCTTTGTGATTGTGTTTGTCAGGAAGTCGTTTTTCATTATCTGTATAGTCTTTGTATTGAACCGCGCATAGACGCTGCCCGTGGTTTCGTGACCGAAGACTACCGGCTCGCATACAATGACGTACTTCCCGTCGTCTGAAAATTCGACCGTCGAGCCGTCGCTCGTGCGTTGCGTGGGGATGGTAGCCGAGCGGTTATATTCCGCCAAAATCGTCCCCGAAAGGTCGTACACGTGGACATTCTCAAGCTCGTCGAACGACTTTATGTTGTCGAGCGCCGCTCCGACGTCCGACACATTCTTCAAATCCACCGCGCCGGATGCCCGGTCGGCAATCATTTTCGTAATCTGGGAGCATGTGTTAGTTACGTATTCATTGACGTACTTGTCGTTAGCAGACTGGAACGAGATAGTCGAGAAGATGTCGGCTATTATCACTACTGCGAGCATCGCAAAGAGTAGCTTGTACTTGATTGGAAGGTTGGCTATAAGTTTTCTCATTTTCAGCAGGTCTTTTTGGGGTTAGTGTTGTTTTTCGTATTTGTGAGCCGGCATTAGAATACTTGAGTTGATTCTTAGCCGTGAGGTGAGCAGGACATCCTTATTATATAGGTAATCCGTCCGCCCCGTTTCTTGGTCTTGCTTTACATAGAACATACATCCTTTTTCAAAGATTGACACGTCGTTTGTGATGGTCAAAATCTGTCTTTCGGCAACGTCCTTTATAATCTTGTCGATGTCTATAGACGAGCCGGACTCGATGAATATTATGTCTGTCTCGTTAAGAGCCTCGTCGGTCAGTTCTATTTTCTTAAGTTCGATGACGGCATCGAGGATTTTGCGGTTTTGGGCAAGTTTAAGCGCGGACATGTAGGTCTCGTCCGACTTTGGAGCAATCATGATGGTCGCCTTAGACATCTGCGGGTCGTTAGGCCAGGTCACGTACTTAGCAAGTTTGATAACGCCTTCCATGTCAGTAGGTTGCGTGTCGGACTGAGGGATGTCGTCCGGCATCCATAGGCTTATGATTAATATTGATATAACACTCCAAATCATGGTTTTAGTTCATTTTTTGTCATGTACAGATTAAGAAGTCCAGTCTTATCTGGCATCGTCCTCCCGCACCGGCTCGCCGGGGTTCTCACCGTTGATAATCCGCTGCAAACGCGCGATTTCCTCGTCTTTCGCTTTTGCCTTTTCCTTAAGTGTATTTTCGATTTTTCTGCTCTTTGTAATTCGTTTTTCAAGCTCTTTTTTGTAGAACTGCGCGCTTTGGTTGGCCTTCTCCATCTTCTGCCTGTTTTCGGCGTTGTTCTGTTTTGCCTCGATGAGTTCGCTGTTGATGGTGGCGATTTCCATATCCTTGGACATCAAGGACTTCTTGAGCGACGAAAGTTCGTTGGTAAGTTCCTTGTTGTTAGTACGGGCTTTTTGCAGCTCGTCCTCGGTGTTCTGCTGCCCGGTGATGTCCGTGGCAAGGCACAATATGCGCGAGACGTTACTTTCAGCGTCGTATATCGGGATGAAAGTGTTTTTGATTTTGCGGGTGTCCTTGTTAATCTTGAACTCGATGGAGTATGTCTCGGTCGAGCCCTGCTTTACATTGTCCCACACTTTCTTGAACTCGTCGTACTTGGAGAGCGTGAGTTGTAGGATTTCATAGACATTCTTGCGCCTGATGTCGTTGACGTCAAGGGTATAGCGCAATGCAAAGCGTCGGTTGGCCTCTATCGTGTCGCCCTTTGTGCTGAATATCGCCACAAGCATCGTCTTGTTCATCGCGTTGTTGACCTGCTCGATTTCGTTAAGCTCGCTCTGTGTGGCGTGGACAAGGTTGTTAAGTGTCTCGATTTCACTCTTGAGCTGGTCTTCCTTTTCCTCCATCTGGCGCGACTGTTGACGCGACTGCTGGAGGAGGAGCGATGTCTGCTCGTTGATTTTGGCGTTTGCGATAGTGGAGGCTATGTTCTCGGAGATACGCTCCACGAACTCTATCTGGTACTGCTCGAACCTCACAAAAGCCGCGAACTCCATCACGCCGTAGAGGTTGTCGTTATAAATCAGCGGCACAAACATGAGTGCCTTTGGCTTCGCCTGTCCAAGTCCGGAGCTGATTTCGGTGTAGTTCTCCGGCACGTCGTTTATTATAATAGTGTGCTGTTCCATGGCACACGCGCCAATCATTCCATCGTCGATGTTGAGGGTGCGCTTGTGGAAGCGCTCGTGTCCGTATGCAAAAACGGCGTACAATTCGAAACATTCCCTCTCGTTGCCGTTCTCGTCCGGCTTGACGGTGCGGATGAAGATGCCGCCCTGGTTGACGTTGATATACGGCACGAGCTTGTCGATGACTGCATTGCAGAGCTTGTGGATGTCCGAAATGTTGTTACGGAGAATATCGGAGAATATGGAGTGGCCCTCGGTCGCCCACTGGTTCTGTCGTTCCTCGTTAAACCGCTGCTGCTCCTTTTCGCTTGTCTCGATCATGTCGTTCCTCATCGTGACAAGTGCCGCGCCAATCGGGTTGTTCGTAATCGACGGCTGGTACTCGGCGTCGAAGTGCTTGTCCTTAATGTGCGTCGCAAAATCCGACGTGTCCTTCAGCGATGCGGCGAGGTTCTTGATGCTTTTGACAAGTTTAGCCCACTCCAACGGGAGCGTCTGCCGTTCCGAAATGAACTTTCCAATCGAGTAGTCGCCTGCGGATATTGTGTCGATGAGCAGCGTCACGAAGCCGAACGGGCGTATGACACGCTTCGACAGGACAAAAATCACAATGATGAACGCCACAAGCAGGAGCGTGACGACCATAATCGACTTAAGGAGCGTGTTAATCTGCTCTTCCTTTATGTCGCCGAAGTCGTTTATGCTTATCATGGTGAAGTTGTCGTCGTTACAAGCGAGCGGGATGCGTTTGCTGTGTATGTAGACGAGTTCCTTATTATTCTCCACCAACTCGCACACCGCGTCTATCGGCAGGTTTTCCGCAGTCTTGGACATTATGCCGAGTTTTTCTTCCGTGAACCTCAACACCTCGTGGACATTGCGGTTAAGGTAGTCCTTGTTCCTCGAATAGAAGATGTTTCCGGTGCTGTCGGCGATGTACACTGTCGATGTCGCCGGAATTTGAGTGTCGAGGATGTTGCGGTAGTACTTTTGGTCGATGTCGATGCCGATTATGCCGCTGAACTTGTTCTTCGTGTAGATGGGCATGAGGCATATAATGACATTCGAGATGTCGGCGTTTGAGCTCCGGCTGACAACCTTCGGCTTGTTGTCGTGCTTTATGGAGCGGTACATGTCGTACACGTCGTTTGACGAGGTCTGGAGGTCGTTGGAGTGTTCGGGCGTGCCAAGGTTCTCGTGGCGGATGTATTTTGTGTACCATCCGATGGGGAATCCCGGGTTTGTGTTCACGAGGAGGCTGTCCGAGTTGTCAAAAATGTATGGTTCGGAGATGACGAATATTGACTTCGCGCTCTGGTCGTCGGCGAGGAACTTGAGCATGAGCTTTTGGGACAGCTCCTTGGCCTGGAACTTGTCCTGCGATGTCTGCTGCGAAATGGTCTCGGCAGTGGTCTGTAGCCTTACAATAGTCTTGGTGAGCAGGTTCTCCATCTCGACGGTGTACTTGTCGGTGCGGATGTTTGTCTTGAGCATACCGAGGTCAGTAATGCGCGAGAGCATCATCCTGTCCTGTATGAACAGAATAGCGGCGGCAAGCACCACAATGCCCAAGGTGGCCGCCGCAATCGTCTTCCACCTTACAGTGTTTAATTTGTTATATTGTTCGTTGACGTCCATGTCGTGTTTTTTCGTTGTTGAATCTTACATCCTTTGCTTTGCGCCGGCGGCCCTGTCCTCGGTCAACCTTGCGTTCTCCTTAGTGAGTTTGGCGATTTCGGCCTTGCAGCTCTTGATTTCTTCCTCCTTCTGCGCGATTTCGTTCTTGGCCTTGTGGAGGCGTTTAGTGTAGTCTTCGAGCCTCTTGCCTTTCTCCTGGAGCTTGAAAAGGTTTTTCGAGTTTTCTTTAACGTATGATATTGTGCTGGCGATGTCCTCGGCAAGCCTTTCGAGAAACCTAACCCTGTAGTCCTCGAACTTGTCCGTGCGGCATATCTCGAGTACGCCGAATATCTCGTCGTTAAGTAACAGCGGCATGACAATCAGGCTGCTTGGCTTTGTATTTCCAAATCCCGAGCCAATTTTTATGTAGTCCTTCGGAATGTCGTCTATTATCTGCATCGTCTTCTCTACGGCGCACGTGCCGACTATGCCTTCGTACAATGCTATCTTCTTGACAATAAACTTCTTACGGTCGGCGGCGTATGTGGCCTTCATCTCGAGGTGGATGTCGTCGGGATCCTCGTCGACGTAGATGTATATCGAGCCGTAGTTAGCGTCCATGTAGTGTATGAGCGCACGGACGGTCTCGTTACAGAGGTTGTCGATGTTGTTGTTATTACGGCGGAGGATATTGCCGAAGTCAGCCAAACCGATGTTGATTTTGTCCTGGATTTCGTCCTCGCGCCTGCGCTGTAGCTGACGCTCGTTCTGCTCGTCAAGGCTTTTCTTCATGTCAATCAGCGCATTGCCAAGCTCGTCATTGTTACTGAGCAACTCAAAACCTTCGGTGTTCTTGTGGTTTCCGATGTCCTCGGTGAACTGTTGCTTTTGCTTGAGGTTGCCGATGAACTCCGACAGCTGCATGCACATTATGTCCATCTCGTTTGACGAGTCGGGGCTTACTTCCGCCGGCACGAGTTCGCCTTTAAGCAGCCGCGCCAAGAAGTCGTTCATGTTGCTGATTGGCTTGTTGACCGACCAGAACAGCACGAGGAAGAACGGGATGCCGATGATGAGCATCAGCACTTGGAGGAGCAACACCTTATATATTGTAGACTTTCTGATTTGCTGGCGCAGAAGGTTGGACTCCATCATCATCTCCTCCATGTTTGCGAGCATTGTCCTGACCTGCGCAGTGGCCTCGCCCTTGTAGCCTTCATAATTGTCAAGCCCGAGGAGCAGACGCTTGCTGAACAGGAGGTTGAACGTCATGCGGTACTCGGCGAACTGGTCTTCAAGCTTGAAAATCTGGTACTTAATCATCATGTTGGCATTGCCGACGTTCTTGAGGATGGAGTTGACGGCATCTATCTGCTTGTTGAACTTCGTGTAATCTTCTATGTTACTCTCGTCCAAGAACTTAGCCTCACACTTCGTCGCCTCGACATACTTATTGTACACACCGACGACGGCGGTCTGGAGAATCGTATTCTTGACGGCGTTCCTCGTTGTCGCAAGCCGTCCGCCGTCCTGCGTGAGCTCGGTAATTTCGTTCTCAATGGCTTGAATGTCACTGTTTTTCTGCTTGAAAAGTGAAAACTCGTCCTGAAGGATAGTTATGGACTGCTTAATCTTTCGGCTGTCGTCTATGGGATGGGTGTCGAGGTACTCTATGCCACTGTCGATGCTGCGGCAGATGACGCTGATGTTCTCCTTAAGCGCGTCCTCCTTCTCCTTGTCCTTCTTGCCCGAATACAGGCTGAACAGCTCGTATTGGGCATTTCGGAGGTCAGAAATGTCGTTTTTGAGCTTGTTTTCCTTCTGGAACCCGTCTTCGAGGGTGTCATACATATTAATAAGGTATAGGAACGACAACCCCGTCGCCGCCGCGTACATCGCGAAGCAGACGAGCATTATCCTGAATTTGACCTTTATAGATATCTTTTCCGGCGTTTTCATTTTGTATTGCCAAAGTTTTAATGCTTCTACGGAAGAGTTTTCATCAAATTTGTTGCCGTTTTTAGCATTTTGCCACTGTTTTTATCGCACGACGGCACTAAAAATGACGCTTCCGGCGTTACAATCAAATTTCAAATTTAAATTTTTTTGCTTATTTAAAAAAAGTTTTTTTTCAAAAACATGAATAAGTTTTATAAAACACTAAATTACAAATAGTTGCAACAGTGATTTTTTTTGACATTTTTTTTCGATTTAATTTATTTATTTGAAAAAAAAAGAATAAATTTGCCAAGAATTTGTAAGTACAAACAACTTAACAAAAACAGAACAGAAAACAGCCATGTTTGACAGAGAAGTCATCAATAGGTTTCAGGCATACGCCACACCTTTTTATTACTACGACATGTCGCTGCTGCGCGAGACGCTCTCGAAGCTCAAGTGCGCGGCCGACAAATACGGCTATACTGTCCACTATGCGGTAAAGGCCAACGCAAACACAAGAATCCTCTCCGAAATCAGCTCATACGGTTTCGGCGCCGACTGTGTAAGCGGTAACGAAGTCGTCCGCGCGCTTGAATGTGGATTTCCAGCCTCGAAGATTGTGTTCGCTGGCGTTGGAAAGAGCGACGAAGAAATCACGACGGCACTTAAGAACGACATATTCTGCTTCAACGCCGAGTCGCTCCAGGAACTCGAAGTAATCGACAAGATAGCAGGCACGATGGGAAAGGTCGCTGACGTGGCACTGAGGCTGAACCCGGGCATCGACGCCCACACAAACAAGTGCATCAACACTGGCCTGGCGGACAGCAAGTTCGGAATCGACTTTAACAAACTTGACGAGGCTGTGACGTTCGTCCAAAAACTCAGCAACACAAAACTCGTCGGCCTTCATTTCCACATCGGCTCCCAAATCCTCGACCTGGAACCATACAGACTGCTATGCAACAGGAGCAACGAAATGCAGGGAAAACTCGGCTACATGGGTCTCGAGCTCCCGGAAATCAACCTCGGCGGCGGCTTGGGGGTCAACTACGAAGACCCGGACAGCCAGATGATACCCGACTTCGAGAGGCTTATGGACACCATACACGCCAACCTCAAAGTAAAAGACGGCCAAAGGGTACACTTCGAGTTCGGAAGGGCTGTTGTAGCACAGTGCGGAACGATGGTATCGCGGGTACTATATATAAAGCCAGCTACGCAGACCAACTTCGCCATCGTCGACGCCGGGTTCACAGACCTGATACGCCCCGCGCTATACGGCGCGCGACACCTGATCGAGAACCTCACGCCGCACAGGTCTGAATGTGAAACTTACGACGTAGTAGGCCCGATATGCGAGTCGACCGACGTTTTCGCAAGCGGAATCCCGCTTCCGAAGACCACAAGAGGCGACCTTTTAGCCTTCAGAACCGCCGGAGCATACGGTGAAATCATGGCATCGCAGTACAATCTGCGAAATTTGCCCAACGTGTACTACTCTGATAATTAGACGATTACAACGAATCCAAAATAATAATTGCAAATATTTGAAAAAAAAAATGCCAATATTTTTTGGATTTGCGAAAATTATATAATTTTGTGAAATTGAATTAGTAAAAATTTTTAAGAAAAGTCCTAATTATATTTTAACATGAAAAACCGATTTTTATCGTTAGCGGTTGTCTTAATCACGATGTCGGCAGTGTGCGGAACACAGACGGCGTCTGCACAAGACTCCAAGCTGCTCGCAGCAGCTGAAGAGGCTGCTTACAACAACGATTGGACAGCAGCGTCTAACAACTACAAGCAATTGGTTGGCAGTAACCCCGAGAATGCAAACTATCACTCTCAACTGGGCTATTGTTATCGTAACCTCGGCGACAAACAACAGGCTATTGCGGAGTTCCGCAAGGCAAGCTCTCTCTACACCGAGAAAGAGAAGAACAAAGTCGCAGCACAAACTAACCAGGTCGCTCTGGCAAGAACCCTCAGGGAAGCCGACAGCATCGACCAGGCTCTCTCCGTACTTGAGGCCCTCCAAAGCAACGTCAACAGCTCCCTCAAGAAGGCTGTCGACAACGAAATCGAGAGCTGCAAGTTTGCCAAGTCGCAGAAGTCCAGCCCCAAGGACTACATGGTGCTCAACCTCGGCGCATTCGTAAACGCTGAGAAGGTAGACCACTCGCCTGTTCTCTCCCCGAACCAGCAAGAACTCTTCTTCACTTCGCGCAGGGAACTCGAAGGCCACAGCAACGTGTCTGAAAACATGGTTGACGAGAATGTGTTCGTTTCTAAGATAGTAGACTCCACAAACACATGGTCGAAACCCGAAGCCATCAACGGTAGCATCAACACAAGCGCACACGACGCTGTTGTCGCAATATCTCCCGATGGCAACGAGATGTACATCTACCGCGAAGACGACAACGGCAGCCTCTTCATCTCAAGGAGAAGCGGCTCGTCATGGTCTGCTCCCGAACCCCTCGGCGGCGACATCAACACCCCCTACGAGGAGAAAGGCGCAGCTATCTCGCCCGACGGTAACAAACTTTACTTCGCGAGCGACAGGCCCGGCACAAAGGGCGGCCTCGACATCTTCGTTGCAACCCGTCAGGGTAACGGCGCATGGGGCAATGTCACCAACCTCGGTAATGGTGTCAATACAGAAGCCGACGAAGAAGGCCCATTCGTTTCAAGCGACAACTCGAAACTCTACTTCAGCTCCAAAGGCCACACCGGAATCGGTGGCTACGACCTCTTCACCGCTCCTATCAACGGTGACAATGTAGGCGAAGCTGAGAACTTCGGCGCACCCGTCAACACAGCATCCGACGAACTCTACGTTTTCGAAGCTGGCAAGAAGATCTACTTCTCCTCTAACCGTGGCAACGGCATGGGCAACTACGACCTCTACGTAGCTGGTCCGAGCTCGCTCATGGCTACACCCGAGACTGTAGTTAACGGCAAAGTAAAAGTCTGCAAAGGCGACATGCCCCGCACAAGCATCACTGTAAGGGACAACTCGACCGGCAAGACACAGGAAATCACACCCGCAGCTGATGGCAACTACCAGTTCACCACAAACCGTGGCCACAACTACACATTGACCATCACAGCAAACTCGAGCGTTGTACACAACGAAATATTCGACATCGCTACTAACGCTGCCGCAACAAAGACATATCCGACAATCCAGCTCGATCCTCAGAACAACTGCGACCTCCTTGCTGACGACGCTAAGGGCTTTACTCCCGACGGCATCGACAAGAAGCGTTACGACGACGAAGGCGACAATACCCTCTACGACCGCTACATCGAAATCGAAGACGTCCTCTTCGAGTACGGCAAGTCTGACGCTCTCTCCAACAACAGCAAACTCAACGAGCTCGCTGACTACCTCAAGGAGAATCCGAAAGCCAAAGTCATGGTCAAGGGTTACGCAGACTCTAAGAGTTCCGCTCCCGCAGTCAACGCTAAGCTCGGCCTCCGCCGTGCTAACCAAGGCAAGCAGTACCTCTTGAGCAAGGGCGTTAAGTCTTCGCAGATTGTTGTTAAGTCATTCGGCGAGGAAAACCCTGTAGCCATCAACGTCCTCAACGGCGAATACAGCGACCAGTGCGCAAGGTATAACCGTCGTCTTGAGTTCAAGATGATTGAGCAGGGCAACACCACAATGCTCATCCGTGGCATCCGCAACATTCCTTCCCACCTCAAGAACCCCGATTACAAGCGTGACTACGCTAAGGCAAGCGGCTGGCCTGAGACTCAGAAGTAGTATTTGGATGTCAAGTTGAGAAAACTTATACATTAAGAATATTTCACTTGAAAATAATGTACCGGAGATTTGCCGAAGTTATAGTACCAGTTTCGTTACCGTTACTTTATACTTACGCAATCCCCGGTATATTTTTGTCCCAATGCGTAGAAGGCGCAAGGGTCGTCGTCCCGTTCGGAAAGTCAAAAATATATTCCGCAATCGTCAGGAGAATCACAGACACCGCGCCCGAAAACTGCGAGGCCAAGGAAATATTAGAAGTACTCGACACTGTTCCCATTGTCAATGCAATTCAATTCCGCTTTTGGGATTGGATTGCATCATATTATATGTGCAGCGTAGGCGAAGTATGCCGCATAGCACTGCCATCATCGCTCAAACTCGAAAGTTCGACGGTACTTTACCGCACCGACAAGCCCACAGAGCAAAGCGAACTCAAACAAAAAGAAATCCTGCTCCTGTCGGCATTCGACCAAAAGACGACAGAAATCGAACTCTCAAAAGCCACTAAATACACCGGCTTGAAGAACAATGTCTCGATTGTCAACCGCCTAATCAGCTTAGGCTACCTAATCGCAGACAAGGTCATAGAAGAAAAATACAAACCAAAAATCGAAAAACAAATATCACTTTCCGCCCAATTCTCGAGCGAAGAAAGCCTTAAGATGGCGTTCGACGCGCTGTCCAAAAAGTCACCTAAACAACTCGAAACCCTGATGTGCTACATGTCGCTCTCAAAGCCAAAAAACTCCGACAACGGCATGACGGCGCACACGCCAATAGACCGGAAAAAACTACTGCAAAACCCAAGGGTATCGCCAACGGCACTGACGGCATTAATAGCCAAAGGCATACTTGAGGAGACGCAGCACGAGATAAGCCGCCTCGAAATGTACGACGGCGACATAGAACTTAAACACGAACTGACCGCCGCACAGGAAAATGCCTACAAGCAAATAACCGCCAATTTTGACAACAAAAAGACTGTGCTGCTCCACGGCGTTACCGGCAGCGGAAAGACTGAAATATACATAAAGCTGATAGACGAATGTCTTAAAAATGGCAAACAGGCATTGTACCTGCTGCCGGAAATCATCCTCACCTCCCAGATTATCAGACGCTTGCAAAAAGTGTTCGGTAACGAGGTAGGAATCTACCACAGCAAGATTTCCGACAATGAACGCGCCGAGATTTGGCACCGGCTCTGCAATCCAGAAGCCTCCGGCTACAAACTCGTCGTCGGCGTCAGGTCCGCAATCTTCCTGCCATTCTCAGACCTCGGGCTTGTCATCGTCGACGAGGAACACGACAGCTCCCTCAAGCAACAAGCCCCCGCGCCACGCTACCACGCCCGCGACTGCGCGATTGTACTCGCCACGATGCACGGCGCTGATGTATTGCTCGGCTCGGCGACACCGGCCATAGAATCATACTATAACGCGCTTAACGGCAAATACGCCCTCGTCGAACTCTCCACAAGATACACCGACGCAGGGCTGCCGGAAATCAAAATTGTGGACACGCTCGACGCGGCGCGGCACGGCAACATGAAATCGCTGTTCTCCGCCTACCTCATCGGCGAGACCGAACGCACGATTAAGCAGGGGCGACAGGCAATGCTGTTCAGGAACCGGCGCGGATTCTCGCCATACGTCGAATGTCAAGGATGCGGCTGGGTGCCGTCATGCGAAAATTGTGACGTAAGCCTGACGTACCACAAGCGCGAAAACAGGCTCGTATGCCACCATTGCGGGTTTGTGATGGAGATGCCGCCGACCTGCAAGTCATGCGGCGAGCCGACGCTACAGACCAGGGGATTCGGCACAGAGAAAATCGAGGACGAAATCAGGATTTTCTTCCCGGACGCACGCATTACAAGGCTCGACGCGGACGTGACGACATCACGCCAACGGTACGAAAAAATAATATACGACTTCGAGAACGGCGACGCCGACATCATCGCCGGGACCCAAATGATAGCAAAAGGCTTCGACTTCAAGAACCTGCTGCTCGCCGGCGTGCTCGGCGCGGACAGCCTGCTCAACTTCCCGGACTTCAGGGCGGAGGAACGCACGTTCCAACTCCTGTCCCAAGTAAGCGGACGGACAGGACGGTCTGAAAAGCGTGGCAAAGTCATTATACAGACCGCCCAACCGAGCCACCCTGTGTTCGCGGATATTGTGAAAGGTGACTATAAAAACTTTTACAGCCGCGTAGTCGCGGAACGGAGCATATTCGCCTACCCGCCATACACAAGGCTGATAAGCATTGAGCTCAAGCACAAGGACAGCCTTAAGCTTGACGAGTTTGCCTCGGAGTTGGCATCGTCACTACGGAGGGCATTCGGCGACGGAGTTTTGGGGCCGGAATACCCGGTACTCCCACGAATCCAAAACATGTACATTAAGGAAATAATGCTCAAAATAAGCCGTAACCACTACGGACAACAAGCCAAAAGCCTTATCATGGAATCGATTGGAATCCTCCGCGCCAACGGCGGCACCGGCGGCCTGGTCATAAACATCAACGTCGACCCGCAGTAGGCAAGTGATTGAAGGAATGGAAGTGATTGAAGGAATTGAACGAAAAACACAAACTTATAAACTATATACCAAATGAGATTATCTTCACGAATAGGCAGAGTGTCGGAGTCTCAGACTCTCGCCATGAGCCAAAAGAGCCGGGAACTTAAGGAAACCGGCATAGATGTGGTGGATTTGACAGTCGGACAGCCCGACTTCTTCACACCTGACAATGTAAAGGCGGCAGCCAAAAAAGCCATCGACGACAACTACTCGTTCTACAGCCCTGTGCCTGGCTACAAAGACCTCATCAAGGCGGTTCAGAAAAAGTTCAAGGACGAAAATGGCCTTGACTTCGCGGAAAACCAAATCGTCATATCCACCGGCGGCAAACAGTGCTTGGCCAACACTATGCAAGTACTCTTCCAGGAAGGCGACGAGGTCATAATCCCAACGCCATACTGGGTGTCTTACCTCGACCTGACACGCCTATGCAACGCCACGCCCGTCATCATCCACGGCGATCCCGAGAACTACTACAAAATCTCGCCAGAACAGCTCGAAAAGGCCATCACGCCAAAGACCCACGGCTTTATCCTCAACGCGCCGTCCAACCCATCCGGCTCGATATACTCGAAGGACGAACTCAAGGCCCTCGCCGACGTATTGGCAAAATATCCCGAAATCGCAATCCTTTCCGACGAAATCTACGAACACCTCACATACGACGGAAAGCACTGCTCAATCGCCTCGTTTGACAACGTAAAGGCGCAGACCATCGTCCTCAACGGCGTGTCCAAGGCGTATGCAATGACTGGATGGCGAATCGGATACATGGGCGCGCCCGCCGACGTTGCCAAGGCTGTCCGCAAACTCCAAAGCCAGACGACATCCGGCACATGCTCAATCGCACAAAGGGCTGCCCTCGAGGCACTCACCGGCGACCAGTCCATCATCGACAAGAACAACGAAGTCCTCATCAAACGCCGCGACCTCATGGTCAAGAGCCTCAAGGCTATTCCGGGCGTTAAGTTCAACGTCCCGCCGGCGACATTCTATTGTTTCCCGGACTTCAGCGCATACATCGGAAAGAGTTTCAACGGCAAGAAGCTCGCCAACTCATTCGACTTCTGCGACTACCTGCTTAACGAAGCCCACGTGGCATGCGTTGCGGGCGGTGCTTTCGGCGTCGACGAGTGTATCAGGATGTCATACGTCGTAGGACTTGACAGAATAGAGGAAGCATTCAGGCGTATCAACAAGGCACTCGCCAACCTGAAGTAAAATCCCAACACACACACGAACAAAACGGCGGCGGCAATAATCAAAAATGCCGCCGCTTTTTGTATGTGCCATTTGTATATTTCCAAAATTGTCGCTAAATTTGTGTCTGCTTTCTTTTTTAACCCGGACAAAGCGATGTTACGTAATTTATGGAAATACATTCAGAAAAAACTGGCTTACTTTAGACGTGTAAAATACTCTCTTATGGTCAACTACAAGAAAAAGAGCAAGCCTAAGAAAAAGAAAAAAAACAACCCCGACCGGCTGCCGATGATAATGATAGCCGTGGTCGGGCTGATAGGATTGTTCCTGTTTTTGAAATATTGCAGCCGACCATCCACGACGGCTCAAGACACGGGATGCGAAGCCGCGATAGAAAACTACGGCCACGACATCAAGATTTTGGCCCACCAGTTCGACCTGCCGCCAGAATACCTGATGGCGGTCATCATGCTTGAATGTTCGGGCAAAAGGGACGTGCCGGCGAGGTTCGAACAAGGCGTGTACAACAAACTCGTCGAAATCAAAGAGCGCAAAAGGGCATCGCTCGAATCCATAACACACGCCGACCTCAAGGACGCGAACGACGACGCGCTCCGCAACCTCGCATCCTCATGGGGACCGTTCCAACTGATGGGATACAAGTGCCTCCACCTTGGAATCAAGATAAAAGACTTGCGCGGCTCGACTTCACTGTACTATGGCGTTAAATGGATTGACGGGACATACGGAAACTACGTCCGCAAGGGACAATACGCCGACGCATTCCACATCCACAACACCGGCAGGCCTGTCCCCAAAAATGGCAAATACACCACTTACCACGCCCACTACGTGCCTGACGGACTTAAATACATGGAATACTTCAAAGAACATCTATAATAACAAAAAACTGACAAAATGAAAGCAAAATCCATCCTTCCACTTGCTCTTGCAGCCATGGTATTGTCATCATGCGGCGACAATACCGGCAACAGCACACAGAACTCGACGACCGCCACGCAGTCCGGACCTGCCACAGTCACGCAGTCCGAACCTGCCACAGTCGAAAAACAGCCGACATTCCTGACCCGCTACGAACTCCACTTCAGGACAATCAACTACTGGGAGTAAGCAAAATCCATAAAAAAGAAACGCAGCCTGAATCCTTCTGACTGCGTTTCTTTTTTATTATCCAATATGTCGTTTACCTCAAGAAGTAGAAGTCGCCGAAGATTGAAGAATTTTCCCACGGAATCTGCTCATTGCCGTCACCGGCGAGGTCGTGGGAGATACGGAACACTTCGTTACGGACTTGCTTGAATACGTCCTCAATCTTGTAGCCCGGGGTCTTGATGGCCTTCGCGAGTTGTTCGGTGTAGAGGCCATTCTTGCCAGTACCGTCGGACGCAGTCTTGCCAGGCGCGGTCGAGTACGCGATGAAAGTACCCTTCGGCGCGTTGAGTTGGGCAAGACCGCCGCCGCTGCTCTTGACTGCACGCGATGCCGTCGCCGCAAACGGGTCGTCACGACAAGCGTCGAGAATGACGATGTTCAAGTCGTTGGCGGCATATTCCATCTGGCCGAGGAGTTTGTTGATGCTGAAACATACGTCCTCGACATCCTCCCTGCGGTTAAGCTGTGCGGAAACCGGCACAAGGTAGTTGACGCCGTCGACCTGGATACCGTGGCCGGCGTAGAAGAACAATCCAACGCCCTTAGTCTCCGTCAACCGCTCGCCAAAGTCATAGACCGCGTTCTTAATCTTGTTACGGTCGGCGTCAGTGTACACCATCGTCTCGAAGCCGAGGGACTTGAGGACACCGGCCATAAGCGTCGCGTCGTTCGCGGCATTGGGAAGTTTGCCGACAAACTGGTAGTCGCTGTTGCCGATGATAAGCGCGAGACGTGCCTGGCTACTTACAGCGTCGGACTCCTGACGGTTGACATAACGCGGTTCAGAATACGTCGAGCCGCCTTCGTTCTTTACCATCGCCTTGATTTCGTTACGTCCCGGGTCGATCGGTATCTCGAACTCGAACGCATAGTCGCACATCGAGTTTTTCATCGCGTAGCCGCGTGTGGCCTTGTTGACCTTCACAACGCCATTGTCCGAAATCGACACCTCGTCGATAGGCACTGTGGAGTTGACACAAAGTTTGACGACAAAAGTACCCTCCGTGACGTCCATAGAGTAGTTCTGCGGAGCAGTCCACGAAACTACCGGCTTGGCTATCCTTGCCTCGACGGTCTCCTGTGCGAGCTGTCCGTCCTTGAAATATCCTTTCTGCTTAGTGCCGTTGGCGTAGAACATAGTTCCACGTCCGGTCATCTTGTTGTTGCGCATCTGGCCGATGTACCTGTTGCCTGTGGTGTTATTCTCACAGAAGCCCTGTCCGTTAGCCATGCCGTCCTCAAACTCGCCGATAATCAAGCGTCCGTCGTATGTCTCCAACATGCCTTGGCCATTTGGCTCGCCGGCCATTAGGTTTCCGGCGTAACGGCCTGTTTCTGTGAGTTTAAGGCCGAAACCTTCCTTGTCGCCGAAGATAAGGTCGAGTTCCTGCTCCGGCATCGTCAATGCAAGAGACCCATTGCGGTACAATCCCGACTTCTTGGAGTCAGTGGCCTTCTCATAGTACACGCCCTGGCCCGAGAAGACATTGTTGACAAGCTGTCCATAGTAGATGTCGCCGTTGCGGTACAACACCGCGCCGAAGCCGTTGGGCTGTCCGCCCTTTATGTCGCCCACATACCTCGCAGGCGAAATCGGGTTCCCGTCGTCGGCATAGACCATGGTTCCCATACCGTCGATTTTGCCATTGACGACACTGCCGGTATAGACGCTGCCGTTAGGGAGGATGAACTTGCCCATGCCGTGCGGACGGCCATTCTTAAACTCGCCAATGTACTTCTCGCCATTTTCGATAAGAACACTGTAGGAGTTCATGCAGTCGCCGCTGACACAACCAATCTGGTTCTTGAGCTCGCCAGCATAACGGTTGTTCTCCCACATGCCTTCCTTGACCTCGCCGTCAGGGGTCGTGAGCTGTCCATAGCCGTTGAACTGGTCATCGACAAACTCGCCGACATACACAGAACCATCGAATTTAGTGAGAGTACCCCAGCCGTTATGCTTGCCGTCACGGTTATAGCCCTCGTACTGCGTTCCGTCCTCGAAAATCGTCATGCTGTAGCCGTTATTCGGGTCGCCGTACAAAGTGCCTTTCGTTGGTATGTTCTTTTGGAGTAACTCGTTGTCAACATAAAAGTCGTGGTAGGATTTTCCCTGGAGCGTTATCTCCTCGACAGGGCCGTTCTTCATGCCGTTAGTGAAATAGCCAATCTGCCTTGCACCGTCGTCGGCGAAGAAGTAAGTACCCTTCTTGTCGAACTTCTTGTCCTTAAAATTGCCGATATAGCAGTCGCCGCCAGCGAAATACAAGACTCCGTGACCGTTAGGGTTTCCATTGTCAAAAAAACCGATGTAACGAATCTTGTCGTCCTGGTAAACGCCATATCCATCGTAACAATTGCCGCTGACACACTGCGCGCCGACGTTATGAGCGGCGGCGAGCACTGCTGCAAGCATCAGGGCTGTCCTTGTGGTTGTTTTTACACTTTCCATCGTACTAAAGATTTTGCGTGTTGTTATTATAATATTCTGGCGGCAAAGATAAAAATTTAAAAGTTATTAAGGAAATTTTATTGTGTTAAAACATTTGGCAAATGTCATTTTTGTATATTTTTGCATCGAAATCTACATCATCAACCTTATTTGGAAACCATATCATGCTAGAAATTGGAACACTAAACCGGCCACGCGGCAAGAAGGCGGTGCTGTGCGGCTCAGGAGAATTGGGAAAGGAGATTGCCATCGAACTCCAACGTTTTGGCATCCAGGTAGTTGCGCTTGACAAATACGCCGACGCACCGGCGATGCACGTCGCCTACAAGAGTTATGTCGTCTCGATGCTCGACGGCAAGCGCCTCCGCGAAATCATCGAGGCTGAAAAGCCCGACTTCATCATCCCCGAAGTCGAGGCGATAGACACAAAGACGCTCATGGAACTCGAAAAGGAGGGCTACAACGTAATTCCGACTGCAAACGCCACGTTCCTGACCATGAACCGCGAGGGAATACGCCGACTTGCAGCCGAGGAACTTGGCATAAAGACCTCGCCGTACAAGTTTGCCGCCACAGAAGACGAGTTCCGCGCCGCAGTGGACGAAATCGGCATCCCATGTGTCGTGAAGCCCATAATGAGCTCGTCAGGACACGGACAGTCAGTCATAAAATCAGCCGGCGACATCGACCGCTCATGGCACATCGCCCAGGAAGGCGGACGCGCCGGCGCAGGGAAGGTCATCGTCGAAGGATTCGTCAAATTTGACTATGAGATTACACTCCTGACCGTCCGCCACATCGGCGGCACAAGCTTCCTCGAGCCAATCGGCCACTACCAGAAGGACGGCGACTACCAGGAATCATGGCAGCCACAGCCGATGAAACCCGAAGTCTTGGAAAAGGCGCAAAAAATCGCCGAGAAAGTGACCTCGGCACTCGGCGGACGCGGAATTTTTGGCGTGGAAATGTTCGTACAAGGCGACGAGGTGATTTTCAGCGAAGTATCGCCACGCCCCCACGACACCGGCATGGTGACAATGATTTCCCAAGACCTGTCGGAGTTTGCGCTCCACGCCCGCGCCGTCCTCGGACTGCCAATACCGGACATCGCCTTCCACGGCCCTTCGGCATCAAAGGCCATCGTTGTGGACGGCGACAGCCACGACATCACGTTCAGCGGACTTGAAGACGCGCTCTCGATACCAGACACGTCAATGAGGATTTTTGGAAAGCCGAGCGTCAACGGACACCGCCGCATGGCAGTCCTCCTCGCCCGCGCCGAATCTGTGGACGCCGCCCGCAAAAAAGTCCAGGAAATGGCGTCTAAAATCGTCGTCACAGTGTGAGTTTGACAAACACATAAAAAGGTTGTCCAAGGAAACGGTCACAATCCACCTCTTTCGACAACCTTTTTCTTATGCTTACAAATTTAAATATGTGTGCTTTCTCGCAAAGCGACACTATACCTAATGGATAGAGAATTTCTTGATGTAGAAAAGCCGACCCTTGTAGTACAACTCAACTTGATAGTCACCTGCAGGCCACGTACCTGGATTGGGACTACCCCACCCGCCTGCCAGGTACGTCTTATTTGACTTCGTCATGTTCAACGGAACTGAAAATGAAAATTCAGAATTTTCATCTACCCTCGAACAGCCCGTCGGCGTGATGAACTTCACATCGACCTGATATTCACCCTCACTATAGACATTCATCGTCAGCATAGTGTTGATATATTGGGTCTCGGACGATGGAATGTCCTTATCTAAAGGTGTGATTATATTGTCACCTTTGTCGACATTAGCCACATCGGCACTATATACCTCGAAAGGAATATCACGTGTCATAATGTCCCTATTATCAGCAAATTCATGGTATTTAGCGTCGATGACCTTCAGACTTTTTACCAATCGCTCTGTGTAAAAATCCAAATTCTCCATGACGGACTCCGCCTTCCTGACATACATCTCCACACCGAGTTCCAGCATCCTGTTGTCCGTCGAAAGCACAGCCTTTAACGCGCCAAAATTGACATTGACATAATTGGTCGCCTTCTGAATCGAAGGGACATGGCACTCCGACACATCGACATCATACAGCCGCAGCTCCACATACGTCGGCTCCGCGCCATCAAAAATCATCAAGTACCCACAACTGTCCTTCTCAAAACTTAGCGCATTGCCATTCAACTCTGTTGAGATACCCTTTGACTTCAGATAATCAGCGATTTGCGCACGTATTGTCTCAGCGTTGCCAGTCTGTGCCGAGACACCCGACACGCCTAACAGCGACACAAGAAGCAATAAGAAAATGTTCCGTTTCATATTATCCATATTTTTTAGTTCATAATTTCAACATTCAAAAATCTGCCACAAACGTTACCTTTGCCAAAAAGGAAACACCGTTGAGGTCGCTGCCACCAGCAATATGTAAACCGCCATAATGCAAATTTGTGAACAGTAGATTCCGATACTCGGCACACGCCGAAAGCACAAGAAAATCGTTCACCTTAAAATTTGCGGACACAAACGGCTCCAACGCCATCACAAAACATTTGTCCGCCTTCTCATAGACGACACCACTTACATATTCCTCATCGTCGTCATCAAAGTCAAAAATTTCCTTTTCCACAGTGTCATTGCTATAATTAGCACCGCCAAAGCCAACCTTCACGCCCGCCGATGCGTAGAAAACAGAATTACGGTACAATACCTTGTCGAAATACCCACCACCATAAAACATTCGGTACTTAAACTCACAATCATCGAACATACCTTCCAAGCGGCTGTCATACTTAGTGCCAGTGACCGCCCCAGAAAAATAGACGCCGAAATCGAACCCATTCTGATTTTCATAACCCAAATCAAAGCCGAACACCCCAGCCGCACGCCTGTCAGTAGTGTTCACAGAGCCAGCTCCGCCACTTATACTAAAATGGATACACTGTGCGAAACTCTCCGCACAAAATATCATAATCCCAAATAAAATTAAAAACCTTTTCATTCTTCCCAAAATTATATTCGACTATTCGCAGCAAACATACTAAAATAATCGGTCATCTGCAAATAAAATCGCGAAAAAACGAGCTTCTTTTACTTTCGATTTCACAAAGGGACAGATGTTCGCTTCCTTCGGAATAAGCGAAGAAAAAGAAGCCAAATCAAAAGAATGGCAATCTATTGTATTCAAGAAAGGTGAGTTAAATGCACTATTATCTGAGAGTACAAATGTTGATGAAATTTCAAGATTGAAGTCAGAGATAGCAAATCTTGAAAAACAAGCCGATGAACTTGCTCAAAACAATGATTTGGGTGGAGAAGGTATTGCTATCGGTGATATCCCGCAGTTAACAGAAGATTCCATCGGAAAGTTGTTGATACCTGAACTAATTAATTGCAGAATTCAAGTTGATAATTTGGGACAGTTAACCTATGACGATGATGTCGCAGTTGCTTTTTGCGGAAATAGTTGTGTTATGCCTTCTTGTGATAATTTTCAAGAACTTATTGATAATTGTGATTATAAGATAACGGTAATCGAAGGTGTTGAGGGCTATATGTTTAAGAGTAAAAAGAATCAAAAAGAATGTTTCTTCCCTGCGGCGAATGCAATGTGGGCAGTAGGTTCAATTGCCGGTACAGGAGGCTATTATTGGACATCCTCGCTTCATACAACTTCGCCTGATAATGCACTATCCTTTAACTTCAATTCCAATAATATTTCGATAGACAATTTCTACAGATGTCACGGTTTCCCCGTCCGGGCAGTGATGCCAAAGAACTAATACCTCGAAGAAATAGTAAAGTTACTACGCGCCATCCTACCCGATGTGCTGATAGACAACTTTGAAGTTGTCAAATACGAAAAGACAGACACCCGCACAAGTCCAAATGGAACGAGCAGCAGAAAGCGAGGGCCGCCATACTTTTCTCCATGTACCCACAACTTGGAGGGGCATATGAAATATACCTCGAACTTGTGGACAACTTCAACAAGAACTCCAAGCCCGGGGAGGCGAGGCTGAACCTGGCCAGATGGTACAACAAAGTGGAATCCTTCCACCTTTGAGAACCATAACGACACTATCGTCAACTACTTCGAGACAGGCTGACCAACGCGTCGGCTGAATCATTCAACGCCAAAATCAAAGCATTCAGGGCGCAATTCAGAGGAGTGTCCGACATCAAGTTTTTTTTGTATAGGCTGTCTATGCTTTATTCTTGATTTGGCAACCCTCGCCAACCTAAAAAAACCGCTGTCCCCTTAAAAGGACATACAACACTAATGGAAGCATGAGGGTAACTGGCACACTCTCATAAACACATCTTCCTTATACCCCCTACCCAGCCACACACAAACAAAAAAAGCACCTCAAAATCTCTTTTGAAGCGCCTTCGCTTTTGTCGAAAAAATTTGGCGATTACCTACTCTCCCACATTTCATCGCAGTACCATCGGCGCAAGCGGGCTTAACTTCTCTGTTCGGGATGG
>CAJOJG010000044.1 GCA_905234655.1 uncultured Bacteroidales bacterium
TGGTCTGTCCATATCAAATTATCATTAATTGAATTAAACAAATTCCCAAATTTTGCAATTTGGATTGATTATTACAATGCAAATTTAGTGCGAGCCTTGGCTTTTTATTTGCCGGTGTAGAAAATGTCAGGTTTTTTATATAATTTTGCGCTTGTTTTCAAAAAAACGTAACGGAAAGACATGCGCACTACACATACAGAACTGTTGGAGCTGATACGCAACCACGGAACGTTGACGACCCGACAGCAGGTAAGCCTGACTGCCAAGTTGTCGACGCCGTCGATGTTGGCACAGATTTCATTCATCCTGATGCAATACATCGACGCATCCATGGTCGGACACCTTGGCGCGGAATGTTCGGCGGCGGTCGGGTTAGTAAGCACAAGCACATGGCTGCTCGGCGGACTAAGCGAAAGCATAGTGTCGGGCTTCGCGGTCATGGTCGCCCACCGCATCGGCGCACGCGACAACAGCGGCGCGCGCAACCTGCTCCGCCAGTCGTTCACGGTGTGCATACTGTGGGGGCTGCTTTTAGCGGCCGTCGGAGCGATAATCAGCGGCCACCTTCCCGGCTGGCTCAACGGCGGCGAGGACATTGCGCCGCTCGCGTCGGGATATTTCCTGATTTTTGCGCTGGGAATCCCATTCTTCCAGCTCGACTACCTCGCCGCGAGTATGCTCAGGAGCGCGGGAAATGTCAAGTTCCCGAGCATACTGAACGTCGTGATGTGCGTCTTGGACGTGATATTCAACTTTTTCCTCATCAACGACACACGCGAAATGTCGCTCTTCGGGACGACATTCACCATGCCGGGCGCGGGATTCGGCGTCCAAGGCGCGGCGATGGGTTCTGCACTGGCATTCATAATAACATCGTCGATAACGACATGGTACATGGTCTGCAAGTCCAAGGAACTGAGGATTTACGGCGAGCGCGGCTCGTTCATGCCGTCGCGCGAGACTACCGGCAAAGCCCTCAAAATCGCCATCCCGATTGGGCTTGAACGCTCGGCGATGAGCCTTGCTGCCACCATTGTAGTCGCCATCGTCGCACCGCTCGGCAACGTGAGCATCTCGGCGGACACATTGGCAGTGACGATAGAAGGGCTGTGCTACATGCCGGGGTTCGGGATTGCCGACGCCGCCACGACGCTCGTCGGACAGTGCGTAGGCGCGGGACGCAGAAACCTCGCCAAAAGTTTTGCAAAAATCACCGTCATTTCGGGCATGATAACGCTGACGCTGATGGCGGTCATAATGTACGCCACCGCAAACGTCATGATGTCGCTGATGACGCCTGTGGACGAAATAATAGAACTCGGCGCAAAAATACTGAGAATCGAGGCATTTGCAGAGCCATTTTTCGGCGCGGCGATTGTGTGCTACGGCGTTTTTGTCGGCGCGGGCAACAGCGTCGCCCCAAACATCATCAACCTCTCGTCGATGTGGCTCATCAGGATTCCACTGTCCATGCTCGCCGCAGAAAAGATGGGTCTCGTGGGCGTTTGGACAGTCATGGCTCTCGAACTTACCGCCCGCGGCACAATCCATCTCCTCTACCTCCGCTCCCGCCGCTGGCTCAACACCCAAGCCATGCGCGAGGCGATTGCAAAGAACAAGAAACTGTGAGGTTCGAAACAACTAATATTCCGTCACTTCCTCATACGTATCGTTTTCAGTCAGGATATACGCCTTGCCGGGGCGTTTATGCAGCATGGGGACAATTTCGGGGTGCTGGAAGGCGATTGTGTAGAGGTCGCTGTCCAAGTTAGCATAGAAATCGAGAGGCAGACCGTCCGACGTCCCGCGCACAAACTCCGATTCGCTTTCCAGAAAATACCAGCCCGAAAAATCATCCTCGGGCGTCGCGCGGTACATATAGCCGACCTTATTGTTATAGTCCAGGACACCGGTAGAAACGCGGCAACCGATTACATCGCTGTCCCAGCCGGGAAGCGCATCAATCTTAATCACCTCGTACTCCTCCAACGCCTGGACATCATCGGAACATTCGTATGGATAATAGTCGTCGAGCGTCTCAAAATACTCATTGCCACGGGCGAGGCTTGCGCGCTGCCATGCAAGCCCCTTGAGGTCGAATGACGGCTCAAGATAATGATTGTCAACGAGTTCGGACTCATACAGCGGCACAGCCATCATAAAGCTGACATCACGACCGTTAGCAAGCGTCTTGCCAGCGACACGGCACAAAGTCACACTGTTGAGGTACGACGTATAATGGAACGGATTTTCAAAAACCTTGAGATATTTTTCGGAAATGTGGCGAGCTCCGTCGATAGCATCGTAGACAATGGCCTTCAGCAGTTCCACAATCCACGTCTCGTGGCTGTCGGCCGACGAATAGTTCCAGTTAAAAGGGACACGGATGGCGAGCTCATAGTTCTTCCGTGGGCCGAATATCCCCATGTCATAATTACTAAGTCCCTCGGTGACAAGCACATCGCCATCGACAAGCAGGAAGTCGATTCCCTTGTCCTCCAAGGCGAACTGTGGCAACGAGGCAATCTTGCGCCCAAAAACTTCGCAGATGAAGTTCCTGAGTTCAAGATTCTTGACACCAATCCTGTCGTTATTTTTAGAGCCGAACAATCCCATTTTTTATTATCCGTTTATTTCACAATTTCAAGCAGTTGACGCTTAAGGCTGTCGAGGTCTGTGACCACTGGATACTGAGGATAGTCAGCCTTCACATTGTCCGGCGGGCAGAAAAGGATTCCCCTGTCGGCCTCCGAAATCATTGTCACGTCGTTATAACTATCTCCAAACGCCACGACATTGTACATCAGCGACTTAAACGCCTGGACGGTTTTCCTTTTCGGGTCGCTCTGGCGCAGGTGGTAGTTGACGATACGCCCCGTGGAATCGGTCTCGAGGTTGTGGCACAGGAGGAACGGGTTTTCGAGTTTGTCCATCAAGGGCTGCGCAAACTCCACGAAAGTGTCGCTCACAATGGCGAACCTCGTCGCGCGGCGGATTTCCCTGACGAACTCCAACGCGCCCGGCAAAGGCTCAAGCGTGTTGATGACATCCTGGATGTCTTTGAGTTTAAGATTGTGCTTGTCGAGGATTTCCAGGCGGTACTTCATCAGCTGGTCATAATCCTTGATGTCGCGAGTAGTAAGTTTAAGTTCCTCAATGCCAGTCTTCAGGGCGACGTTAACCCATATCTCCGGCACAAAAACGCCTTCCAAATCGGCACAAACTATCCACATGATTTTTGTCTTTTTAATTATTAATTCGCGCCGCAAAGATAATGATTTTATTTGGATCTTCGGAATGGCGCATAAAAAAATCACAAGAAAAATCCCGTATGAGAACTTTCAGTCGTCATACGGGATTTCTCTATCTTGACATTAATACTCCTCTTCGTTGAAGAAGAAATCGTCGTTACTCGGATAGTCGGGCCAGATGTCCTCTATGCCTTCATAAATCTCGCCGTCGTCGTCGATCTCCTGAAGGTTTTCGATGAGTTCCATCGGTGCGCCAGACCTCATGGCATAATCGATTAACTCGTCCTTGGTAGCTGGCCAGGGAGCATCTTCTAACTTGGTTGCCAATTCAAGTGTCCAATACATAGTAAATATGATTTTAAAGGTTTGTACTCTGTTTTTTGTTCTATCCAAAAAAGTGCGCAAATATAATCATTAATATAATTGCCACAACAAATAAAATGATTTTTTTATGTTAAGTTTTTCACCTTTTTATAAAACCATATTTCCGTGCCGGACGCTAAAAGAAACGCTTGATAAGCTCGTCAGTGGTTATGCCCTCCGCCTCGGCCTTGTAGTTGCGCACTACCCTGTGCCTTAACACCGGCAGCGCGACCGCCCTTACGTCCTCTATGTCAGGCGAATACTTGCCATGGAGCAGAGCGTATGCCTTTGCGCCGACGACGAGGTACTGAGAGGCGCGCGGGCCGGCTCCCCAGTTGAGGTACCTCGTGGCGTCAGGATGAGCGGTCGGCGTGTTACACCGTGTGCGCGATGCGAGCGTGACGGCGTACTTTATGACGTTATCGGCTATCGGCGCACGGCGTATCAGGTCGCGGTAGTACAACATCTCCTCGCCCGACAGCACCTTGGAAACGCTGACGGACTTGTCCGACGTAGTGTTCTTGACGATTGTTATCTCGTCCTCAAGCGACGGGTAGTCGAGTATCACATTGAACATGAATCGGTCAAGCTGAGCCTCCGGCAGCGGGTATGTGCCTTCCTGCTCGACCGGGTTTTGGGTCGCCAACACAAAAAATGGCGTGTCGAGCTTGTAGTTATTGCCGGAGACAGTGACAGTGTACTCCTGCATAGCCTCGAGCAGTGCGGACTGTGTCTTAGGCGGTGTACGGTTAATCTCGTCGGCGAGGATTATGTTGGAGAACACCGGGCCCTTGAGGAACTTGAACTTGCGGTCGTCGTCCAAAATCTCCGAGCCGGTGATGTCGGAGGGCATCAGGTCGGGCGTGAACTGTATGCGGCTGTAGTTCAAGTCGAGGACTTTGGATATTGTGTTGACAAGCAGCGTCTTGGCCAGGCCCGGGACACCGACAAGCAGGCAGTGGCCACCGGCAAACATGACCGTCAGCACCTGTTCGATTATCTCGTCCTGTCCGAACACAACCTTGCCAATCTCGTGCATCAGTTTGTCGTGGTGTACCTTAAGGCTGTCGGCCGCCTCGACATCGTTCTTAAATTCTATGCTCATTGTTGGATTATATATTTTGGTTAGGTCGTTTAACGTTTGAGTTCTGTATGCAGCCACCCATCATATTCAAATGGGCATTTCTTATAGTCGCTGGAGATTTTGATGTAAGTGGACTTTGACTTTTCGGCGATCCACTTGTCATACGCCTCGCGGTACTTCTTGTCGAGAGCCATGTCCTGTATGACCTGGTAGTCGGTCTCGAGCGCGGCGACGTGAGGATCGACCTTTGACTTCACCATTATTATCTTATAGACCGCCGCGCCCTTGTCGTCGTATGTCTCGAACGGGCGTGTGAACTCGCCGGGCTTGAGGTTCTTGATGTTATAATAGTTAGTCGGGTAGATTTCTTCGACGGAGAATTTTGTAGTTCCATTGGCATTATTGACCATGAGGCCGCCATTTTTGCGGGTCTTGTCGTCCTGTGAGAATATCTTGGCGGCGTCCTCGAATGCCAACTTGCCATCCTTAAGCACACTGTACACGCTGTCGGCGAGTTGCTTGGATTTTGCACGCGCCTCGGGTGTGTACTTAGGCTTCATGAGGATATGCCTTACATTAATGCGCTCGCCCTTTCGGTCTATCATCTGTATGATGTGGTAGCCGAAATCTGACTTTACGACATCGGAAATGGAATCTTTCTTGAGCTGGAACGCCGCCGCCGAAAATTCCGGCACAAGGTCGTTGCGCGACATCATGCCAAGTTCGCCGCCCGATGCCGCCGAGCCGGGGTCTTCACTATAAAGTATCGCCTTTGTCTCAAACAATGCGCCGTTTTTCAATACGTCCTCACGTATGTCGAGCAGGCGTTTCTTTACCGCCTCAATGTCCTTCTTTGAAATTTCGGGATAGAACACAATCTGGTTCATCTCGATTTGGAGGTCGATAAGCGGCAGCGAGTCCTTCGGCAACTTGCGGAAAAAGTTATTGACCTCGGACGGCGAAATCTTTATGTCGCCGGTTATCTGTCCACGTTCCTTCTGCGCAAGGAGTTGGTCTTCTGTGACATCGCGGAGGTCTTCCTTAATCTCGCCGAGTGGCTTGTTGAAATATTCCTCTACCTTCTCCAATCCGCCGAGCTGGTCGATGAACCCCTGTAGGCGCGACTGGATTTCTGCGTCGACTTCCTTCTCGCTCACAGTCAACGAGTCGACGTCCGCCTGCGAGACGAGCAGTTTTTGGTACAGCATGTCCTCGTATATCTTGCACTTAGTCATCTGGACATTCCTGGCCTTCGCCTGAAAAAACTGTGCCTCGACGGCCGACTCGAGCACCGGCTTGTTGCCGACTACCGCCACAACCCTGTCCACAATGATTGTGTCGCCGGAGGATGGCTGCTGCGCAAACGAATAAATCGGTGCCGCCGCCGCGAGGCAAGCCGCTATGTATGTCTTTAAACTTTTCATTTGGATGAATATGGTAAATGTTTTTTTAGTTCTTCAATTTATCTAACGAAATATACTCGACGTTATGGTGCTGCATGGCGTTGTCGTACAAAATCTGCTCAAGTTTGTTGATGATTTCGGTCTTGCGCTTGTTAATCAAAATCATCGAAATCGACGGTGCCGCCATCTCGTATGGCATTACGTCGCCAACCGACCTGTAGTCGCGGATTTTGAGGAAATAGACATACTGGCCCTCGTTGACGCGGATTGTGCCATGCGCCCTCAGGGCGTTTTCCTTATCCGAGACGAGTGTCGGCATGAACTTAGTCGCCTGCGCGAGCGACTCCCACCGATTGTCAAACGTCTCGTACTTAGTCGCCTTCTCGCGACAAATCTCGTCCAATGCCAAAGAATCCTTCTCGGAATGGAAATCGAGCAGCCGCCTTACAGTATAGACTTCTTCCGCGTCGTCAATCATCTGCACAAAAATACACCTGACGGCGGGCGTGTTGAGTATGAAGTCGTCGGGATTGCGCTTGTAATATTCCATCGACTGCGCATAGGTCACGTCCGTATCAAGGTTTTCCCGTACAAACTCGTCCTTGTAGCGGTATATCAACAGATTGTCGCGGTACTCGTCGAGTTGCCGCTGTACGTCCTTCTGCTCGGGCTTGAGGTACAGCTCCGCCTTCTTCTTCATCAGTATATGGTTAATCCACAAGTGTATGTACTGCTTGATTATCATGGTACTGTCTATTTCAGTCGCACCCTTTGGAACGATGTCGCCGAGGTCTTCGTAATATAAGTACGTGTCGAAAGCGCGCGCAATCGGACGCTTGCCGCCGTGTATGTCGTCGTCGCCACATGAGAGGTACGTCATTGCGACTGACATCACAGCCACAAAGCACACAATTCTATATATTTTTCGCTTTTTCATTTTTTTCTTTAATTCTAATACTTAAAACACAATAGTTTCCAAAACCTGTGACGCTCCGGGCAGGACAACAAGGTTGTACTTCGAGCGGAGCTGCCTGAGGTAGTCTTCCTTCTGCTGCTTGAGGTACAAGGGCGACACAGTCTGGAAAAGTTCGTCCTCCGGCAAGTCCACCGGCTTCTGCTCAACGTCCACAATCGCCACAGTGTGGTTCTCGGCAAAGAAGATGACCTTATTGTCCGTGGCGTTGTACCTGCCACTGTCATAGCCGCCTATAATCTTGTCGGCCAAGGAGTTGTCGCCCTTTCGGAATATGCCGGAGTCGCCAGCCTTCATGACATTATGGTCGTAAGCGTACTGAGGGTTTGTAGCCAACACTGACGAGACTTTCATGGCTTTCTTCCTGTTACTCTCCGAGAAATAGTCAAAGAACCTTATGTTAAGCACGTGGCTCGTCTTGCATGACATCTTCGAATCCTTATAAAAACGGTAGACCTTTGCGGTGTCGAGCGCGTTAGCCGTGAACTTGCGGTCGGGATTCACAATGTCATAGCACACGGCATTGCTGTAATACGCCATTTCTTGCTTGTAATAGTCACTGTTGCCGATGACCTTGGAGGCAGCGTCCTGCGTCAGGAGGTTGAGGTAGTCGTCATACCGCTGGGCTACATAGTCCGTGATTTTCATGTAGCCGGTGCTGTACTGCGTGGATTCGATGTACTCCGCAAAATCCTTCAGCGAATATGACTTGCCGTCGAAGGTGAACAACTCGCCGTCCAATCCGCGTAGAAGCCCCGGATCCCATTTGCCCTCGAAGATTGCCGAGTCGGGCATCAGGCGGCATATCTTGTCCAAGCCTGACGTTTTCCTGTATCCCATCGCCGTCCTTAGCGAGTCCAAAAAGCCGTCGTAGCTCTCCGCAAAAAGATTTGACGAGTATATCCTCGTGTCCAGCCACTTGCGGTAATTGTCGTCAATCTCGAGCGGCGTCTGAGAGTTCAACTTCAAGATGCAAAAAAAGTTGGGCGTCTCTATGACTCGTGAATACTTGCCAACGCCCTCAATGTCAGCCAAATGCGTCGTATACTTGCGGTACGCCTCGGCTAATGGCAACTGCTCGGCGAACTTTATGTCCGAATATTGGGACTGCAAAGCCTCAAAACTCTTCGCGCCCGAACTTAAATCCGAATATATCGACCCGAAAAGTGTGCGCAACGAGTCGTTGACATGGCGGCGCGCCTGTTTCCTGACGATTATCGGCGAGACATTGACAGAAGAGACCGCCCTGCGCCTTCCGCCGACCTTCACTATATAATATGAGTTGCCGGAGCGTATCGGACGCGAGACCTTTTCCTCGCCGTCGTTCCAATGTTCAAAAATATAATCCTCGACCTCCTCGCCGACATGGAAATCTATCGGCGAGACATATCCGAGATAGCCGCCGTCATACTTTGACTCCGGCGCGTCCGAAAACTGGATTGCCACGTCCTCAAAACGCCTGCCTTGCCCAATCCTGTCGATAAGCCGCATCGCCTTCGAGTAAGCGGACGAAGTGTCGCGACCCGAATTTGCATAAATGTCGATACGAGCCACCCACAGTTTGTACTGGTAGCCAGAATGTTGGAAAAGCTTGTTGATTTGAGCCTGGCTGTGCGGGTTATTGGCGACATAGCGGTACATGAGCATGTCGCTGTAATGCCTCATCGCGCTGCGGTACGTAGCCGTCGTGTCGCACGACCTTACCCGCGCATCATGGACAACGAGCCTGTAGTCGGCATAATCCATCATCAAGGAATACAACCCGGAGGTGTCCGCTCCGTCGACGACATCTTTGCACTCGCGGCGGAACTCATTGGCAGTCACATCCTTGCCAGCTATGGAAAACAATGGCTGAGACCACGACGAAATCCACACCGACAAGGCGATGAATGTCAGAACTATTTTACGAAACATTTATTTCAACTAAAAAAATTTACCTTGTTCAAAAAATCACTGCAAAAGTAGAAATAATTTGTCAAAATATCACACAAAACGAAAACATTTGTTTTCAACAATGCAGCCAATATGAAAAAAATGACTATATTTGCCATGACCATCACCACCACTACAATGAGCATATACAGCGACATACTAAAGAAATACTGGGGCTACGACTCGTTCCGCCCGCTACAGGAAGACATAATCCGCTCCGTCGCGGACCTTAACCGCGACACGCTCGGGCTCCTGCCCACCGGCGGCGGAAAGAGCATCATCTTCCAGGTGCCGGCACTCTCCAAAAACGGCACTTGCATTGTCATAACGCCACTCATCGCCCTGATGAAAGACCAGGTGGAGAATCTCCGCCGCCGCAACATAAAAGCCGTGGCGGTATACTCTGGAATGACACAGCTCGAAATCCAGTCGGCATACGACTCGTGCATCTACGGCGACACAAAGTTCCTCTACATGTCACCCGAAAGGCTCAGCACAGACATGTTCATCGAAAAACTAAAGCAGATGACCGTCTGCATACTCGCCATCGACGAAGCCCACTGCATATCCCAATGGGGCTACGACTTCCGCCCGTCATACCTTAAGATAGCCACAATACGCGAAATGTTGCCCAACGTGCCGGTACTCGCGTTGACGGCGACGGCGACGCCCGAAGTCGCGGACGACATACAGGACAAACTGATGTTCAAGGAGAAAAACCTTTTCAAGAAAAGTTTTGCGCGGAAGAACCTCGTCTACATCGTCCGTAAAATCTCCGACAAGAACACGTACCTCCTGCGTATCCTCAACTCCCAGCCCGGCAGCGGGATAGTGTATGTAAGAAACCGCCGCCGGACAAAAGAGACCGCCGAGTTCCTCCAACAATCAGGAATCTCCGCCGACTTCTTCCACGCCGGACTTACACAGGAATACAAGGACTACCGCCAAGACCTATGGAAACACGACCGCCTCCGCATAATATGCTCCACAAACGCATTCGGAATGGGCATCGACAAGCCGGACGTCAGGATTGTCGTGCACACAGACCTGCCGGACAGCGTCGAAGGCTACTTCCAGGAAGCCGGACGCGGAGGCCGCGACGAAAAAAAGGCGTATGCAGTGCTGCTGTACGACGAGAAGGACATCGCCCAGCTCCGCCGTAACTTCACGATGTCATTCCCCGAAAAAGAATACATAAAGCGCGTCTACAACGCCCTCGGGAGCTACTACCAAATCCCAATCGGCGGCGCGAAAGGGCGAGTGTTCACGTTCAGGCTCTTCGACTTCGCCAACAAATACGGATTTAACCAGCTTCAAGTCCTGTCGGCACTTAAAATCCTACAGCGAAACGGCTACATAGAGACCACGGACGAAGTTTTCACACCGTCCAAGGTAAAATTCACCGTCGGGCGCGAAGACCTCTATAAATTCCAGGTCGCGAACGCAAAATTCGACTACTTCATAAAAATCCTCCTCCGCAGCCACGAAGGGATTTTCACGAACTACACCATCGTCGACGAACACAAAATCGCACAGTCAGAACGGTGCAGCGTCGATGTCGTGTACGGCTACCTCAACAAACTCAAGCAGGTCAACATCATCGACTACATCCCGCAAAAAACTTCGCCATACCTCATATACTGTTGCGAAAGGCTTGAGGACAAGTCGCTGATTATCAAACCTGAGACATACGACCTCTTGAAAGAGAAATACGAGCAGAGGATTAACGCCATGATAAAATACTGCCTGAACGACCAGGTATGCCGCTCTAAGCAGCTCGTGTCATACTTCGGCGAGACGGACGGAGAGGACTGCGGAGAATGTGACGTGTGCCGCTCAAAACGTAGCAAATCGCTGAACTCCAAAGACTTCGACACAGCATTCGACATGATATACAAAACCCTCAGCCCAAGCCCCCTAAGGCTTGAAGAACTCACCGCACGGCTCGGGCTTTTCGACCAGGACTTCATCGCGGAAGTCGTCAAGAAAATGATTGGCGAGGAGATAGCGTCAGTGGACAAGGACTCCTACATCACCATCATCAACGAAATATAAAAAAGGCTGGCACGGGATTCAACTCCAAGCCAGCCTTTCCTTATTCGAACGGTAAATTAGATGCGACCGAATAAATAAGGTTCAGCCAAACAATCTATCTTCTCACAAATAATAAAACGGTCAATAGTAACATTATTGTTGTAGCACTAAATATGTAGCGGAAAAACAAGTATAAATACGTTGTAATTTTCACACTGCAATATTACAGAAAGTCGGGCGTCGCAGCAAATTTTTCGGCACTTATCTCTTACCATTTTGAGCATCACATCTTACGAAAATGTAACATTTGTTACACGAATGTAACAAATGAAACATCCACACGCCGTCCACCACGGTTCTAATAGCCGCAGAGTAGCTTTAGAACTCAACCTTTCCTGACTTCAACATGTCCCACGGGTTGACTTGCTTAGCCTTGTAGCGGCCCTCGTCGAGTTTGGTCTTGCAAGCCTTGAACGCGGCGATTGTGCGCTCTACTTGTTCGAGAGTGTGGGCGGCGGTGGGGATTACGCGGAACATCACCGTGCCTTTCGGGACGACGGGATATACCACGATGGAACAGAAGATGCCGTAATTCTCACGCAAATCGAGCAAGAGGTTAGTAGCCTCGGCGGTGCATTCCACGTCGGAAGCGTTGGGGTCGCCGTGCATATAGACAGGCGTAACGGGCGACTGGGTCTTGCCGATGTCGAAGCCCTCCTTCTTGAAGCCTTCTTGAATGGCGCGGACAATCTTCCAAAGGTTTTCGCGGTACTTTGGATTGGTGGTCATGAGCTCGAGACGTTTTTTCAAGCCGACTACCATTGGCATCGGAAGCGACTTGGCGTATATCTGCGACCTCATGTTCATGCGCAGGTAATCGACGATGGGCTTTTCGGTGGCCACGAAACCGCCGATGCCCGCGCCGGCCTTTGCAAACGTCGCAAAATAGATGTCAACCTTGTCCTGAACGCCGAAATGTTCGCCTGTGCCGCCGCCGTTGGGACCCATAGTGCCGAATCCGTGTGCGTCGTCGATGAGAAGGCGGAAGTTGTACTTTTCCTTCAAGTCGGTGATTCCCTTCAAGTTGCCGAGGTCGCCCGCCATGCCGAACACGCCCTCTGTGATTACGAGGATTGAGCCGCCAGTCTCAGCGACTTTCTTGGTGGCGAGTTTGAGTTGCTTTTCGAGTTTTTCCATGTCGTTGTGCGGGAATACGTAACTCATCTTCTCGCCGCCGCACTTGGACTTGTGCAAGAAGATGCCGTCCATGATGCAGGCGTGAGCCTCGTAGTCATAGACGATTACGTCCTTGCGATCCACGATGCAGTCGATGATGGAAATCATTGCCTGGTAGCCGAAGTTGACCACGAAAGCCGCATCCTTCTTTGCGTATTTGGCGAGCATCGCCTCGAGTTCCTCGTGATAGACAGTCTGACCCGACATCATCCTCGCGCCCATCGGTGCGGCGAGCCCGTATTGAGCTGCGCCCTCTGCGTCAGCCTTGCGCACTTCGGGGTCGTTGGCCAGGCCGAGGTAGTTGTTGAGTGACCAGTTGAGGATGGGCTTCACGCCGAATGGCGTCCTGAAATTCATCTCGGGGCCAATCTCGCCCTCCAATTTTGGGAACATGAAATAGCCGTCGGCGCCAGCCTGGTACTTGCCCAGGTCGGCAGTCTTGGCGCGTTCCTTTACTTTTTCAAAAAGATCCATTTTTTTTGCTATTTTGATTGTTTTTTAAATGTAGCCCTTTGAGCAAAAAAATCGATGACAACATTGGTATCCAAAAATATATTCTTCATCCGTATTTTTCCATTAGATAGTCATACTTAATCCTGTCGTAATCGACATCAGCATCGATTTTTGGCATATCCTTCACAATCTCATGTATCCATGAAACATCCACCGAATGGTCTTCACTTTCATCATTGAACGAAGCCCAAAACTCTTTTTCTTTCTGTGCCCTGATTTCTGCCGGCGAGAGCGACTTCGTCATTTTGGGTTTCAACGTCCGAATCTTGCGTAGCGATGACAACAGCATCTCCACCAAGTCAAACTTGACGTCTTCGCTTGCGTCCTTAATCACATTCCAATAGGAAATTGACTGTGGCCTTAATATTGCAGTATCCATACTCAAAAGCATTATAGTTTACCAAAGACAAAAGTACAAACTTTTTTTGATTACAACAAAAAATACTGCATAATTTGCGCCGTTAACAAAACTTAATAAAAAAAATATTTCAAAAATGATACACGATAACAAAAATTTTCCTACATTTGCGGTCGTCAAAGAAAGAGACAATTTATTAATCAATTAATTAATTAACATTATAAAATGACAAAAGTAGCTATTAACGGTTTTGGCCGTATCGGTCGTCTGGCATTCCGTCAGATGTTTGAGGCAGAGGGCTATGAAGTAGTCGCTATCAACGACCTCACTTCCCCCAAGATGCTCGCTCACCTTCTCAAGTATGACACCGCACAGGGCGGTTTCGCCGGCAAGTTTGGCGAGGGCAAGCACACTGTTGCATACAAGGACGCAGTTCTTGAGGAAGACGGCAAGACAGTGAAGGTTCCGGGCTCCATCACAGTGGACGGCAAGGAAATCACCATCTACGCAAAACCCAACGCAGCCGAACTCCCCTGGGGCGAGCTCAATGTTGACGTCGTACTCGAGTGCACTGGCTTCTACACCAGCAAGGCCAAGGCCGAGGCTCACATCAAGGCCGGCGCAAAGAAGGTGGTAATCTCCGCTCCCGCTGGCAACGACCTCCCGACCATCGTTTACAACGTAAACCACAAGACCCTTACAGCTGCCGACACAATCATCTCCGCAGCTTCCTGCACCACCAACTGCCTGGCTCCTATGGCCGCAGCCCTCAACGCATACGCTCCCATCGCTTCGGGCATCATGTCAACAATCCACGCTTACACCGGCGACCAGATGATTCTCGACGGTCCCCAGCGCAAGGGCGACCTCCGTCGTTCGCGTGCAGGCGCTTGCAACATCGTTCCCAACTCGACTGGCGCAGCAAAGGCCATCGGCCTCGTAATCCCCGAGCTCAACGGCAAGCTCATCGGTTCGGCTCAGCGCGTTCCCACCCCCACCGGCTCCACCACAATCCTCGTGGCTGTCGTTAAGGCTAAGGACGTTACCGTAGAAGGCATCAACGCCGCAATGAAGGCCGCTCAGACCGAATCTTTCGGCTACACCGAAGACCAGATCGTTTCGTCCGACATCATCGGCATGAAGTTTGGCTCGCTCTTCGACGCTACCCAGACCATGGTAAGCAAGATTGACGACGACACCTACCAGGTACAGGTAGTTTCTTGGTACGACAACGAGAACTCCTACACCTCGCAGATGGTTCGCACAATCAAATACTTCTCTGAGGTTAAGTAATCACAAAGGACGTTTCGTTCTACCAACAAAAAACAACATGGGCTTTCCGTCTACAAAACAACGGGAAGCCTTTTTTCATAACAACACATTACAACTCAAAAAATGAAAAAGACACTTTTACTTCTAATCGCACTGTCATGCGCCACGGCGGGCAACTCACAAGTACTCAACCTTCAATGGCAAAATCAAGTTTGAAATCGTTGACGTATATATAAGGTGCGCTTTACGACGACACAGCCATCTCCGAAATTTATTTCAACGGGGTCGATGTGCTATAAATATTCGCTTAGTAAGGACTCTAACTGCCGGCCAATGGTAAGACACTTCCGCAGCCAAACGCACCAATCATAATCCCCGACAAGCAATAAAAAGGAATGCCAATCGGGGATGAAGCATCCTACTATTTCACTTCTTCCAACGTGAACCTCTCGCTGTATTGCAGCACGAAGTTCGTATGGTTTTCGTAGCCGCCGAGGGGCGAAATCTTGTGGAAGTCGAACTTATAGACCAAGCCGCGCTCCTCGTTCTCGGTAAGGCAGAAGTGGAAATACTTGCCCTTCTGCGCCAACTGTCCAATGAAATAGTTGGTGATGTCATAGCCCGAAAAACCGTAGATGGCAGGCTCGCTCTTATAGCGGTCGCGGAACTCGGACACAAAATTGCGCACCTTGTCATTCTCATAGTCAATGAAGTTCGCCGAACGGTAACTGAAATTCATGCCCTGGAGGAACTCCACATCGATGTTGTTGACCTTCTCCCAACTCTGGGAGCCGAGCAGCACAATCTTATAGTTCTCGTTCTTTTGGAGATTAGTCAAGTAGTTGATAATCTTTGAGATGAACACCTCGTCGTCAGTGCTCGTCATGACGATGACATTAGTCTCGGCGGCGTTAAGCGCGGACTTTAGGATTGCATTGCCGCCATTGTCATAGTCAATGTCCTTGAGCGAAATATTGTTGACTGACTTTATGATGTCGCGGTAGTTGCGCAGGAGTGTCAGTTCGGCGGGCTTGAGGCTATTGTCGTTACGGTGCACAAGCAGAAGGTTGCAGTCCGACATTCCGGCGAAAAACTCGGCAGTCTCCTCGATTGAAGTCGCCGCGCTTGGCGTGAACTGGAACAGGTATGGATTGTCCTTCAACAACTCGTTCTTTATCGCAAACGGCGAGACCATCGCGATTTGGTTGTCCTTCGCAAACTTTGCGACACGAGTGACGTTCTCGGTATAGAGCGGGCCAATGATGAGGTCGGACTTCTTAAGTTCGGGGTCGGAGCAGATGGCGTTTATCTTGGCGTCATTGCCGCTGCGCTCCGTGTCGTAGACATCGAGTTGGAGATTATAACCCTTTAGTTGATAGTCCCTTATCGCCATCAGCGCGCCTTCGTAAAACTCAAAAATGCTCACTGTGTTCTTAGCGGCGAGCGAGTTCTTGTTAGGGTCGGAGACGTATGAACTTATCATCGTCTCGTTCTTGGCGAGATTGAGCGGCAGGAGCAGGGCGACACGGATTGTCTTGGACTTGGAATAGTGGTAAGTCTCACACGCAGAGTAGTCAGGATTCTTAGAAGCCTCGATACGTATCATGTCGTGGTAGTCTATGCTTTCCTGCTCGACAACCTCGGCAGGCTGCTCCTCGTAGAACGACTCGCTCTTTGGCAGGACGACGACATCGCCTTCCTTGAAATTTGTCCGTGACTTCGGGTTGTACTTATAAAAGTCGAACAAGTCGACCTTGTACAACGTGCATATAGAGTTAACGGTCTCGTTAGTCTTGACAGTATGGTAGATGAAATTAAGGTTCTGACGGTCAGGGTTCTGGACGTTGCCGACCGGAATCTTCAACACCTCGCCCGCATTAATGCCGGTGGCGGCCTTCGGGTTGTACTTGATGATGTCGTCCTCCTTCACGCCATATTTATGCGCGATGCCGTAGAGCGACTGTTTTTTCTCCACAGTGTGGTATGCAAACTCCTGCGCGCTGCCGCCGGTCGCGTCCTGGGCGACGACAGGAATCCTGAGCATCGCGCCGGTGGGGAACTTGCCGCCGAACTGCTGGTTGTTCATGCTGATTACCTGCACAGTGGTATTGTACGCCTTGGCGATGGCCTCTATAGTCTCGCCCGGGCGCATCTTGTGGAGGTACATCTTCACACCGTTAATAGCCACAAAATTCTCAGTCTTGACGACATTCTGCGCCTGAATCGGTGCCGCGCCAAACGCTAACGCAAGTATGATTGCTAAAAATCTCTTTTCCATTGTCTTTTTTAATGTATAACATAAACGGCACAAAGTTAACAAACACACGCCAAAATCCGAAATCCATTTATGTTTTTTTTGCAATTTTGTTGGCACAGAACTCACACTTTATGATTATCTTTGCGCATAAAAGATTTAACACCATTATGAAAACCATTATCATAGCGGCTTCTCTTGCCATAATGTCACTGACAGCGGCGGCGCAGATAGAATCGACGCGCGCGCCGAGGAGCCTGTCGCAGACTTGCATGAACCAGCCGAACACGATACAAGCCGACATGCCCGCCGACCTTTCAAAATCAAAATCCGTCAACAAGATTAACGGACGCGAGTATTACGGAAAAATCATACAGACCGACATCGACTTCATGTCCGAATCCACCGCCACGGAAACCCATAGCGGCACAATCCGCACATTGACAATAACTTCCGCCGGCGCATACTCCATAGGGCTCCGAATGTCGGGGCTTAGAATCGAGAGCGGGTGCGAGCTGTACCTCTACGACAAGACAAAGACCGACATCATCGGCGCGATAACGCAGGAGGCCGTCTCGCCCGACATGAAACTGAGGACACGCCAAGTTTCGGGCGACTCTATCACCGTTGAACTCTACATCCCACACGGCATCGCCCAGCAGTCTTTCAGGATAACAGCCATCTGCCACGACTACGCAAACGTCTTCAACACAATCTCCTCGCTCTCCAAGGCGACGATGTACGGCTCGTCATGCTCCACGGAAGTTGACATTAATTGTGACGCTGGCCAGGCGTTCCAGGACATCAAGCACGCCACACTGCTCCTGAGCATCGACGAAGGGTACGACACGTACATCTGCACCGGCACATTAGTCAACAACATCAACTGCGACCGCACGCCGTATGTCCTTACAGCCGCCCATTGTATCTGCGACCAGGACGCTGCGGACGGCACATTGGCATATTTTAACTACGAACTCCCGCAGTGCGGCTCGAAGTCGTCGCCCAAAAACTACTCCACGCTCTCAGGCACGACGCTTGTCGCGACCGCGCCATTGGAGACGTACACAGACCGCTCCGGCCGCACGTCCTCGACAAAATATCCGACGATGGACTTCGCGCTCCTGCGCCTTAACAACAACATCCCGGACTCGTACCAGCCATACTTTGCCGGTGTGTCGATTTCAGAAACCGACGACCTTTCGTCAGTCATCACAATCCACCACCCGCAAGGCGACGTAAAGAAAATATCAATCGCACACTACACGCCCTACCGTGACACCTACCCCGAAGAAGACAAGGACACCCACTATAAATCCTACTGCCACTGGCACATAGCGCAGTGGAACGTCGGCACGACCGAAGGCGGCTCGTCGGGCGCGTCGATGCTCAACTCGAACAAAAAAGTTGTCGGAATCCTGAGCGGCGGCTATGCGGACTGCTACGATGCCGTCGACGACTACTTCCAGATGGTCTCGATTGCATGGGACTACTACTCGAAGCCTGAAAACCAGTTGAAAAGATGGCTCGCCCTTGGCACTAACACAACCGAAATCCTGCCCTACAACCCCACCAACATCGGCTCGGACTACCTGCCGGCCACAATCCTCGGCACATTGAACGACGACAGCACCGCCGTCGAACTCACATGGAAGACCGCCACGCCTACCGCCGAAGACACATTCAGCGAGGATTTTGACACGATGGAAAGCGACGACGACATCGCCGACGTTTTCATGGCCAATGTCGACATGGACGCTGACAACTCGGCATGGTCTTTGACGACCGCCACAGAATCCGCCGACCCCGACTACGCGCCTCACAGCGGCTCTACATGCATCGTCAGCCACACAGCCGCCACAGGCTCCACAAACGACTACCTCACGCTGCCCAAACTCCAAATCCTGACCGCCCAGAGCCTTACTTTTTGGGCAAAATCCATCGGCGGACAGGCTTCTCTGACCATCAGCCAAAACACCCAACCTTCACGCTACAAGGAGATTACAAAAATTACAGCGACCGAGGAGTGGACACTATACACCATACCGCTCGACTCCTACGAAGGCAGCAGCATATACATCAACATCAGCCACAGGACAAAATCAGGCAACGCGACCGCAATCCTGATTGACGACATCGCCATAGCCAACCCTTCTGGCGAAGACGACAGCCCCAAAATATCGGGATACGAGATATACTGCAACAACGAACTTACAAACACCGTCTCCGACACTTCCACCCACACATTCACCCACAATGTCGAGCGTGAAAAGTGCTACACGTACTACGTCCTCAATGTCTACGACGACGGCTCAAAATCCGACATCGGCAACAGCGTGACCATCGACCTCGGAGAAATCACGACCGCCACAAGCGACATCGTCGCCCCAAAAACTCCGCTAACGGTCTACCCCAACCCGACCACCGGCACGATTAACATAACGTCGCCCATAGACATCACGGCTACCGACATTGAGATTTTTGACGCCGCCGGACACAAAGTCCTGGCGCGCAAAATACACAATATTAATAAAGGCGAGACCATAGAAATCCCATTGACGACATTGCGTCCCGGGCTGTACATCCTGCGATTCCTCGGTCAGTCATCAAAAATACAAAAACTATGAAGACATATCATAAAGTAATCGCGATAGCCGGTACAGACAGCGGCGGCGGCGCGGGAATACCCGCCGACATAAAGGCAATCTCAGCCTGTGGCTGCTACGCCGCATGTGTCATAACAGCCGTCACAGCCCAAAACACACTTGGAGTGACCGCTGTGCACGACATACCACCCGAAATCATAAAAGCACAGTCCCAAGCCGTATTTTCAGACATCGGCGCAGACGCCATTAAAATCGGCATGTTGTCAAAAACAGAAACCGTCAACGCCGTCGCCGAGTCGCTCGAAGACTCCCCCACCCATAACATTGTCCTCGACACAGTGATGGTCTCCACGTCCGGGCACCGACTTCTGCTTCCAGATGCCATCGACGCATTGTGCAAGAACCTGATGCCCAAGGCATTGCTCATAACGCCAAACATTCCCGAGGCGGAAGCCCTGCTCGGTGAAAAAATCAGCAGACAGTCCGAACTCGACACATGCGCCCGTCGGTTGTCGGAAATTGCAGGAAATTCCGTGCTGCTAAAAGCCGGACACCTCGACACCGACGACATGTACGATGTGCTTTATAACGCCAAGACCATGACGACGACCCACTACCCCGCCCGCCGCGTAAAGACCATGAACACACACGGCACAGGCTGCACACTCTCGTCCGCCGTCGCCGCCTTCCTCGCAAAAGGCGACTCCCTCGAATCCGCCGTCCAAAACGCCGAAACATACCTCCACAAGGCCATCGAAGCCGGTGCAGAATATAAAATCGGCGGCGGACACGGGCCGGTAAAGCATTTTTACATGCTATGACGACGAAAAAACACTAAATTGCTTTGATATTCTAAAAATATTTGTAATTTTGCAAATCGAATCAAACACATACACATTCATCAAAAATGAGAGGAACAGTTCCCCAAAAAGTTAAGGGATTCAGAGATATAACATCTACTCAAAACGCTCTTAGAGAGTTGATTATCAGCAAAGCGACAGAAATATACCGCCGCTTTGGGTTCAGCAGGTTCGACACCCCCGTGCTCGAATACGCCGAATGTCTTGGCAAATACCTTCCCGACGCCGACAGCGTCGCCCAAGGCGTGTACTCGTTCAAAAACCCCGAACAAGAGCCAGTCTACGACACAGAAGGACGCGAGATGCGCGACCAGGACAACAATGTCATAATGGAAAACCACTATGTGGCAATGCGTTACGACCTCACGGCACCGCTCGCCCGCGTGTACGCCGAAAGCCTATGGCAGCAGCACCTTCGCGGCGAAATCCAAGGCAAGACAAACCTCTTCCGCCGCTACCAATACGGACCGGTCTACCGTTTCGAGGCAAAACTCGACCCGGGACGGTTCAGGGAATTTTGGCAGATGGACTTCGACACCGTCGGCGCGGAAGACGTAAGCGCGGACGCAGAAAACTGCATGATTCTATCCCAAGCCCTTGAAAACATTGGACTTAAACGCGGCACATACCTCATAAAGATCAACAACCGCAAGGTTGTCAACGGTCTGCTCGCATTCTCCGGCATAACCGACAAGGAACAAGAAATGGCGGTAATGCGCGTCATCGACAAACTCGACAAGATTGGCATCGACGCTGTCGCAAAGGAACTCGGCGCAGGCCGCACCGACGAGACCTCCGGCGCACAAATTCCCGGTCTTGGACTCGCCGAAACGGAAGTCGACAACATCATCAACTTCATAAAAGACTTCGAGCAGCACGGCACACGCCATGACGTAATCGAAAAACTCAAATCGAAACCCGCATACGAGAACGACACATATAAAGAAGGTGTCATCGAACTCGAACTCATAGACCACATCCTCGCCGACCTCGGATACGACGAGCAAGTGGCGATACTCGACCCCGGCATGGTTCGCGGACTTGGATACTACACAGGCCCGATCTACGAAGTCGAGTCGCTACAGACCTACAAAGACGCGAAAGGCCGCGAAAGGCGCGTCGGCTCTATATGCGGCGGCGGACGCTACGACGGCCTGGTGGAAAACCTCCTCGGAGTTAAAGTACCCGCCACAGGCGCATCAATCGGCGTAGACAGGCTCGCAGAACTCCTGACGCTCACCGGCCAAGTGCCAGAGCAGATAGACGGCCCGGCGATAATCATCGTATTCGACGACGACCTCATGCCGCTCTACCAAAAGACCGCGATGCAACTCCGCGCCGCAGGAATCGACACGGAAATCTACTACGGCGCAAAACGCGGCTTGAAGCACCAGATGGCATACGCCGACCGGAACAACTGCCCGCTCGCCATCATAATCGGCGGCGACGAGGCGGCTAAGGGCGTCGCGTCGGTAAAGAACCTCAAACTCGGCAAGGAACTCGCGGCGACCATCACTGACAAAAACGAGTGGAAACAGCGCGTACAGAAGGAAATTCCGCTCGCCGACCTCGCCGTCGAAATCAAAAAAATGTTATCTTAAACATAAACTTAAACGAATTGCCATAGAAAAATCAAACTATTCTTTACTTTAATAAACAATTCGTTTTAATTTCTATTAATTCGTTTAAATTTTTGTTTATAAAAAAATATTGGCAAAATCATTGTATTATTGGAAATAAAATGATAATTTTGCCGCCAAGAAACAACAACTACTGAAAAGTACAAACGGCAAGTTTTTTGAATTTGGAAAAAACACAAGAAAAACAAAATTAAAGCATGGGACTATTTTCATTCTTCACACAGGAGCTGGCGATGGACCTCGGAACGGCGAATACCGTCATCATCATGCACGACCGCATAGTTGTTGACGAGCCGTCGATTGTCGCCATTGACCATACATCGGAAAAAACCATTGCCATAGGCATGAAAGCACAACTCATGCACGGCAAGACACACGAGAATATACGCACAATCCGCCCGCTGAGGGACGGCGTCATCGCCGACTTCAAGGCTGCGGAAATGATGATTCGCGGCATGATAAAGATGGGCAACCGAAAGAGGATGCTCTTCCAGCCCGCAATAAAAATCGTCGTCGGAATACCGTCAGGCTCCACAGAAGTGGAACGCCGCGCCGTCCGCGACTCCGCAGAACACGCCGGAGCAAGGGACGTATGGATGATTTTCGAGCCGATGGCGGCAGCCCTCGGCATCGGCATCGACGTGGAAGCGCCTGAGGGCAACATGATTGTCGACATAGGCGGCGGCACGACGGAAATCGCCGTGATTTCGCTCGGCGGCATAGTCTGCAACCGCAGTATCCGCATCGCCGGCGACGACTTCACCGAGGACATCATGGAGTACATGCGCCACCAGCACAACATCAAGGTCTTCGACCGCACGGCCGAGGCCATCAAGATAAACGTCGGCTCGGCAATAACCGACCTCGAAGACCCGCCGGCGGACTACATGGTTCGCGGCCCTCACCAGATGACGGCATTGCCGGTGGAAATCCCGATTTCGTACCAGGAGATTGCTCACTGCCTCGACAAGTCACTCACAAAGATTGAGGCGGCAATCCTCAACGTCCTCGAGCAGACACCGCCAGAATTGTACGCCGACATTTTCAAAAACGGCATCCACCTTACCGGCGGCGGCGCGCTCCTCCGTGGACTCGACAAGCGTCTCGCCGAAAAGACAAACCTGCCGGTCATAGTATCGGAAGACCCGCTCCACGCCGTTGCCCGTGGAACTGGAATAGCATTAAAGAACGTCGACAAGTTCCCGTTCCTGCTCAAGTAAATCTTCAGAAACCAAAAGGAAATAAAATGAGGTTGCCTGTCCGTATGGCAGCCTCATTTCAATATAACACTTAACCGCATGGACAGCCTGTTCAGATTCCTCAAAAGAATACATTTCCTGCTGATTTTCATATTGTTGGAGGTTGTGTCAATCATAATGCTTGTACGCGGCGACACACGGCATAACTCCGTGTTCAACACCTCGGCGAACTACATGATTGGCAGTATCTACGACTTTACGTGGAAATACGTGGGATACTTCCACCTGCGCGAGGAAAACGCAATGCTCATGCAGCAGCTCTCGAACATAAAGACTAACTCCAACGACTTCATACGCATCGACACCGCCACATTCCAAGACCATGCGGACTCCACCGGCAGGGTCGACTACCGGCTGCGCACGGCGTCAGTGATAAAGAACTCCGTAAGCCGCCACAGCAACTTCCTGACCCTCGACATCGGCAGCGACGACGGAATAAAGCCGGACATGGGCGTGATGTCTGCGGCGGGCGTGGCAGGAGTGGTCGTGGCGGTCTCCAAGCATTACGCGCTCGCCATCTCAATCTTGAACCGCAAGACCGGCATTTCAGCAAAACTCAAAGGGTCTAACTTCTACGGCTCGATAACCTGGCCAGGCGACGACTACCGCTACGCAATCCTTAACGAAATCCCTAACCACGTGGAACTCCATCAGGGCGACACAGCGGTCACAAGCGGATACTCCGCCATCTTCCCCGTCGGAATCCCGGTGGCGACTATCGAGGACTTCTATAAAAACAGCGACGACAATTTCTATTCCATCAAAGTTAAACTTTTGACCGACCTCAAATGCCTGACGAATGTATTTGTCATCGAGAACATTCTACAGGACGAGCGGAAAAAATTGGAGGAGCAGGAAACTAAAATTGCACAATAAATGGACTTAAAGGAATACGGAAAGATATTCATATTGTTTGTGGTCGTGGTGTTGTTACAGGTAATGGTCATTAACAACATCAACATCGGCGTATGGGGCATCACACCGCTGTTCTACACGCTGTTCGTCTTGTCATTGCCATTCGAAACGCCGAAGTGGGCATTACTGGTCATGTCATTCTTCATCGGCTTTGTCGTCGACATATTCTGCGACACCCCGGGGCTCAACTCCGGCGCGACGGTCGCCATGGCGTTTGCCCGTCCGTGGGTGCTCGGACTCATATCGCCACGCGACGGATACGAAAACGGCACGCGCCCATACCTGATGCACATGGGTTTCGTATGGTACATCTACTACAGCAGCCTGCTTGTGCTGATTCACCATACAGTGTATTTCATTTTGGACGTGTTCAGCTTCGCGCACTTCTTCAAGACAATTTCTCAAATCATACTCACTACTTTACTGACAGAAATACTGGTTGTGTTCTCGCAATACATCGCCTTCAGGAAATAGTGTGACATAGAGCATAAGACGACAGATGGCAGCATTTTCAATATCACTACTCGTATTTGGGGCAATCTCGACGGCATTCTTCGCCGGGATGAAGGCCGCCCTGTCCGTGTGCGACCCGCTGGTATTGGGAATCGACATCCGCAAACACACTATCCGCCAGGGCGTTGTCTTCCGCCCGATGGACAACATCGAACTGTGCGTGACGCTCATGCACACCGGCGAGATTGTGTCGGAATGTCTGTTGGGCATAATGATTACGTACATCATCAACGGCATCGGCTCCACCTTCCCATGGGCAAAGCCATTAGCAATCGCAGTGGCTATCGTCGTGGCTTTAGTGACATTCAAAACCGTCCCCGCCGCGCTCATGGCAAAAAACAGCAACGAGATTTTAAGGCGGTTCTCGTCCGTGGCGTCTGCAATCTCAAACCTCATCTACCCGTGGCTCTACGTCGTGCTGTTCCCCGTAGTCGCCCGCGCGGACAAGCATGGCGTCGACAAGTTCAGCGAACTCATACCTTTCCAGGACAATGCGCCCATAGTCCCCGACCCCGGCACGTACCACAACAACGATTTCAAAATCCTGCTCAAAGCATTGGATTTCACAAACATACGTATCCGCGAATGTCTCGTGCCGCGTAACGAGATTGTCCACGCCGACCTCTCCGACAGCATCGAGACGCTTACTAAACGCTTCATCGAGAGTAACTTCTCCAAAATCCTCATCAGCGACAAGAGCATTGACAATGTAGCCGGATACGTGAACGCGCTGTCGCTGTTCAAGAAACCGGCGTCCATCAAAAGCATACTCACAAACGCAATCGAAGTGCCGGAGACCATGACCGCCGACAAACTCTTCAAACTCTTCATAAAGCGAAGGCTGAGCGTCGCGATTGTCATAGACGAATACGGCGGCACGGCGGGCATGTTGACCATAGAAGACATCATAGAGGAAATCACAGGCGAAATCGAGGACGAACACGACATACAGGATTTTGTCGAAAAACAGACCGGGCCTAATGAATACGTATTCGCAGGACGACTCGAAATCGACTACATAAACGACAAGTACAAGATTGGACTGCCAAAATCGGACGACTACGAGACACTCGCCGGATATATCCTCAAACTTAACGAGGACATACCCAACGTCGGCGACGAGATTAAGGACGGCAACTTCACGATGTTCATCCAACAAGTCCGGCGCACAAAAATAGAAACAATCCGACTGCGAGTGTCCACCGGCAACGCCGACAAATCCGCCAAACCACAAAACGAAAAAACACAAGAAGGACAATGACAAACGAAATTAAATACAAGATAATAGACTCGACAAACGATGAGGCTCAGCGTCAAATCCAAAACGGCGTCGCGCCAAAGGGCGACTTCGTAATCCGTGCCGACTTCCAGACCGACGGACGCGGCCAGCGCGGAAACTCGTGGCACTCCACTAACGCACAGAACCTCATGTTCAGCTATGTCTTCTACCCCGAGAAACTCGAAGTCCAGCACCAGTTCATGCTCTCCCAGGCGGTCGCCACAGCCGTCGCCCAATACATAAAGCAGAAAGGCGTGGACAATGTGTCCATAAAATGGCCCAACGACATATACATCGGAATGAAAAAAATATGCGGCATGCTCATCGAGAATACCGTCAGCGGCCACTACATCAAATACAGCATAATCGGCGTCGGCGTCAACATAAACCAGGACACCTTCCCCGACAACCTGCCGAACCCGACATCACTTAACCTCACGACCGGCAAGACATACGACCTCGACCACGAGTTCAACATACTCATCGACCTCATCAGGCAAAACCTGTACTCCATCAGCCGCCAGAACGCAAGCAGCCTGACGCAGCAGTACAAGTCGCTCATGCTCGGCCTCGACCGCACGCTCATATACCGGAGCGGCGGAAAGGTCTTCAAGGGCATAATCCGGGACATAGACCGCCACGGATACGTCACCATAGAGGACGCGGACTCGTCAATAATCCAGTCCTACGCCTTTAACGAAGTCAACCTCGTAATCCCCGAACAAAAAAAGGAAAACTAATGAACAAAATCCTGCGAACGATAATAACGGCGTTTTTCTGCCTGACATGCGCCACAGCCGACGCACAGTTTTATAACGGCCACCAGATGCAGTTTGGACAAAACCGCGTCCAGTACTCCGAGTTCGAATGGATGTACTACCGTTACCCAAAATTCGACACTTACTACTACCAGCAAGGCAAGGACATCGCCCAATACACCTGCGACCGCGCGCTCGAGATAATCCCGGAACTTGAGAAATTCTTCGGCAAGACAGTCCAAAGGCGCATCATCTTCATTGTCTACAACAGGCTTGCGGAGTTCAGGCAGAGTAACATAGGCTTAGTGACCGGCGACCAGCAGAGCAACCTCGGCGGCATCGCAAAAATCATCGACAACAAAGTCATGCTCTACTACGACGGCGACCATAACAAATACGAGGCTCAAATCCGCGAAGCCGTCTCCGCGATAATACTCAACACCGCGCTTAACGGCTCCGGCATACGCAACCGCGTCCAAAGTTCCGGCTCGACCAACACGCCCGAATGGTACACGTCGGGGTTGTCATTCTACGCATCAAACGAATGGAACTCCGAAATCGAAGACATACTCAAGGACGGCTTCGAGTCGCGCAAATACCGCAAAATCAACTTCCTGACCGGCGACGACGCAAAATACGCAGGCTACTCGATGTGGTATTTCATTAACCGCACATACGGCCGCGAGGCAATCCCCGGAATCCTCTATCTCACAGGCATTAACAAGAACCCGAACCTCGCCATCAAGCAAGTCCTCAACACCAAATTCCGCCAACTTAACAAGGACTGGGTCTCGTACTACAATGAAAAATTCGCCATCCCAGCCGGGCGACGAATCCCGCGCGACACCATCGCCCACGACAACGACGTAATCGCAAAATACCGCCGTAACACAGTGTACGACAAGCCGTTACTCTCGCCAGACGGCAAGTACACGTTCTATTGCACAAACAAACTCGGGCGCATAAAAGTCTTCTTAGTGGACAACGCCACAAAAAAGCGCAAAAAACTAATCGCCCGCGAACACAAAATCCGCCAAATCGTCGAATACAACTACCCCGTCGCCGCATGGCACAAGTCGGGGCAGCTGATAAGCTTCATACTCGAAGAAGAAGGCTACGTATACCTCTACCAATACAACACGACCTCGCACGAAATGTTGCGCAGGATGCTGCCGAAGTTTGACAAAGTATTCTCCACATCATACAGCGACGACGGACTTAACATGGTCATGTCAGTACAACTCTCCGGCATGACCGACATCATTGTAATGAACGTTGCGTCAGGCTCTTACGAACTTATCACAAAAGACCTTGCGGACGACATCGACCCGCAGTTTGCCGAGAACTCCACGAAAATCATCTTTGCGTCCAACAGGCTCAAAGACACGCTCCGCACCGAAAAAATCGACGACCACGACCCGATTGGAAAGTCGTATGACATATTCGTCTATGACTACAAACACAAGTCCAACGTCCTCCGACGCATAACGGACACTAAATATGAGAACGAGACCTCGCCGTCCGAAATGTCCCACAACTCGTTCTCGTACCTCTCCGACCGTAACGGCATCGTCAACCGCTACGCACTCGTCCATGACAGCACCATCATCGCCATCGACACCGCCGTCCACTACCGCTACACGAACAACTACAAGCCGGTGTCCAACAAAAACCACAACATCCTCCACCTCAACATCACGAAACCTCAAAACAAGTTGACCTTCAACTCGCGCCACCGTGGCAGGTACATAATGCAGACCGAGCCGACCGACCGCGCGAAGGACGTGCCGTCTGTGCTCAATCCCACATACTTCCGCACAATCCTCGACCGCAAACGCCAAAAGACAGACTCCCTCGAAGTCATCAAACAACAGAAAGCCAAACTTGAGCGTCAGCGCATCGACAGCATAGTCGCAAACCCGCCCAAGAACCTCATACACCCCGACAGCCTCAAATATGACATCTCAAACTATTATTTTGAAGAGGAAAAGAGCCTTGCGCACCAGTTGATTTTCTATAATGAAGACCTCAAGGCGCGCCACATAAACGAAAAGGCAGAACGCCCGACCCAAAGGCTCTACTTCACAAACTTCTACACCGACTACCTCGTCGGCCAAATAGACTTCTCGTCATTGAACCAAGGCTACCAGCCATTCACCGGCGGACCATACTACTTTGACCCGGGAGCCTCGGCATTCTTTAAAGTGGGACTTAAAGACCTTTTCGAGGACTACCGACTGACAGCGGCATTCAGGATGGGCGGTAACTTCGACAGCTACGAATACTACTTCTCGCTCGAAAACCTCCGCAAACGCCTTGACAAACAGTATGTTTTCCACCGCTACACCTACAATAACGACGACTACGTCAAGGTAGCCACAAACGAGGGAATGTTCATCGCCAGCTACCCGTTCAGCCAAGTTTCCGCCGTAAAAGGCACGCTCGGCCTCCGCTACGACAAAGCCGAATACCTCGTCATAGACTCGTACAGGCTGGAGCGCGACCCTGAATATCAGGTATTTGCAAAGGCAAAAGCGGAATACATCTTCGACAATTCATACCAGATAACCACCAACATCCCCGCCGGCGCAAGGATGAAGGCATGGACAGAACTATACCAGCAGGTCGAAGGCCGCTACGACCTTATCTCGACCGTTGGATTCGACTGCCGCTATTACCTGCCGCTCCACCGCTGCATGATTTTGGCAGGAAGGATTGCCGGCGCGACATCGTTTGGCACAGGAAAAGTACTGTACTACCTCGGCGGCGTCGACAACTGGACGACATTCTCCGCCGACGTCTCCAAGCGTTTTGACCAGTCGATCCGCATCGACCAGGAAGAAAACTACGTCTACCAGGCCGTCGGTACAAACATGCGCGGCTTTATCCAAAACTGCCGTAACGGCAACACCTTCACTGTCCTCAACACCGAACTCCGCCTGCCGCTTTTCCGCTACATCGCCAACCGCCCGATAAGCGTCAAGATGATTAACGACTTCCAGGTTATCGGATTCTTTGACGCCGGCTCGGCATGGAGCGGACTTGTGCCCGGCAGCGACAATGCCTATAACAAGTACGACCTTGTGGACGGCCCACTCACAATGACAATCGACGTGGAGCGTCCCACAATCGTAGCCGGTTATGGTTTCGGACTGCGCACAAGCCTCCTCGGATACTTCCTCCGCTTCGACTGGGCATGGGGCATAGAAGGCCACGTGATACTCCCACGGACGTTCTACTTCTCGCTGGGTCTGGACTTTTAATCGGTCGTTCCCCAAAAATACATCAAATCCTCCAGCACTACCTCGTTTTGTGCCGTTGAGGAATACATGTTTTGGCAAAAACGCAGGGATATTTTTGCCAAAACTGGTAAAAAATTGGTGTTTTCATAGTATTCTTCGTCTTCAATTATGACATCAGGACTTTTAATGGGCAAATCCAAAATTCTATTGCTTGCTTCTGCAATAACGATTAGAACTTTGTGAGGTTTGGCCTGCAATGTGTGGAATATTTCAGTCAGCCATACATTTTTCCCATTTAAATACAGCGAAGGAAAATGTTCATAACCGTTGTGATTGGTATTAATAATAGAAAAAAATGACATCATTGGCATTGGATTTCAAATGTTAGATGGAAACCAAGTTCTTCATGTATTCACGACATAAATGGTTGTAGCCCAACGATATATACACTTTGGAGAATATATAGTTGGGTGAAATGCGGCGTGGGTGAAATGAAATATTGTCAATATCCAGAATCGTTGAATTTATCAATAAGGTTATCGATTTGCTGGTGAAAATTCTTGAATCTGTCCCTTGGACTTAAGGGGACTTCTAAAAATTACTTTTTCGTGTCATTGCGTCGTACCTTGCGAAGTCCTTTGTCAAGATACGAAACTAATGACGCAGCAAAATTAAATC
>CAJOJG010000045.1 GCA_905234655.1 uncultured Bacteroidales bacterium
GTAGCCGAATATTTCCGCGACGGCGACCAGAAGGGCAAGGGCAACGACATCCTTCTCTTCATCGACAATATATTCCGCTTCACGCAGGCAGGTTCGGAGGTGTCCGCACTTTTGGGTCGTATGCCTTCCGCCGTGGGCTATCAGCCGACGCTTGCAAGCGAAATGGGCGCAATGCAGGAGCGAATCACATCCACCAAGCACGGTTCAATCACGTCCGTACAGGCTATCTATGTGCCGGCCGACGACTTGACCGACCCCGCGCCCGCCACCACATTCTCGCACCTCGACGCAACGACGGTGCTCAGCCGTAAGATTGCCTCCCTCGGCATCTATCCCGCCGTGGATCCGCTCGACTCCACCTCGCGCATCCTCACGCCCGAAATCGTGGGCAAGGCTCACTACGAGTGCGCACAGAGGGTCAAGCAAATCCTTCAGCGGTACAACGAGCTCCAGGACATCATCAACATCCTCGGCATGGAAGAACTCTCGGAGCAGGACAAACTCACCGTATCCCGTGCAAGACGCGTCCAGAGGTTCCTCTCGCAGCCGTTCCACGTTGCCGAGCAGTTCACCGGCTTGAAGGGCAAGCTCATCTCCATCGAAGACACCATAAAGGGCTTCAATATGATTATGGACGGCGAGGTAGACCAATACCCGGAGGCAGCGTTCCACCTTGTCGGCACCATCGAGGAGGCCATCGAAAAGGGCGAAAAACTCTTGAAGGAAACCAAATAAAACCGCACCCGAAATGACAGTAGATATAATTTCACCGGACGACCAGATTTTTAGCGGCGAGGCCAAGTTGGTAAGCCTGCCTGGCAGCAAAGGGGCTTTCGAGATTCTCGAAAACCACGCCGCCATCATCTCCACCTTGGAGAAGGGACGCATCAAGGTAACGACCGCCACGGACGGCGACAAGTTTTTCGATGTCAACGGCGGTCTTATCGAGTTCAGCGACAACAAGCTGAACGTCCTCGTCAACTGACAATGTGTAATTGTCGAATTTTCAATAGAATAACTACAACTCGGAATTATTTTCACCAGAAAACAATTTCCGAGTTGTTTTTTGTTAGAGATTAAATACTATACAATCATGAAAGATATTGATATTGCTAAATTTTTGAATGAGACTTGGGATGCGTTCAAGAACAACTGGGTCTTGTTTGTGGTGTCCACGCTCATAATGATGGTTGTGCCCAATATTGTTATTCTCCCGATGGCTTTTCAGATGCAGGGCACGGCGGCTGAAGGTGGCGCAATTCCTGGAATGGCTTTGGGATATGTCGCGATTGGCCTGTTGTACCTGAAGGTAAGCGGCCGTCAATAATCCTCAATTATCCTCATTGCACCACTCGGCATACGAATCCGCCGTCTCGTACAATTTCAATTTCCACAACTCGACGCCGTCCGGCAGTCGCGGCTGGATTTTGGAGGCGAAATGTATGAGCATGTTCTCGCAGGTCGGCTGGAAGGGGACGATGATGGTGTTGCTGAATATAGGGTTATTTGCGTCGAAATTAAAAGTTGACTTCTCGCTCAGCACGACAGAATGGTCGAAACGGTCTATAATCTCCTCGTTGACAATCTTTTTCAGCAGACCGAAATCCATCACCATGCCGCATTTTGGACTGACGGGGTCTTGTTCGGGATAGCCGATGACAGTCACAAAAAACTGGTAACTGTGTCCGTGGAGATGGCTGCACTTTCCATCGTAGTTGTGTAGCGCGTGCGCCGCCTCGAACGAAAAATGCTTCGTGAGCCTAATCTTCTGCATCATAATGGATTTTGAAAGTTGAGAGTATCGCCTCAAGTTGCCACAGGAGCGTCTTTTTGTCCTTCTTTCCGCCATAGACATACGCAAAGACGGTCACAAGGCGGTTGTGTTCGGTGTCGACGATGGAGTTAGAGACAAAAGGCCCGCCCATGAAGTCGCCCTCGGTCTCCCAAAGCCCGCGCAGTTCGCAGACGTAGTTGCCGTTACGTGAAAATTCGTACTTAAAAGGCTCAAGGCGTTTCTCTATGGCCATGTAGGAGCCGTCCGCCGGGCCGGGGACATTAAGCATCAGTACTGAATCTATCCTGCGTATGAGGTTCTGCATCTCAAAATCCGACGGGCCGTTGTATGGAAAGTCGAACAAAAGAAGTCCTTGGCTCGACTCCAAGGTTTCGCGGCTAATCCACACAAAATGAGTGGAGTCGACATCGAGTTTGTAGCCCGCGCTCGGCACGAGCATGTCGATTCCGTGGCGTTTAAGAAGGCGTTCCTCGGTGCGGACGTCGCGGAACTTGCGGAATCCGTACAGGAAACGCGACTTCTCGGCGACCAAAAGCGTGTCGTACACAAATTGCTGGACGTTGTACCACGATTTTAGGAACAGCGAGTCGTCGGGCGCGCGGAGCGTCACGTAGACCTGCGGACGGGCGTGTTTGTCGGCCTCGACGCGGAACTCCGTCCTGGTGTATTTCGGGTTAATGTCGGCGATGATGATGTTGCGGGATTTTTGGAACATCTCGTTGTAGACGTTTGGCTTAATGTGGATTAGCTTGAACGTCGGCTCGTACTGTGGCAGGACGAGGACTTCCTGCGCAAGCCAGCCAGCCACTGTGTCGCCTATCTGCCCTTGCCACTCGTTCTCAGGCATCACGAGCAATACCTCGCCCGACCGTCCCGAACTTTCGGGAAGCCAGCCGAGGGTCGTGGAATCTGTCTTGCAGGCGGCTATTGTAGCCATTACCGCCAATAGCAAAAGCGTTAGTCTTCTTGTGTTTGACATGGTGAAGTTGAAGTTTTAGTTGAATACGTATTTTAACAGGTCGTTGCCGATGGCGAATACCATGAGGGCTATGACGATTATGAAACCGACAGTCTGCGCGCGTTCAAGGAACTTGTCGCTCGGCTTCTTGCCGGTAACTATCTCAAACAGCGTGAACAGCGCGTGTCCGCCGTCGAGCCCCGGTATCGGAAGTAGGTTCATCACTGCCAAAATAACCGAGAAGAACGCCGTCAGGCTCCAAAATGCGTACCAGTTCCATGTCTCCGGGAATATCTTTGTCATTGTTATGAAGCTGCCGACAGACTTGTACGCCTTCGTGTCGGGGTTGAAGATTAACTTGAACTGCTTGACGTACTCGACGATTTTGTCAACGCCGCGCGAAATGCCGATGGGGAACGATTCGAAGAAGCCGTATTGGACGGTGGTGAACTCTAAGAAATCGTGGTACGACTTAGTGAAAACGCCCAACTTCCCGTCCTCGGGGATTGTGAGGGTGGCGGTCATCTGCTCGCCGCCGCGCACGTAGCCGATTTCGACGGGCTTGCCCTTGTTGGCTTCTAACATGTCGCGGACATTGTTGTAGAATGAGCAGGGCTGTCCGTTGAATGTGACGAGCGAGTCGCCCGCCATGAAACCCGCCTTCCGCGCGGCGTTGTCGGCGTCGTCGGGTATTTCGGCTATCACAAACGGGAACCTCGGCATGAATGGTACGCTCTGTAGCTTGGGGTCGAGGAGTTTGGAGACCATCTCGTCGTCGATAGTGAGCGTCACTATTTGGCCGTCGCGCTCCACGGTCAATGTCCTCGGGTCGCCAAGGAGTAGGTCGACGAAGACTTTGTTGAACTCGGCGGCTGGCTCGCTGTTGACGTACTTAATCATGTCGCCGTCTCGGAGTCCCATCTCGTAGCCGAGCGAGTCGACGGCGATGCCGTATTTGAGATTGTCGGTCGAGAGGTATGTCGAGCCCCAGTGGAACGCTATCATGGCGTAGATGAACATGGCGAGGATTACGTTGACGATAATTCCTGCCAACATTATGATAAGGCGTTGCCAAGCGGGTTTTGTGCGGAACTCCCATGGCTGGGGTTCTTTGGAGAGCTGGTCCGCGCTCGTGTTCTCGTCGACCATTCCCGATATGCTCACATATCCGCCTAAGGGCAGCCAGCCGACACCGTACTCCGTCTCGCCGTACTTGTACTTGAACAGGCTGAAATTGAACGGGTTAAAGAAAAGGTAGAACTTCTCGACCCGGCACTTGAAGATTTTGGCGGTGATGAAATGCCCAAACTCGTGGCATATAACCAGGAGGCTCAGGCTCACTAATAATTGCGCGATTTGTACTGCAATTTCCATTTTTAGTATTTATTGAAAAAAATTTTTGCTGTTTGTATTCAAATTTGTAAGTTTGCAAAGGTACAAATAATATTCGTAATAAAAAAACTATTAATTTTGCACCTGCAAAAAAGTGTAACAATGACCGCAAGCCTAAAGAGATACTGCCTTACACATGAAGGCCTGATAATCAGCGTGAAAGAGTTCCGGACTTCGCGCTGCATGAGGCTTATAGTGCATAGTGGCGGCTCCGTGACGCTTACATGCCCGCCGAGGACGACGAAGATGTCTGCGGCTCAATATTTGCTGAAAAACTTCGACTGGCTTCGCCGGACGGTCGAGAGACAGAAGGTCAAGGTCGAGATGCCGGGCGTTAACACCATAGTAGCCACGCCCGAACTGACTAAGGCTCTCCGCTCAAAGGCTGCGGCATACGTCCCCGGCAGGCTGAAACATTTGGCGGCTCTTAATGGTCTTGGATATAAGAGCGTGAAGATTACCGCCACGCGCTCCAAGTGGGGCAGCTGTTCGTCGCTCGGGCAGATATGCGTGTCGTGCTACGTGATGGCGTTGCCGGTGGAGCTGGTAGACTTCGTGCTGCTCCACGAACTCGCCCATACGCGCCACATGAACCACTCGAAGAAGTTCCATGACGCGCTCGACGCGATGCTCCCGGCTCATAACGAGCGTCAACTGAACAAAATAATGAAAACATATAACATTGTCAAACCATAACAAAAATACCGAAACAAAATGATCAAGGCTGTCACCATAAAAGTTACCGGCAGGCTACAGAATGTCGCGTACCGCCACTACGCCAGGCTTGCCGCCATGGACTACAAGATAGTTGGCAAGTTCCAGAACAACCCCGACGGCACAGTGTGCATCGAGGCGCAGGGCGAGGAGCATGGATTGCAGGATTTCATCGACTACTGCAAGCGTGGGCCTGCGTGGGCGCGCATCGACAGCATCGACATACAGCCCGCCGACGTCAGGGACGACCTCACGGAGTTCGACGCATAGTGGAAAAATTTTTCCGCACGGAGCGACTAAATTTTACATAATGTCGCTGAAAAATGGCATTTACTTTGAATTATTTAACACTGACAAAAGTATAAGGAATAAGAATTAAGTTTACATTTGCCGTATGTTTTTGGACTTGTACAGGCAACACATCAAGGTCTTCTTGGCGGATGCCACGCCCGAGGTGTCGGACGTGCGCGACGAACTCATGTCCATACTCCTGAAGGCGGGCATGGAGGTTGTCGATGGCCACGAGCCGATTAGTGTCGGTGGCGATGATGCGATGCGCGATGCCGATTGCAGCGTCCATATACTTGGCACTACGGACATCTACACTCCCGGTTCCAAGGGCTACGGCACGGCGGCCGGCACTCAGTACCGCTCCGCCAAGCTCCTTTGCGGCTCGGACTTCAAGATGTTCGTATGGAACCCGTCGTCAACCATCTCCGCCAAGAATGCATACGTCAACAGCATCCGCCGCGACATCGTAGAGAACACTGTCTACATCGACAAGTCCTCGCCGATAGTCTTCGTGGAGGACATCCGCAACATCATGAATGTCAAGCAGACCGCCAACAAGCAACAGGAGCAGACTGACATCTTTTTCCTTTACAACGAGCTCGACAGCGAGTCCGCCTCCGACATTTTCAACATGCTCAAGGATTTCCAAAAGGTCATCCGCCTTGGCATAAGCATGTCGAGCGACGTGGACTATAACACCTATATCCGCCAGCAGCTCGCCACGAGCAAGATTGGCGTCGTGTACTATAACTACGCCGGCGACTGGGCGGTGTCTTTCGCGCGGCAGGTGTGGAAGGACACTGGCGGCAATAGTTCCCGCACGCCAATTCTCGTCGTTGGGAATAACGAACACGCAAACGAGAAGGAACTCTCGATTTTCAAGGGCATAATGGAATGTGCCGTCGACGAGCAGCTCCGAATCCCGTTGGACATCAAAGTATTTTTGGACAAGACAATCAGCAAAACAAAATGAAATCCGGCATCTGTCCATATCCGGGCCTTAGGCCATTCACAGAGGAGGAATCCATATTCTTCAAGGGACGCGACCTGCACATCCGTCAGATTGTCAAACTCTTGGAGGAGAACAAGATGGCATTCATCACCGGCGCGTCCGGCGACGGCAAGTCGTCGATGGTGTACGCCGGTGTCGTGCCGTATATCCGCGCCGGATTCTCGAAGGCAAAGTTCAACAGCTGGCTCATATTCGACTTCAAGCCGCAGCGCAATCCGCTCGCCTCGCTTGCCGAAAGCGCGTCTAAGGAAATGGGACTGCCATACGACAACACGCTCCGTGAACTAAGGCGTGGGTTCTCGTCGCTTGTCGATATATACGCTAACTCCGGCTTCTACACCGAGGACACGTCCCCCGATGCCGCCAACCGTGGCAAAAACCTCCTCATCATCGCCGACCAGTTCGAGGAAGTCTTCACGATGAACGAGAATTTCCACGACGGTACGCCAAGTAACGAATCTTACACTGCCATTAACCTTCTCCTCGAGACCGTCAGGCTCTCTATTGCGCGCCAGTTGCCAGTGTACGTGATTTTCACGATGCGCAGCGACTACATCAGCCAGTGTACGGTATTCAAGGATTTGCCGGCATTTATCGCGTATAGCCAATTCTTTGTGCCACAGTTAAAACGCACCGAGATACGTCAAGTAATAGAAGAACCTGCGGTATTGGCTGGCGGCAGTGTTTCGAGCCGTCTGTCGGAAGTCATTATCAACAACCTCAATTCCGGCTTCGACCAGCTGCCTGTGCTTCAGCACGCGCTCAACCTTCTTTGGAAAACCGCCAACAACGGCGAGCAGCAGCTCGACCTCATCCACCTCGCCAAAATCGCCGGCATCGCCAAAGACGTGCTAAGCGACGACGAACGAGCCGAATTTGACCGTTGGTACTTCACCCTGCCCGAATACCGCCGGAAGTATTACGAAAACCCCGACCTCAACAACGTCCTCAACGCCCACGCCGGCACGCTCTACGAATCGGCATACGACCACTTCATGCACCATGCCGACTGGGCCGAAAAGACCATCACGCCCGACGAAAGCAAGCTAATCATCGAGGCGGCGTTCAAGACCCTCACCAAAATCGACGACAACCGCCAGGTGCGCAACCGTGCCACCCTCAGCGAAATCACCGGCATCATCAACCGTCCCAACATTTCCAACGCCACTGTCTGCGGTGTCCTCAACATTTTCCGCACCGAAGACAACACTTTGCTGCGCCCGTTTTCGGTGGAAGGAAAGTTGGACACGCAATACCTTAGCGGCGACACCGTCCTTGACGTTACCCACGAGGCACTCATCCGAAATTGGCAACTACTCTCGCAGTGGGACGCCGAGGAACTCGAAAACCTCAAAGAGTTCAGCGATTTTAGCAGCCAAGTGCAGCGTTGGCTCGACAACGGACGGCGGCAGGAATTTCTACTCGCTTCCGGCAACTACGCCTTTTTCAACGAGTTGATGCAGAAGTGCAACCCCAATCCATATTGGATTATGAAGCACGACAGCAGCCAACGCCCCGAGAAGGACAAGTACCGCGCAGCCGTCAACCACTACGAACACGGCCTTACATTCCTTCGTCAGAGCCAGGACGCGCTCATCGCCGAAGAAAAAGCCCGCCGCAAAAAACTCATGACCGCGATTATTGGATTGTTGATATTCGTGGCGGGGCTTTTGGCGTTTTCGTATTGGGCGATGTCAGAGAAGGCAAACGCCGTCATACAGACCGCCCGCGCCGAGCAGAACGCTGCAGAGGCGCAGGCCCAGCAGCAGCGCGCCGAGCAGCAGCGCAAGGCGGCCCTCGAAGCCCAACAGGACGCGCAGCAGCAGCGCGACACCGCACAGATAATGTACCGCCGCGCCCTCGACGCTAAGGAAGAATCCGACCGCGCACGCCAACAGGCGGAACTCTCGCGGCTCGAAGCCTTGCAGATGCGCAACACAGCCGAGGAACAGCGCGAAAACGCCGTGCGCGAGCGTGAAAACGCCGAGAAGGAACGCCAAAACGCCCTTCACCAGATGGAACTCACGGCGCAGGCCAACGATTCAGCCTCGCGCCTTTACAACATCGCCATCTGCAACACCCTCGCGATGAAGGCCAAAAACGAGTACGAAGACAAGACCCTCAACCTTCGCCTCGCCAAGACGGCATACGAAATGTCGATGCGCGACAACAGCGTCAAGCAAAACAACGCCGAACTTTTTGACGCGATGCTCTTTGCGATGGAACAAAACAACATTCTTCAACCGCTGCCGCTCACCGGCTCGCCCGTCCGCAATTTCACCATCGACAACGCCGGACGCATCGTTTCCATAGCCGACGACGCGGTAATCACCTGCCACAAAATACTCAGCGGCGGACGCACCGCCGAGACGTCGCGCATCGACGAGTTTCAGTCAAAGACGCCCATCGAAAATGCCGTTTTCGTAACGCCCTCGCTCGTCGCATATTCCACCAAAGACAAGACTTCATACGCCCTCGGCCTCACGAGCCGCACCCGCGCAAAACTTCCGACGCAGACCGACTACATCAAGACCGCGTCGCCCGCGCCCGACCGCAAGGCTTTTGCCGTCGCATACGTCAACGGCGTTGTAGACATCATTTCTGCCGCCGACATCAACGCCGCGCCCATAGCGAGCCGTGATTTTGGCACGAGGCTTACGGACGTTTATTATGCCGCCGACGGCAATGTCTATGTACTTCGTCGCGACGGCGGGCTTATGAAATGGAACACCGCGACTGGCAAGGTGTCGGAAGTTTTGCCTTCGACGCCCGGTCAAAACGCATTCAAGATGGCGGCAATCCCCGACAAAGATCTTCTTGCGGTATGTTACAGCGGCGGCAACATCCAGTTCGTCAACACCAATACCGACCGCCTTGCCGACAATATCCTCGGCGGACACTCAAAACTTGAAAACATGCAATACGACCCGAAGACCGGCATCTTGGCTCTCTCGTCGGCTGACAAGCGCATCTCGCTCATCAACACCAAAGACCTGAAAGGCAAGGCGTTGGCAATAGAGGAACACAGCCTCGGCAATAGCAAGGTCAAGTCGTTGGCGTTCAATGGCAAGGGCGTTCTCTTTGCGCTGACGGAAGACAACAAACTTCGTTTTTGGGACACCGACATCGCCACATACGCCAATACGCTCAATGCAATGCGCCTAAAACCATTGAGCCAGGACGAATGGGACTTGATTCTCGGGCGGGAATTTTCGGAAAAATAATAAAACATTGGACATGAAGAACCACTCTAAAATATTAATCCTCATCACCTTAGCCACGTTGACCGTCGTCGCCGCCAACGCGCAGACCGATTCGCTGCCGCCGATTCCGCTGTACGACAATGTGGTTTCGGACGACGCGCCTGACGCTGACGAATCCTCGCCGCGACAGACCATCAACCCCTTTGAGCGGCGCAAGGATTCCAAAAACAACGCCGCGCCCCAACGCCACATGCCCAACAGCGTCGGCGAGCAACTTCGCATCCTGTCCAACCTCTATTCCGCCGGCAAGTACAACGACGCGCTCGCCCTTTCCGATTCAATCCTGCAAAACCACAAACTCACCAAAGAGGAAAACATCTACCGCCAAGTCCACACCATCGCCGCCTTCAAGGATTTGGAATACAACGAGGAAGCCGACAGCGTTACAAAACTTTTCCACCAAAAATATCCGTTCTACAAGCCGGCAAGTTACGACCCGGTGTCGTTCAAGGAAAACCTCGGCAATTATTACACGATGCCGCGTTTTTCGGTTTGGATAGGCGCGGGGCCGGCGGGCGGGATGCCGCAGATAGACACTGTCCACGTCATCACCGACACCCTCAACCGCGAGCCGTCCTACGACCCCGCAGAGGTGTCGGGGTTCGTGTTCCAGTTGGGCTTCGAATACCATATTTGCAAGTGGCTCTCGATAGCCGTCGCGCCTACATACATGCGCTACCAGTACGGCCGCGAGATAGAGCGCGGAATGATGACGACGTTCCGCTATGAGGAAACCGACAATATCCTGACCCTGCCGATGTACCTCGCGGCGAGTCTGTATACGAAACGTGAGATTTGGGTGCCGTCGATATATTTTGGCGCAAAGGCCAAGTACATCACAAAAGCCAAATACGCCGCCTACACCCAGACCATCGGTCAGGCGCAATACACTGCATCGACCCGTTCCCTCGACCTCGACGACAAAAACCAGTCGAACTTCGCCCTCATGGGCGGAATGAAACTCAACTACAACTACCGCCGTGCTACCTTCTTCGCCGACGCAGGGCTTTCATACGACTTGAAGCCGTTCAACAAGCCCGGACGTGGACTTAGCAACAGCGACCTCTTGTACGACAAAATGTTCATACCCGACAGTTTCCACATGATGGACTTGACGTTTGTGGTCGGCGTGAAGATTAACTTCTTCTACAAGACGGTGGCGCGGTTTGGATATGGTTATTAATTGCAAAACATTGACACTATGAAGCTTATCCCTCACATATTATCCATCGTTTCGATAGCGGCGTTGATGGTTTTTAGCTGCAACGACACCGTATATACCGAACAGGCTGATTCGCCGATTAAGGTGGTTTCCGTTTCGCCCGTCGTGCTGCCACGGCCAGTCTCTGACGGCTCTGTCGTTACTGTCGCCTATAACAACGACACCACGTATAGTTTCCTAAAAATCAGCAATGACGGCTCTGTCATCTCAACCAAATTCGAGTTTTATTTCCACTCTGACTATACCCCAAGCGGCGACAACCCAAGCGGCGACAACCCAAGCGGCGACAATCCCGGCGGACATTCCGACGACAGCCACGACCCATCGTCCAAACAGTCCGTCGTGTCGCTGATGTCGCAGTACATCGACCTCAGCGACGCCAATTTCCGAAAGAACATCAACGACGAGTTTTACCTTGAATATTACTCTACCAACAATTTTGGACGCTCGACATACGCAGTGCTAAAGTTTGACAAGGACGCGCAGTTGATATACCAAGTGGACAGCACGGTCAACATGATGGGCGGCAGCGGGCGCACTCAGACAGTTACGCAAGTCCCCGTGGCAGGCACCCCGCTCAACGACGGCGGGTATGCGATGATTTTTCAGACGCCGAGCATGGGCGGCATGCAGTCGTCGTCCGCCCAGTCGTATGACCTCACGATGAGGATTATCGACAGCGACGGCAAGTATAAGGAAGAAGTCGCGCTGTCGTTTGACGAGAGCATCGTCATCAGTAGCGTGTATGCCGTGGCCGACTATGTGGTGATGTATTATCAAAACGAAAACACGACCGGCTACGAATTTTGCATCTACGCGCTCGACGGCTCGGTAGTCGCGTCCGGCACGTCGGAATATTCCATGACAATCCACGATATGCTAAGCGTCGATGGCGGCGTATATATGGCTGCCTACAACAACACTCTTTCTACCAATGTCATCGCAAAGTTGGACATGCAGGGCAATCCCGAATTTGTAATCATGGTAGATGCGTATGTGTACAATGTTACCGAAAAAGACGGCAGGCTGTTTTTTACGGGATTCAACGCTTCCACCACCGCGCAGGCGAGCACGTTGGCGGAATTGGCGGCGCAGATTACGAGTGCCACTGGACATATCATCATGATGGACGCTGCCGACGGCGGCAATATGCAGACCATCTCGATGTCATACGACGGCGGCATTGCGCCATACGTGGTCTATCCGTGCGCCGACGGTGGCTATGACGTGTACCTGACGAGAGTGTTCTTGTACGATTTTGCCAATGTGTCATCGATGTACGGCAACAAGGTCTATATCTACCACACCGACGACATCAACAAACTTCAACTTGACTAAGACCATGAACTTGACAATCCTCGAAATATCGCTGATGGCTCTCGCGCTCGTATTGATGGCCGCGATGGCATACATCATATACCGGCGCAGGCGTTTGCTACTCGACGCCACCCGCCGCATCGAGCGCAGATATGCATTCCAACTTCGTGAGGCTCAGGACGAAATCCAACGCCTCTCTACCATCAACGCCGACCTCGCCCGCCGCACCAACGACGCTGCCCAGCCCTCGCCGTCCACGAAAACAGAACTCTCAAGGTTCATCGATACCGACGCCATCGTGGCCGAGCAACGCAAACTCGAACAGCAACAACTCGAACTCTCAGAGCGCAACCGTCAGCTTTGGGACATGAGCCTCTCGATAGAAAAGGAACGCAAGCACATCCAAACCCTCAAAAACGAAATCGAAAGGGAACACAAGTCTGTTACGGACAGCATCCGATACGCCAAACTAATCCAAAATGCGATACTTCCTTCCGCCGAAATCCTGAAAGAATCATTCTCTGACGTGTTCCTGTTTTGGCGGCCGAGGGACATTGTTTCGGGCGATTTTTATTGGATGAGGCGCATTGGCGACACGGTAATCTTCACCGTCGCCGACTGCACTGGACACGGCGTGCCGGGCGCGTTCATGAGTATGCTCGGCGTGGCTTTCCTCAACGAGATTTGCGTCGATTTTGGTCCCGACACCCACCCCGCCCAAATCCTCGAACAGATGCGCACCAAGGTAATCACCACCCTCAAACAAAAAAACGACCTCACGGAACAGAAGGACGGCATGGACATGGGGCTCTGCGTCCTCAACCTCAACACGATGACGATGCAGTTCGCCGGCGCCAACAACGGCATGTACCTCGTCCGCGGCACCGAACTCACCGAATACAAGCCTGTTAAAAATCCCATCGCCATCTACCCGCGCATGAAAAGTTTTGAGAGCGTCGATGTCGAGATACAGCACGGCGACTATATTTATATGTTTTCTGACGGTTTTGCCGACCAGTTTAGCGGCGCGTCCAACCGCAAATACACCTACGGCCGCCTCAAACAACTACTCTGCGATATCAACGCCAAGACAAAGATAGCCGCCGAGCAATCCGCGCTTCTCGACGCCGCCGCCACCGAATGGCGCGGCACGTACCGGCAGATGGACGATATTCTGATTGGGGGATATTGTGTGAGATAGAGCCACATGGCAAAGCCACATCAAAGCATAGGAAACGCACGTTTTTAAAAACAAAAGGGAGAGCCAGGTGGCCCTCCCTCGTGCAATTACTAATATCAACTTAAACCAATATATGAAAAAAAACAATTCTTCTCTGTTTCTGGTTGCAAAGTAATAAAATAATCGTGTTAATCGGTTTGAATTGTTCTTAATGTATGTTAAAGAATCAGAACCACCGGTGCCACAGCATCCACCAGCCGAACTTAATGCCGAGTATGCAGTTCCAGAACGTCGCTTTTAATGTTCCGTAGTATTTCCGCATGATTTTGTAGCGTTCTTTCAGTCCTGGGACTATTGTCCGGCGGGTCTGTCCGCCTTCGAGGAACAGCGATATTACGCCGCCATGGTTTGTTATTTTCTTGGCTTTTGCCAGGGTGGAGAGGCACCAGTCGAAGTCCGCCGCATATTTATAATTAGTGTCATAATCGCTGCACAGGCTCCTTCTCGCGATGAACGACTGGTGGCATACCAACATACCGCGCTTATAGTCTTTCCATGTCAGGTTTTCCGGCGGGCGGTGGCGGCGGGAGTGGAGTATGTTACCTTGGGCGTCTGTGATTTGGGTGTCGCCGTATATTATGTCGCTGTCGGGCGGCGCGGAGGTGAATATGTCGGAGAGCGTCGAGGACGAGGCGAGCCGGTCGCCGCTGTTGATGTACAGCACGTAGTCGCCAGTGGCAAGGTGCAGTCCCTTGTTCATCGCGTCATACAGCCCATGGTCGGGTTCAGAGACTATCTTGTGTATGCGGTCGCGGTATTCGTCCACGATGTCCATGGTGGAGTCCTTGCTCTTTCCGTCGATTATTATGTATTCGAGCCCGGGATAATCTTGCCCGACTATGCTCTCTATGGTGGTGCGGATAAGCTTTTCGCTGTTATATACCACCGTTATTATGCTTATTGTGGTCATGTCTTGTAGTGTCGATATACGTGTCTATGGCGTTATGGGGTGCAATATTAAAAAAAAAACTCCATAAAATGAATTTTTTTTTGGATTATTCAATTAAAATGCTTTACTTTGCAGTCCGAAAATGTCCATGTGGACATGTTCGCAAAGTAATGAAATTTAGTTAACTAATATTATAAGAATCAAAAGGTTTTAAAACAATGGCTCATCACGCATCTGCAAAGAAGAGAATCAGACAGAATGAAGCAAGAAGGCTTCACAACCGCTATTATGCGGTCACTATGCGCAATGCGGTACGTAAACTCCGCGCTTGCAGCAACAAGGAGGAGGCCGAGAAGGCGCTCCCGACGGTATCTAAAATGATTGACAAGCTTGCTAAGAAGAACGTAATCCACAAGAACAAGGCAGCCAATCTCAAGTCGAAGTTGGCTCTCCATGTCAACAAACTCGCCTAAGTTTCTTGTTTTTAGATATTTGTTGCAACAAAAAAATCAGATGGGAAGGCATGTTTCCCGTCTGATTTTTTTTGTGCGTGTGGTTTATGGGTATTCGTTACTTTTTTATAATGGTTTGTTAATCATGGTTTAATATCTATTTCAGAAAATCGGTGTATCTTTGCATCGTAAATGATAGAAATTAGTTTTTGAGTTTTAATTGTTGTTATTTGTATTTTTATTTTTTTAATTGTCTTTTCATAATATTAGGTTTAGGTTAAGAATTAGTAGCAGAAGCAGGTCGGGAGACTTGCTTTTGTTTTTTTATAGCCTTACTCCAAGGAGTGTCATGTCGTCGAGTTGGATTTTTTGACCCATCCATAGTTCGATGTCTTTTTCCATTTCGAACATCTGTTTTGACAGCGACATGCCGGACATGTTCTCGAGGTGCTCTATGAGGCGTTTGAGGGAGAATTTGCTGTCGTCGGTTCCTCGGAGCTGGTCTTGGATTCCGTCAGTGTAGAGGTAGAGCATGTCGCCGTGCGATATTTTGATGGTCTGGCGTGTGAACTTGTTTTCGCGGATGTAGTTTCCTATCGGCATGAAGTCGCCTTTCAGCCTCCGTGCCTTGTGGTCGTGGACTATTATTGCGCTTTGGTTGGCTCCTGCGAAGTCCATCGTCAGTCCGTCGGGGCGTATGATGCATATCGCCATGTCCATTCCGTCGCCTGTGGCGAATCGCGGGTCGGTGGTGGTGTTGCGGTTGAATGAGTTTTTCACGGATTCGCGCATCTGGTCGAGGATTTTGGCGGGGTCGATGTCCCCGCCGTCGATTTCGTATTGGGCGAGGATGTCTTTTAGCGCGCTGATACCCATCATGCTCAGTAGCGCGCCCGGCACGCCGTGTCCGGTGCAGTCGGAGACGACGGCTATCTTATGGCCCCGGATTATTTCTGTGCGGTAGAAGTCGCCGCTTACGATGTCTTTCGCCTTGTACAGTACGAAGTTTTCGGGGAATATTTGGTCTATTTCTTCCTGCGACGATATGACTGTGCGCTGGATTCTTTGGGCGTATGTTATGGAGTCGCGCATCTGGCTGTTTGTGCGCGAGAGGTTTTCTTTCTGTTCGGCGAGGAGGTCGCGCTGCCGCGAGATTTCTTCGCTCTTCTCGCGTAGCGCGTCGTTTTGGGTCTCGATTTCTTCTTTTTGCTGTTCGAGGATTATGTTTTTGCTCATCATGAGTTCGGAGAACCGCTTTTTTTTGCTGAATGCGTTGTACAGGAGTATGGCTATTATTGCTAATAGAATGATGCCGATTAGCATGGAGGTGTTTATTATTTTTTGCTTGTGCCTTTCTGCGTCGTCGAGGATTTGTTGGCGTTGTTTTTCTTGTTCGAGTTCCCGCTTTTCTTTTTCCCTCTGGTCGAGTACTTGGAGTTCTGCGGAGCGTTTCATCTCGGCTTCGCTTGCGAATTTCTGTTGTAGTTTGTAGTATTCGACGGCGGCGTTCAGGGCGTTGGTCTTGTCGCCGAGTTTGTTGTAGCATTTATACAGCCGGAGCTGTATGGTCATTTCGTTGTGCAGGTTTTTCTGAGCCGTGGCGAACTCGAGTATGTTGTGGAGTATGGGCAGGGCTTTTGCGTGTTTGTTTTCCATCATGAGGAGGTCGGCTTCGTACTGTGGTATGAGCATCTCGATTTCGAGTTCGGAGCTTCCAGTGGCTTTCCCTGCGTTTATGTAGTAGCGGCAGCTGTCGATGTATTTCTTGTCGTGGAGGCGTTGTGCGAGCTGGTCGTAGCAGTCGGCGAGCGCGACGAGGTTGTTGGCGCGCTCGTTGTTGTTGTAGTCGTTGTCCATGTCGGGCATCATCGCTTCTGCTTTTTTCAGGAAGTTTTTCGCTGCGAGGATTTTTTCGGTGGCTTCTGCGGTGGTGTCTTCGGCGTATTGTTTCATCATTATGTTGCCTATGACGAGGTAGTCGTATGCCAGTTCGTCCATTTCGCCCAACTGTTCGCTTATGTACATGGACTTGTAGATGTTTTCGCTCGCGGATTCGTAGAGTTTCACGCTGCTGAATGCTTCTGCAAATGTCCTGTAGGTTATGCGGAGGCGGTCTTGGGCGTTTTTCGCGGTGTATATGTTAAGGGATTGGTAGTATGCTTCCCACATTGCTCTATTGTCTGCGACTTCGTTGTATGCGTTTCCAATGCTGCGGTATAGCGATGCCATGTACAGGCTGTCGTCAAGTTGTTTTGCGATTTGGATCGCTGTGTCGTATGACTTAATTGCTTCATGGAACTCCATTTTATAGTATTGGGCGTATCCGAGGTTGTCATACGAGTACATCTGCGACTGTAGGTCGTTGCGCCTGCTTGCGATTTCGATGGCCATGTTGGCGTATTTGGCTATTGTGTCAGCGTTGTCGTCCATGGTGGCGATTTGGACGTAAATGCTTGTTTTTAAGGAATCGTTGTCCGTCTCGGCGGCCAGGCGTTTTAGGCTGTCGGTCGATTCCGCTGTCTGGGCGGAGCATAATGCCGTCGTCAGGCTTATGAGTATAGCAAGCAGCGAGTGTTTCATTCTTTGTCGCATATAATTACCTTTTCCATTATACGTGTTTCACTGCTTTTTTGTTTCATGTTTTGGTAAATTTTTTTTTGATTTTTTTATATCCGGATGCCGACGGCTACGAGGTCGCTTGTCTGCTGGTATTTCTTGAGCATGTTGTCGATTGTGGCTTCTTGGTTTTCGGTGGTCATGCCGGCGAGGTGTTCTGATACTTCCATCGGGTCTTCTCCGGCTGCAAGTATCTGGCGGTAGGTGTTCTTGGAGTAAAGCAATAGGTAATCGCCTGTATGTAGTTGTATTAAAGTGTCTTCATGTTTGCGGTATGTGTGGAGCGTCGCCTTGCCGTCGTGGACGGTGGTGATGTCGTTGTTAATGGACGAAAATTTGGCTTGTGTGGTGGTCTGTGCGGGGTCGTCGATTATGCAAAGTGACACTCCGACTTCGACGTCCGCGCCGATGGAGTTCCTTATTTTGAGGTCCAGTTGGACTATTATTTCGGCGGGGGACGCGATTCGGTCCGTGCCGGTCTTGCTGATGGTTTCTTTTAATGCGTCCACGATGAGCATGCTCACCATTGCTCCCGGCACTCCATGCTCGGAGCATCCGCCGACTGCGATGATTCGCTGTTTGTCGAGTTGTTTTGCCCAGTACCAGTCGCCGCTTACTATTCCGTGGGGGCTGTATATGGCGAGACATTCCGGGAACAGCTGCTGTAGTTCGTCTTTTGTGCTTGTGGCGGCCATCTGGATTCGCCGGGCGTATGCCATGCTTTGTTTTATTTTTGAGGAAGATTCTTGCAGTTCTTGTTTTTGGTCGTCGATCATTATCTGCTGGCGCATGATTGTGACGTTGCTGAGTGCGATTTTTTGGACGGCGCGGCGTGTGGCGAGCCATGAGACGAGCATTATTATGATAATCGCCACTACTGCGAATATTATCGCGGCGATTATTGCGCGTGTGCGTTTCTTTTGGCGTTCTTGTTCTTCTTTGCGTTCTTGGGCGGTTAGGTTTTCGTTTTCGATGTCCCTTTTTTCTTGTTCGATTTTTTCCCTTGCGTTGTATGCGACGGCTTGTGCAATGGCTTCTGAGCCTGATGCCGTGGCTTCGGTCTCGAGTTGCCGGTCAAGGTAGTGCAGTGCTTTTTGGTAGTCGCCGGTGTTTTCGTATGACTCGTGGAGCAGTGCGTATGTTATCTCGTTGTGGATCGGGCTGTTGGCGTTTTGGGATGTCGACAGGCATTGTTGGAGCAGTGTTATTGCCTGCCGGTATTTATGGTCGTACATCAGCTGGCGGGCGTGGATGTGCATTCCGACGATTTTGTCGTTTATGGAGGCTGACGGGCTGTCGGTGTAGTCGTCGTAGAGCTGTATGTACGTTTTTGTGCTGTCGATGTACCTGTCGTCGTGGTAGAATTTCGCCAGGTTAAGGTAGCAGTATATTATTTGGGCGTAGTTGTTGTATTGGATTGTCTTGTAAAATTCGTCAGTGCTTTCGGCTTTGTTAAAGTATTCTTCAGCTTTCAGCGACCAGCGCAGGCTTTTTTTGATGTTCTCGATTTCCGTGTTCCCTATGCCGCCTAATTGTTTGGCGTATGAGCCCATTTCGGCGTAGTTGCCGGTTTTTGTGGCGTATTCGAGTGCTTGGGTGAGGGTCTCGCGGGCGGAGGCTTCCATGCGCTGTGTGATGTACACGTCGGCGATTTCAGACAGTGCGTAGCAGATGTTCGCCGTGTCGGCGGCTTTTCGTGCGGTCTCGAGTGCGCGGTAGAGGTCGTCCCACATGTCCTTGAAGTTGTGGAGCTGCCGGTTGCAGCTTGCCATGTTCGTGTATGTCATGCTCGCCTCTGACAGCAGGTCGGACATGATGAACATCGATGCGGCGCGGCGGAAGTTTTCAAGGCTTTGGCGGAAGTCGTTTTTCATGTAGTAGCCCCATCCTTGGCTCATGTAGCATGTCGCCATTTTTGAGATTCCTAATCCGGTCTGCGCTTTGAGCGCGTATTGGGCGTATTTGATTGCGGTGTCGGGGTTGATAGTCTCACGGCTTATCTGTAGGTATATGTCGGCTTTCTCGGACTGGCTTGTGGCTTTGTCAAGTAAGGAGCGCAGGCTGTCCGTCGCGTCGGCGTCGTCTTGTGGAAAGGCCGCCGGCGCGCATGACAGTAGTGCCAATATTACTATGAGTATGGTCTTCTTGTTCATATCCTTATCCCGATTAGCGTCCTGTCGTCTACCTGGTCGTTTAGCCCGGTGTATGCGTCGAAGTCGTGTTCAAATGTGGTTTCTTGTTCGTGCATCGGCAGCGTGTAATGTTCTTCCAAGAATGTCATCAGCGTCTTGAATGAGTATTTCCTTTCTTCGTCGCCGCCTATCTGGTCTTGGATTCCGTCGGAGCATAGGTATATCGCGTCGCCGGGCTTTATGTCTATTGTGGTGGTGGTGAAATGGTCTTTTTCGCGGACGTAGTTTCCGATTGGGTTCGCGTCGCCTTTAAGCCTTGTGGCTTTTCCGTCGCTGACAAAAATCGCGCTCTGGTTCGCGCTGCCGAATAGCAGCCGGTCGTTTTCGGGCGTTATGGCTATTATCGTCATGTCCATTCCGTCGTCGATGTTGCCCTTGGCGTCCTTTGTGTTTTTGTTGAGGGCTTTCTTGACCGATGTGCGCATCTCGTCGAGTATTCTGCCCGGCAGGATTTCGGTGTCGGTATGGCGGATTTGGTTTATGATTTCTTTTAGCGAGCTGACGCCGAGCATGCTCAGCAGCGCGCCGGGTATGCCGTGGCCGGTGCAGTCGGCTTCTACCATTATGCGGTGTCCTTTAAGCGTCGTAGCCATGTACCAGTCGCCGCTGACAATATTGCGCGGGCGGTAGTACACGAAGCTTTCGGGGAATGTCGCGGCAAGGCTTTCCTTGTTGCCGATGGCTTGTGACTGTAACTTGAAGGCGTAGTCGAGGCTTGACAATATTATTTCTTGGGCTTTCTGCTCGTCGTCTTTCTGCTGCTCGATGATGTCGCGCTGGGTTATCAGTTTGTCGTTGCGTGTGGCGAGTTCTTTGCCAAGGCTGCGGTTGCGCTGGAGGTGGTATATAATAAGGAGTGTGATTATTATCGCACCAGCAAGCCCGAATGCCACGGACTTTATCATCGTGTTTTCGCGTTGTTTTTCTTTTTCCTCGGCTTCAATCCTTCGCTGTGTCTCGGTTAGGTGTTTCTTCCGTTGGAGGTCGATTTCTGTGCGGGCGGCAAAGTTGGCGGTTCGCCTCATGTTCTCCTCGTTGCTGTTGAGGGTGGCGAGGTCGCTGTATTTTTTCTTGGCGAAGTACGCGTCTTTTATTTTGCCGGTGGCTTTGTAACACTCGGAGAGCATCTTGTTAATTGTGGCGAGTTCCTTTGTGTAGTCGGCTTTTGTCGGCAAGTCCGACGACGGCTTCAGCATGGCGATTGCGTCTTTGAATTTTTTTGACTTTATGAGCAGGCCGGCTTTCATGGCAATAATTTCAAGACTGTCCCTCGTCGTCTTTATGGGCGGCATGTCGTCCAACCTTTCGAGCATGAGCCTGCAACTGTCGGTGTATGAGCCGTTTCCAGTCTCGTCGGCAAGCATGGAGTAGCATTTTGCCAATTCGATGATGGTCATGTGCCGTGGCATCGTTTGGCTCGCTATCTTGTCGGCGCGTTTGAGGTATTCGAGCGACGAGAATAGGCGTAGTTCGTCGAGGTGCGTGGCTTGGTGGCTGTTGATTTCGGCGAGTTGGGAATGTGCAATGTTGTAGTAACATTCGGCGGCCGTCGCGTCGTCACCGGCGGCTTTGGCGAGTGTCAATGTCTTGCTATAGTGTTCATTAGCCTGGCTGTACATTCCGAAATGCTCGTATGATTCGCCGAGAGCCAGGGTCGTCCAGCAGATGTTGGCGGTATCGCCGAGTTCTTTGAAGATGTCGTTGCTCTGCTGGAGGTTGTCCCACATGTCGATGAACTTGCCCTTCTTTTTGTAGCAGATGCCGAGGTTAGCGAGGGTCTTTGCGATTTTGAACTTGTCGTCGGTTTCCGAGATGAGTAGGTAGTGGCGTTTGTAGAACATAATCGCCGTGTCGTATGATTCTGTGATTGTGTATGAGTATGCAAGCACATTAAGCGCGGAGTCGAGCAGCGCGGGGTCGGCATTTTTAGACGCGATGTCATACGCCATGCGCGCGTAACGCCTGATAGTGTCGGTGTTGTCGCTCGAGTATGCAATTTGGGCATAATGGCTCGCCATGGCAGTCCGTTCCTGGTTCTGCGGACATGCTTGGCGTGGTGCTAAGATGCTTAGCATCAGCGTGATGGCGAATATAATCTTATGTCCCAATTGACGATTTGTATTTGTGTTTTATGGCGTAAAGATAGTTTTTTTTTCTTGTATTATGCAAATTTCCACCCAAAATCTTTGTTATCTTTTTGTTATGTACGAGATTTTTTGTTAAGTTTGTGAGATAAAACTAAAACGAAACACGTACATAAAAAGCCATGAAAAAACTTTTCCTTGTCGATTCATACGCGATGATATACAGGGCGTTCTACTCGATGATTTCCAATCCGATGATGAACAGCCACGGCGAGAGCACCTCGGCAGTGTTCGGGTTCTGCAACATATTGCATGACATCATCAAGAAGGAGTCGCCGACGCATATTGCGGCTGTGTTCGACCCGCCATACCCGACATTCCGTAACATCATGTCGCCCGAATACAAAGCTCAGCGTCCGCTAACTCCCGAAGGCATAAAGACTTCGCTGCCTTATATTCACGAAATACTTAAAGCGTGGGGCATCCATCAGGTCGAGGTCCCGCAGTACGAGGCTGACGACACTATCGGCACAATCGCCAAGCAAGCCGCCGCCAAGGGTTTCGAGGTCTACATGGTAACGCCTGACAAGGACTACAACCAGCTTCTTGGCGACCATGTCTACATCTACCGGCCACGCAAGGGCGCAGGCGCGGACATCATCACCGAAAAGTCGTTCTGCGAAGAGACCGGCCTCGACAGCCCGTCACAGTTCATCGACATCCTTGCGCTGTGGGGCGATGCCGCCGATAATGTCAAGGGCGTGACGGGGGTAGGGGAGAAGACCGCCTACAAGCTCGTCCTCCAATACAAGTCCGTCGAGGGAATCTATGCGAACATCTCAAAACTCAAGGGCAAGCAGAAGGAGAATTTCATAAACGACCGCGAAGTCGTCACATTGGCAAAAAAACTTGTCACAATCGTCACTGACGCGCCTGTGGAGTTCAATGAGGACGAGTTCCTGCCCGGAACAATCGACGAGACGGAACTGCGCAAGATTTTCGCAAGGCTGGAGATAAAGGCACTGCCGGACAGAATCATTGGCAAGAAGACCGAGGTGCAGTTCGAGGCAGGCTCGCTCTTTGCGCCGCTTAACGACACGCAGCAGCCAGCACAGCCCGCGCCTGCCATTGAGTATGAGACTATAAAGACCGTCCCGCACGACTACAAGATAGTCGAGACGGACGACGACCTTGTGGATTTGCGCCACAAACTTCTGGAACTCAGCGAATTTTGTTTCGATACCGAAACCACGGGCTTGCAGGTCAGGAATTACAAGATTGTGGGCATGTCGTTCAGTTTCAAGGCTCACGAGGCTTATTACGTGCCGTTCGACATCGACAACGAGGAAGACACACGGCGCAAACTTGAATTTTTCCGCCCGGCGTTCATGGCGGAGAGCATCATGAAAGTGGGGCAGAACTTGAAGTTCGACATCATGGTTTTGAGGATGTACGGCATCGAAGTAAGGGGCAGACTTTTTGACACCATGGTCGCCGACTACATGCTCCATCCCGAGCGCAAACACGGCATGGACTACCTGTCGGAAGTTTTGCTCGGATATACGCCGGTGCATATCGAGGAACTTATCGGCGAGAAGAAGACCGCGCAGACGACGATGGACAAGGTCGACATCGACCAAATCAAGGAATATGCCGCCGAGGACGCCGACATCACGTACCAGTTGAAGGAAAAACTGTACGCCGAACTCTTGGAGAACAACTTGATGAAAGCCGCCGATGAAATCGAGATGCCGCTTGTATACGTCCTGGCGGACATGGAATATAATGGTGTTTGTATCGACACTGACTATCTCAAACGCTACACAGACGAGCTGAACGCCGAGGCTGAAGCGAAGGAGTCCGAAATCCACAAGTTGGCTGGCCGCTCGTTCAAAATCTCGTCCAACAAAGTCCTTGGCGAGGTTTTGTTTGAGGATTTGAAAATCTCGGAAAACCCGACGCGCACAAAGACCGGCGTGTATTCGACTGGCGAGGACGAACTCCTTAAATATAAGGATCGCCACCCGATTATCAATGCAATCCTTGACTACCGTGGCATAAAGAAACTGGTCTCGACGTACACGGAGGCGTTGCCCTTGCTCGTCAATCCTGCCACTGGCAGAATCCACACCAACTTCAACCAGACCGTCACTGCCACTGGCCGTCTCAGCAGTTCCAACCCCAATATCCAAAATATCCCGATTCGCACCGTCGAGGGACAGAAAGTCCGGGCGGCGTTTGTGCCGTCGAAGCCGGAGAATTTCATATTTGCCGCCGACTATTCGCAGGTGGAACTCCGCGTCATGGCCCATCTGTCGGGTGATGAGGCTATGATACATGCTTTTGAGCAGGACGCGGACTTCCACAGAAGCACTGCGGCGAGGATTTTTGGGGTAGAGCCGGAGAATGTGACCAAACAGCAGCGTTCATTGGCAAAGTCGGTGAATTTCGGCATTAACTACGGAATCTCTGCCTTTGGACTTTCACAGGACACCGGACTTTCACGCGCTGAGGCAAAAGCTTTGATTGACAACTATTTCGCTACATATTCCGGCATCAGGAAGTTCATGGACGACACAGTGGAGTCATGCCGCGAGAAAGGCTACGTTACCACTATGTTCGGACACCGCCGCTACCTGCCGGACATCAATTCGCGCAACTCAACCGTCAAAGCCGCCGCCGAGCGTCTTGCAGTGAACACTGTTGTACAGGGCACAGCCGCCGAAATCATCAAAATCGCCATGAACAACATCCGCACCGAGTTCCTGAAGGCTGGCATAAAGTCCGAAATGCTTATCCAAGTCCACGACGAACTTGTGTTCGATGTCATTCCCGAAGAACAGGACATCGTTAGGCAAATTGTTGTGACACAGATGGAAAACGCCGCACACCTTAAAGTGAGCCTTAAGGTTGAAGGAAAGTTTGCGAAGAACTGGCTCGACGCGCACTAAAAGAATGTATTAGACAAAACAAAGCACCAACCATGTCCCTGACTATCGAACACCTCACCAAATCCTACGGCGCAAACATCGCCGTCAATGACATATCCTTCCGCATCGACAGCGGCGAGGTAGTAGGCTTCCTCGGCCCCAACGGAGCCGGCAAGAGCACCACGATGAAAATCATAACAGGCTGCATATCAGCCGACAGCGGCACCGTCCTCATCAACGGCACCGACATCGCCACCGGCGGCACGCTCCTCAAACACGCCATCGGCTACCTGCCCGAAAACAACCCGCTCTACCTCAACATGTACGTCCGCGAATACCTCGAATATTCCGCCGCGATGTACATGCCGCAATCCGACACAAAAAAAGCCGTTGACTATTCCGTTGACGCAGTGGGACTTGGGGAGCATCAGTTCAAGAAGATTGGAGAACTCTCCAAAGGATACCGCCAACGCACCGGCATCGCCCGCGCAATGGTTCACAACCCCGAGATCCTCATCCTCGACGAGCCTACCACCGGCCTCGACCCAAACCAAATCGTCGAAATCCGCAACCTCATCAAGCAACTCGGACGCCAAAAGACCGTAATACTCTCCACACACATAATGCAGGAAGCCGAAGCCGTCTGCGACCGCGCAATCATAATCCGCAAAGGCAAAATCGTAGCCGACGACTCCCTCGCCGCGCTGAAAGAACGCAACTCGCGCCGCGCAATCGTCGTGGAATTTGACGGCGAAATCCAGTCCCGGACGCTCCTCGAAATCCCCGGAGTGTCGGGCGTGGACGGCGTTGGACGGCGTTGGACGGTAACAACAGCCAGCGAAGCCGACGACAACGCAGTCCGCCGCGCCATATTCGCACTCGCCGTCAGCCACAACGCCCCAATCCTCGAACTCAAACGCGACGACAGCACACTCGAAAATATTTTCCACGAATTGACATTCGGAAATTGAAAAAAATACTAACTTTGCAAAATGTTGAAAGAACATAAATTCGCAGTAATATTATGAGCGCAAACAACGATTTCAATCCCGATTGGAGCAAGATCGGGTTCGGTTACATAAAGACCGACTACAACGTAAGGTGCTACCACCGCAACGGCAAGTGGGGCGAGATAGAAATATCCAGCGACGAAAACATCAATATGTCGATGGCCGCCACCTGCCTCCACTACGGACAGGAAGCATTCGAAGGCATGAAGGCATACCGAGGCAAGGACGGCAAAGTACGTCTCTTCCGCCCCGAGGAAAACGCAGCGAGGATGCAGTCCACATCGCGAGGAATCCTGATGCCCGAAGTGCCCACCGAACTATTCGTCAAGATGACCGAGATGGTCGTCAGGCTCAACGCACGATTCATCCCACCGTATGGCTACGGCGCGACGCTCTACATCCGTCCGTTGCTCATCGGCGTGGGACCCACAGTGGGCGTCAAGCCAAGCCCCGAATACCTCTTCATGATATTCGTAACGCCAGTAGGCCCGTACTTCAAGGGCGGATTTGCCACCGGCGACTTCATGATCACCCGCAAATACGACCGTTCCGCGCCACTCGGCACCGGCATCTACAAGGTGGGCGGCAACTACGCCGCGTCGCTCCGTGCCAACAAGGAGGCGCACGACCTGGGCTATAACGGCGAGTTTTACCTCGATGCCAAGGAGAAGAAATACATCGACGAATGTGGCGCAGCCAACTTCTTCGGCATCAAGGGCAACACCTACGTAACGCCCAAATCGACATCCATCCTCCCCTCCATCACCAACAAGAGCCTCATGCAACTCGCCGAGTGGATGGGCTACAAGGTGGAACGCCGTCCAATCCCCGAGGAGGAACTCTTGGAATTTGACGAGGCGGGCGCATGCGGCACGGCTGCGGTAATCACCCCGATACACGAGATTGTTGACGTAGAAAACAACAAGACCTACGTCCTCACCAAAGACGGCAAGCCCGGCCCGGTCTGCACCAAACTCTACGAAAAGTACGTCGCCATCCAATTCGGCGAGTGCGAAGACCCATTCGGCTGGACGCGCGTAGTGGAAGGCATCTAACAGACAGAATTTCACAACAAAAAAAGAGTGCCATATCGAGGACACTCTTTTTTTGATTTGTGCAAGCGCACTTGCACAAATTAGAAAATAATAGTAAAACAAACGCTTTTACAGTTATGAGTACTGCAACATTAAACAGCCTTTTTGACTATCTCTGCGGCACATTGTCGCCCGACAATATGCTTTGGTTGGCGAATCGGCTTGCCGAACAAGCAGCTGCAAACGAACAGCAACCTCCATTTGCACCCCTTACAATGAAGGAAATAGACAATATGCTTGATGAAGCCGAGCGCGATTTTGAGGCGGGTGATTATTTAACCCACGACGAAGTATTCAACAGAAACCAAATCGCCGTTCCTTTATGAAGATACATTGTACGCAAATTCAACAAAATCGTCTATTACATCAAAGACGACACCATACATATAGCCGCATTTTGGGACTGCCGCAGCGAACCCAAAGCACAAGCGAATCAAGTAAAAGACGAGTAATAACAAAGGGACACGGAACTAACCGTATCCCCCTGTTTTATTAGCGCGTTTACTATGTAGTTGTTATTTCTTCTTCACTTTGTCAATAACGCTGCGTGTCTTTTCGATTGCCTTCTCGTGGAGGCCTGCGCCGATGGGAAGCGTGTGGGTGAAGTTGAGGGCGGTGTAGGGTGAAGAAACACCGATTTTCTCAGGACATTTCTCAGGTGCTTTTTCCTTGTCCTCCAATTTCACTTTGCCCATTGTCATATTGTATCCAACACGCCAAGACAGATAGCAATTCTTTCCCAACCTCCAAGACAAACCGGCATACGGCGTCAAAAAAAGGTGGGTATGTTTGTCTCCATAATAGTCAGAATAATAATCTCCATAATAATCACTGGTTTCCTCGCCGAAAATGCCAGAAATTGGTGCCATGTGAACGGTTTGCCAACCTAAATTTGCACCTACGACAGGAGAAAAACCTTTGTCCCATGGACGAATCTGCGCATTAAAATAGAATTTTCCCGTCTTGCGCAGTGTACCTTCGTCGTAGAAATCCCAGTCGTCAGACCTTAGAAAGCCTTTCCAATAGCCAACACCGACGCTGAACCTTTTTGCAAATTTATACGAAATCAATCCTGCCGCGCCAATCAAACCGCCAGCTTCGATTTCATACTGAAGTCCGTTGTCAATGACATACTTCTCCTTCTTTGGTTTCAGTAGTGAAGTCAGACCGTCCGAAGCCACTGCGTTGACCTCGATGGTCCTCACGGCAAAGAGTCCCAATGTACATTCGCCCAACAACGCATCTACGAACTTGGTTTTCGTAACGACCTCGCAATTGCCGGTGGAAGGTGTCGGCGCGTGTTTCATTCCAAGAGGGACGAGGCTGCTGATTACATACCACTGCTTCGTCTTTGAATACGGCATGACGTTGGTGTCGCCGTGGTCGGTCTGCTCGATGAAGTTGCCTGTGTACGTGCGTGTAGTGTAGCACGATGTCATCATTACCGCAACAATGGCAATGATGAAAAATTTGATGTTTTTCATGATTCCAGTGTTTTGCGGTTATTTTTTAGGGTTCTCGTCTTTGACGGCGTTTATCTGCACCGTCTGGAACGTTACAATCTGCTGAGTGAGACCCGACAGGAGTCCGTCCACGAAGGTCTGCTTGGTGAGTATCTCGCATGGCACTGTGGGCGGAATGTCAGGCTCGCACTTGCCGAGCGGGATGAGCCCGCCAAACAGATAGACTCGCTTGGCCTTGAAATACTCGTAGTGGTTGTCGCTACCGTTGTAGGTAAGTTTTTGATAGTCGCCCACGTAGGTCTGGGTCTTCATACATGACGGCAACAGCATGGCCGCCAAAATCAGAGCAATTAG
>CAJOJG010000046.1 GCA_905234655.1 uncultured Bacteroidales bacterium
ATCCTACGATTTGCTAATCACCATAAAGTCTTCTCTTGGTGGTACAAAAGAGAAGAAGGTTAACAATGTTTGGGACAAAACAAAGACTTTTGTAAAGGAGAAAAGCGAAAAGGCGAGTGAAAAAACAAAAGAATTAATAAATAAGGTGAAAAAGTAGGCTCTTGGCATTAATGTAGCACTTGATTTGAAAGGATTTGGAAGATTGGCACTTTGCTAAGGCATTGTGTCGTGGGAATACAATGCCACTTCCCCCTTATCATCGCACTCCTCCAACAGTTCCCTAATCGTCTTGCCCGTCGTCGGATGCACAAAATCCGGCGCGATGTCTGCCGTGGGCTGCAATACGAATCGCCTTAAAGCAATTTTTGGATGAGGAATTGTAAGTAGTGGAAGGTCAATTGTTTCGTTATCGTAAAACAAAATGTCGATGTCTATCGTCCGCGCCTCGTAGCCGTTGCCGCTGCGGACGCGACCGAGGTCGGCTTCGATGCGGCTTGTGGCGGCTAATAGTTCTTGGGGGGCGAGCGCGGTCTCTACGGCGACGGCCATGTTGAGGTAGTCGCCGTCGGTGTAGCCCCACGACTGGGTTTCGTAGATTGTGGATTGTCGGGTGATTGTGCCGACGGATTCGGTGATTGCTGCGACGGCGCGGCTCAGGTTGGCGGCGCGGTCGGGGATGTTGGAGCCGAGGGAAAGGTATGTCGTGTGGGTTTGTGCCATTTTGTGCTAATTTTGTGCAAAATTAGACATTCGTGGCGGATTTTGCAAAAAATAGTTTATCTTTGCGCCAACAATCCTAAAACTCTTGTCTATGATTAATGTAAAAGACATATTAGAATCCGTGAAGTCTGCGCCCAAGGAGTTCCCTGTGGAGACCGCGATTGGTCTCACGTATTCGGTGGCGATGATGTTGGCGGCGGAGGATGTCATAAGGCATTTTTCCCCGCTGATGTTCGTGTTTGTAATATTTGCGGCTGCCATTACGCTGCGCCGTGTCAATAGGAGGTCGTATTATGCGTCGTATCTGTTGATTTGGGTGGTGTATGCGCTGTTTCATAATGCCGATGCCTTCAAGGCTCCTTGGTATTGGGTGCTCAATATAATATGTGCAATAGTCCTGTGCGCCGACATCCACAAATCCGACAACAAGGGCTTTGCCAACACTGTGATATGCAGGATTGGGGAGTTGGGGTCGGCGGCGTTGCTAAGCGCGATACTCTCGGCGATGGTTTCTGCCATCATTGGCTCGGTCATGTACCTCTTCGATACCGAATTTTTTCACTTGATAATACATGTCAACATTCTGATAGTCTTTTTGATAATGCCGTTGATGTATTGTCATTTTCAAGCGCATGGCGACGAGGTCGATTGCGAGGGGGGCGGGCTTGTACGTGTGATTGTAGATTATATCGTGTCGCCCGCGCTGGTGGTTTACACATTTGTGCTGTTGGTTTATATCCTGAAAATCGTTGTCGTACAGGAACTTCCTCGCGGCGGCGTGGCTTATATGGTGAGCATTTACATTGCGCTCGTCTTAGTGGGCAATTTGCTCAACAAGTTGGTGCGTGACAGCCATTTCAATTGGTTTTATGACAATTTTGCCTACATCGCCATTGCGCCAATTGTGCTGTTGTGGGTGGGCACTATCTACCGCATCAACGAATACGGACTCACAGAATGGCGCGTCTATCTGTTGATAGTCAATGTGTTGATGACGATATTCCCGTTGATGTTGAAAATCCCAAGGCTCGCTCGTTACAATTTGATGACCGTGATGTTGATGACAGTAATGGTGATTTTCACGTGCATACCGCCCATCTCGGCGCGCAGCATCGGCATCAGGAATCAGAATTCGCGCTTTTTGAAACACGCCGATATGCTCGGTGTGATAGACCATGAAACTGGGCAATTCAAGGGCAGAGGCTCCATAGATATGTCCCTAATCAGTGCGGATAGCACGCTCAATGCCGCTTGGGATGCCATGAAAAGCGAAATGGCTTACCTCGACCGCCATGACACTATATTAAGGCAGTACGGCAACTTGGAAATGCCTTCGCCTAAGACAGAAGATACATTGGATCTTGAAAATGTGGACTTTTACCTCAACAGTGTTACCAATCGTGTTTCTACTGAAGGATATCCGATTTTCTATAGAGATTTCGAGGTAAAATACTACAGCAGCGGACACGTCAAGGTTTACACAGACGACAAGTGCGTGATGGATTACGATATAAAGAAAAAGATTATGGAAGATTCGCTGCGTTACGAACATCTTGACCAAATATTGGTGCACCGGGAGAATGATTATATGATAGTAATCGAGCATTTTGACTTTATAAACGGTTGCGACAATAAATATTTTGAAGGAGTGTATTTGTTTGGGAAAAAATGAATTGTTGTCATCATGCCAACGTTAATAGATAGATATAACGCCGCCAAGGATTTCATTTTCAAGGACATCTGGCGGGCAGACGACAGGGAAATGTCGTCGCGCAAACGTGGCGCGTTCTATATCTTGAAAATCCTCATCATCGCCGTGCGTGGTTTTGTGGAAAACAAGTGCGCCGTCCGTGCGTCGGCTTTGACGTACTTCACATTGCTGTCGATAGTGCCGATAGTCGCGCTGGCGTTTGCGATTGCCAAGGGCTTCGGCTTCGACGATTATGTGGAAAACATGATTCGCGAGAGTTTTGCCGCCAACCCCGACACCGCCGACTACCTCATCTCGTTTTCGTCAACAATGCTCGAAAACACCAAGGGCGGCATCATTGCGGGCATCGGCATCGTGATGTTGATGTATTCGGTGTTTGAGTTGCTGAGCAAGGTAGAGGAATCGTTCAACTACATGTGGAACATCAAGCAAAACCGCCCGATGCTGCGCAAGGTTACAGATTACAGCACGATGATGATTTTTACGCCGGTGCTGTTGATTATTGCGAGTAGCGCGACGTTCTTCGTCCGCACCAAACTGTCCGACTATTTCAGCGACTATCTTTCGCCTGTCCTGACGGTGATTATCAAGGTGGCGCCGTATGTGCTGATGGCTGTGGTGTTTTCGCTCGTGTATCTGATAATGCCCAATACCAAGGTCAACATCAAGTCGGCTCTTGTGGCGGGGACGATTACCGGCGTGGCGTTTCAGGTGTGGCAGTGGATTTACGTTACGTTTCAGGTGGGCGTTTCGGAATACGGCGCGGTGTATGGCAGTTTTGCGGCGTTGCCGTTGTTTTTGCTGTGGCTTCAGGTGTCGTGGATTATCGTGCTGTTGGGTTGCATGATTGCGTATTCGGTCCAGAATGTCAACCATTATTCCACGGAACTTTCCGCCGGCAACATCAGCACGCGGTTTTTGAAGCGGGTTTCGATACTTTTGATGACCAAAATCGTGAAAAATTTTGCTGAATCCGGCGCTCCCAAGGATGCCGCCACTTGGAGCGAGGAATTGAAGATTTCGCAAAAACTTTTTCTTCACGCGGCTCAACGCCTTCAAGATGTCGGCCTTCTTGCCGAACTTCGCAACGACGGCGGCGGAAGTCCCATCTACATCCCGGCAATCGACATCGCCAATATCACCGTCGATACAATATGCTCAAGGATAGATGCTTACGGCGAAGACGACAATTTTCCGTTGCAAATGTCGGGCGACCTCGAGCGCATCGACCGCCTCGCCGCCGACGGCGAAAAGGCGATGCGGGACGTGCTGGCGGGGAAGTTGGTGAAGGATTTGTGATGTGTAAGTTTTACCTTGCAAAAATTGTATCTATGTACACTGTGTTTGCGGAAAAATATCCGGCGGTTTTTACGGTGGGAACGCTCGATGTTGGAGGTTTCCGTGCGCCTCGTCGAAGTAGCCTCCTGACCATCTGGTTTCGGCAAGTAGCGAGCGGAGGTAGTTCTCGTATGCCGGTTCGACGCTGTATTTGCGCTCTACAATCTGTGTGCCGGGTGGAAATGCAGTTTCAGTGAGTTTCGGGGCGAATAGTTGTGCAATGTCCACGGTGGTCAGCGAGTAGTAGTATATGTTTGCGGATTGTGGAGTGTGGGATTCGCGGTCTTCCCATGATAACTGGAGGTGGTATTTCGCTGGGTTGTCCGAGACAAAACTTTCCGCAATGTGGCTTATTGAGAGATTGCCGTCGGGGCGGCGGTTGAAGGTTATCTTGTCGGGCGGCGTGACGGGCAGCATCGTGGATTCTGCGGACAATACGACCGAGTCGGCGAGTTCGATGTGGAGGTAGTATACATTATCCGCAACGCCGACAAAATATTCGTCCGATTCGTACAGCCCGTCGTCCGTTTCTCGGTAGAAATATGTGTTTGTGCCGGAGGTCACGACCACAAATGCGCCTTTGATGGCGTTAATTATTGTGTCGGAGTAGGAGTTGAGCCGTGAGAGCCTGACGGTGTGGCGTTTGTACTCGTTGGTTATGTAGCCCTCCACGACCACTGTGCCGCTGTCCACGTCGCCCTGGTTGAACGGGAACTCGTGGACGCACGATGTAGCCGCTGTGAGCAGTGCGGCTGTCATTATCGTGGTGGCGGCTTTGGTCATTATCGTCGTGTTATGTGGCTAATCCTCGATGTATTCGTTGAACTCGTCGAGGTCTACTGAGTTTTCTATTGTCTTTCCTTCCGAAAGCTTTTCGCGGTTCTCGTAGTCGCTGTAGTCCTCGGGCACGGCGAATTTAAGTGCTTCGTTGTACACCTTGGAGAGGTTCTCGTCTTCGGAGATTTTCTTCATGTACAGTCCCCATACTGGCAGCGCCATGCGCGAGCCTTGGCCGAGTTCGCCGTTTGAGAACTGCACCGAGCGGTCCTCGCCGCCGGTCCATACGCCTGTCACAAGGTTTGGCGTTATGCCCATGAACCATCCGTCGGCGCATAGGTTTGTCGTGCCGGTCTTGCCGCCGATGTCGCCTTTTAAGCCGAATACATTGCCCATTACAAGTCGTCCGGCGGTGCCGCCGTGGACTACGCCGCGCAGCATCTCGACCATTTTATATGCCACGATTTCGTTCATCGCCTCTTTGTGGACGGTGTTGAATGTGGCGACTTCGTTGTTGTTCTTGTCGATGATTTTGGTGACGAACACAGGCGTCGTCGACTGTCCTTTGTTGGCGAAGGCGCAGTATGCCGCGACCATTTCGCGGATTTTAAGCTCGCACGCGCCGACGCATATCGAGGGGACGTTTTCTATCGGCGAGATTATGCCCATGCGGTGCACGAGCTGCACGACCGCCGTGGGGCTGACGCTTTTCATGCACCATCCCGAGATTTGGTTGAGGGAGAGCGCAAGTCCTTTCTTGAGCGTGATCATCTTGCCGTCCTGGGAACTCTTGGAGAACCTCGGCGTGTATACCGGCGGTACGCCGCCCGGGTTGTCGAAGGAGTATTCTACGTTAGCAAGCTTATGGTCGGGCGTGATGTCGTGGCGGTTAAGGAACATTCCGGCGTACACGAATGGCTTGAATGTGGAGCCTACCTGTCGGCGGCCAAGGCTTACGTGGTCGTATTGGAAGTACTTGTAGTTTATGCCGCCGACGTATGCGCGCACGTAGCCTGTGCCGGGTTCCATGCTCATCATGCCGCACCGCAGGAATTTCTTGTAGTACAGTATGGAGTCCATCGGTGTCATTACTGTGTCGATGCCCTCGGGGTGCTGCCATGAGAATACTGTCATCGGCACTGGCTTAAGGAACTCTTTGATGATGGTCGCCGAGTCGAGTTTGTTGACATTCTTGCCGATGCGCCAACGCTCGCTGCGCTTGACGGCCTGGTTGATGATTTGGAGGGTCTGCGCCTCCGAAATCCTCGCGCTGAACGGCCGGTCGAACTCGCGTCCGCCGAAGGTCATTTTCTTGTGTTTCTTGAGTTCTGACTTTTCAAAAAGCGTCTGCAAGGCGTCGTATTTGAATGTGCCGACTTTAAAGCCCTTGCCCATGTGTTCGACGACGGCTTCTTCGGCATATTTCTGCATCCGCGAGTCGATGGTGGTCTGTATGATGAGGCCGTCGTTGTAGATGTTGTAGTATTCGCCGTTTGGCTTTGTGTTCTTGTTGCACCAGCCATAGAGCGGGTTGGCCTCCCACAGGAGCGAGTCTTCGGAATATACGTCGCCCTGCCATGATGCGTAGTTGGCGCGGTCGGGCTTTTTGGCTGATATGAACAGGCGGAGGAACTCGCGGAAGTATGGCGCATAGCCCTCTGTGTGGGTGTCCATGCTGAAGTGGAGCTCGATGTCCTTGGCTTTCAACTGTTCGAGTTCGGCGTGGGAACGCATGGTGTATATGGATGCGTCGTTGCGTCGGTCATTGCTTATCAGCTCGTGGATTTTCGGCTGGTATTTTTCTATTTGGCTCAGGACAATATTGCGGCGTTTCTTCGAGCGGTCGGGGTGTGACTTTGGGCTGTAGCGCGATGGGGCTTGGAGCACGCCGACGAGTACCGACGCTTCTTCAAGTTTGAGGTTAACGGGGTCCTTGGCGAAAAATGTCTTCGCGGCTGCCTCGATGCCGAATGTGTTGTGTCCGTAGGTGACAGTGTTGAGGTACATGCTCATTATCTCCTCCTTGCAGTACCGCTTTTCGAGCAGAACTGCCGTCACCCATTCCTGGAGCTTGAGGACGATTTTTTCAGTGGTCTTGCGGTTGCGGATGTTGACGTCCTCGCCGCGAAGTTTGTACAGGTTCTTTGCCAATTGCTGTGTGACTGTCGAGCCGCCGCTCGTCGAGCCACCAAAAATAAGTCCCTTCGCTACGCGGAAAAGCGCGGTCAGGTCGATTCCGGCGTGGTCGTAGAACCTGATGTCCTCTGTGGCGAGGAGCGCGGCCTTTACGTTGGGCGGTATGGGGTCGAAACGTCCTTTCGTGGTGCGGTTTTCCTTGTAGAACTTGCCCAAAATCACGCCGTCATACGACATAATTTGGGATGCCAGGCTGCTTTTTGGGTTTTCAAGTTCCTCAAAGTCAGGTATTTCGCCGAGTTTGTGGTTCGCGATTTGGTAGAATATCACGAATGCTGCCATCACCGGTATGGCAAACGCCACCCATAATACAATGAAAAAATTTCGTTGAGTCCTTTTACTAAGTTCCATCGTCAAATAGTAATAAAAATAGTCAGTTGGATGGTGCAAAATTAATATTTTATTGTCAAAAAACACAATCGGCAAAAAAAAAATTTGTCAATAGGCAGTAAATTTTGTTACTTTGCAGTCCGAAAAATTGGCTTCCGGCACTGTTACCGGAAACTTAAAACTACTGAATTGATATAAAAATGGCATCAAACTTAGTGATTGTGGAGTCACCGGCCAAGGCCAAGACCATTGCCAAACTCTTGGGCAGCGACTATCTCGTAAAGCCGAGTTTTGGGCATATCCGTGACCTTGCGAAGAAGAACTATGGCATCGACATCGAGCATGATTTCGAGCCCCAGTATGAAATCGACGCCGACAAGAAGTCGGTAGTTGCCGAACTGCGTAAAGACGTTAAAGCTGCGAAGACCGTTTGGCTTGCATCCGATGAGGACCGCGAGGGGGAGGCTATCGCATGGCATCTTGCCGTGACGCTTAAGCTGCCCGTCGCCACCACTAAACGCATCGTCTTTCATGAGATTACAAAGAAGGCCATTGACGAGGCCGTAAAGAATCCGCGTACCATCGACATCAACCTTGTCAACGCGCAGCAGGCAAGGCGAATACTTGACCGTCTCGTGGGCTTCGAGCTCAGCGAAGTACTTTGGAAAAAAGTCAAGAGCAACCTGAGCGCAGGGCGTGTGCAGAGCGTCGCCGTAAGGCTCGTCGTAGAGCGCGAGAGGGAAATCCTTAACTTCGTATCTACGGCAAGTTTCAAGGGCGTGGCGAATTTCGTCGCACCTAACGCTAATGGCGGCTCGTTCAAGGCCGAATACCTTGGAAAACTCGACGACGAACAGTCTGCCAAGTCGCTCCTCGAAAAGTGCGATGGCAGCAAGTTCATAGTAAAGTCCGTCGAGACAAAGCCCGGCAAGCGCACTCCCGCGCCACCTTTCACGACCTCTACCCTTCAGCAGGAGGCCAGCCGAAAACTTGGCTTCTCTGTCAGCCAGACCATGTCGCTCGCGCAGACTTTGTACGAAGAGGGTTATATAACATACATGCGTACCGACAGCACAAACCTCTCGTCGCTGTGTGTCAATAACTGCAAGGACTTCATCACTAAGGAATACGGCGCGGAATATTCGAAGCCACGCCAGTTCAAGACTAAATCAAAAGGTGCGCAGGAGGCTCACGAGGCCATTCGTCCGACCACAATGAGGACTGTCGTAAGCCAAAAGTGGGACGAGCAACGCCTTTATGAAATAATCCTCAAGCGCACGCTCGCATCGCAGATGTCAGACGCAGTGACAGAGCGCACAAACGTCAAGATCGAGGCTGAGAGCTGCAAGGAACAGTTTGCGGCATCGGGCGAGGTTGTCAAGTTTGACGGCTTCCTGAAGGTATATTCAGAGGGCACAGACGATGAGACTGCCAAGGACGACCAGCTTCTCCCGTCGGTCAGCACGGGCGACAGCCTCACGCTTGACCAGCTCGAAGTCAACCAGCGTTTTACACGTCCAAACCCGCGTTATACCGAGGCAAGCCTTGTCAAACGCCTTGAGGAACTCGGCATCGGACGCCCGTCAACATACGCGCCCATTATCACTACAATTATAAAACGTGGATATGTCATTAAGGAAGACCGGCCGGGCGTTGAGCGGCAGTATATCAGCCTCCAGCTCCGTGACGGCAAGATTAAGCGTCAGGTAAAGACCGAGAACACCGGCAGCGAGAAGAACAAACTGTTCTGCACCGACATCGCCATGGTCGTCACCGACTTCCTTTCAAAACATTTCACCGACATCATGGACTACAACTTCACAGCGACTGTGGAGAAGTATTTTGACGATATTGCCTCCGGCGACCTCGAGTGGAACAAGATGCTCCGGGATTTCTACACGCCGTTCCACCAGACCACACAAAAGAGCATTGAGGAAGGCGAGCGTTCTTCGGGCGAGCGCATACTCGGCACAGACCCAAATTCCGGCAAAGTCGTTTTGGTCAGGATTGGACGTTTCGGACCTATCGTGCAGCTCGGCGAAACCGACGACTCCGAGGGCGCAAAGCCTGTATTCGCAAGCCTGCGCAAGGATCAGCACATCGAGGCAATAACGCTTGACGACGCTCTTAAACTCCTTGACAATGAACTCGGTGGACAACTCCTCGGCACTGACCCCGCCACTGGCAAGAATGTCTATGCTCGCGTTGGACGTTTCGGCCCCATGGTACAGCTCGGCGAGAACGACGACCCCGACAAGCCGCGCTACGCTTCTATCCTGAAGCCCTACAGCGTCGAGACAATCACGCTCCAACAGGCTCTTAAACTGCTCGAACTCCCGCGCACAGTCGGCGAGTACGAAGGCAAGGTTATGAAAGTCGCAGTTGGACGCTTCGGCCCGTATGTGTCGTTCAACGGAAAATTTGTGTCGCTTAAGAAGACCGACGACCCGATGACAGTGACATACGAGCGTTGCATCGAGCTCATCAAGGAGAAGGCCGAGAAGGACTCCAAGAACCTCATCCGCGAGTTCAGCGACAATCTCAAAGTCGTCCGCGACAGATGGGGACACCCGACGGTATGGTACAAGCGAAAGTATTACAAAATATCTTCGCAGACCGACCCGACAACGCTCACCGAGGCCGACTGCCTTAAGATTGCAGGTGTCGACCCGGAGAAAGAAGCCGCCAAGAAAGCCACATCGAAGACTACGAAAAAGAAGTAATCCAATATACTATTAAATATAGTGTTTAACAATTAAAAAGCCACTATGACATGAAAAAAATTTTGGCAGCTATATTCGCGGCTTTGATGACCACATCGGCCATTGCGCAGCAGGATCCGCACTACAGCCACTTCATGTTCAATCCGGTTTCCTACAATCCGGCGTACTGCGGCGCGGAAGGCGCGATAAACGGCGTGCTCGTGTACCGAAACCAGTGGATGGGCATGGAAGGCGCGCCAAAGACCGCCAACCTGTGTGTCGACGCGCCGGTAAGGTTTGCCGGTGTGCAGGGTGGGGTAGGCGCAGTAATCACGAGCGACAATATCGGCTTTGAAAAAAATTTCAACGCAAAACTCGCCTACGCCCACCATATCCAGGCGGGCACGGGCGTGTTGTCGATAGGCGTCGACGCCGGTCTGTTCAACAAAAACATCGAAGGCGACTGGCAGTTCCCCGACCAGCACGAGGCTATCTTCGAAGGAAAGTCAAGGAAGATGATATTCGACCTTGGCGCCGGCATCTACTACAATATCAAGGGGTTGACCGTCGGATTCTCGTCGACGCACCTCGCCGAGCCAAAACTCGATTTTTCCGAAGATGGAGAAACTTACTTGGCAAGACATTATTATTTTGCCGGTTCGTACAATATTAATTTGCCAAATACGTTATTTGATTTGACACCATCAATAATTTTGATGTCAGACGGAAAAACGATGCAAACTGACATAAATATTAATGTTTTGTACAATAAAAAAGCATGGGGTGGCGTTACTTATAGAAACAGCGATGCACTTACGCTGCTTGCCGGACTTACGATAATGAGCGACATAAAAGTCGGGATCGCCTACGAAATCGGAATTTCGAAGCTCAGCAAAAGCAGTTCAGGGTCTATGGAATTTGTCTTAGGATACAGTTTCATGCCGGAGCGCAACAAGCCCGCGCAGAAAGTCAGAAGCGTAAGGTTCCTGTAGGAAAATGAGTAAAAAACAATTCGGAAAATATATGAGTATTATGAAAAAGATTATGTTTATCGCGGCGGCATCAGGAATCCTTCTCCTGGGCGCCTGCAAAAAAGGAGCAAACGGCGAGCTCGTAGGCGCGGGAAACCGCCCCACAAACTACGTCGAATCTGACCCATACGGAATGGTATTCATCCCGCAGGGCAGCTACAACATGGGACCTAACGACCAGGACGTGCCTTTCTCGATGACTGCACAGTCCAAGACGGTCACAGTCGACCCCTTCTGGATGGACGACACAGAAATCACTAACAACGAGTACCGTCAGTTCGTCGAGTGGGTCAGGGACTCTATCGCAATGCGCATGTGCCTCATAGCGGGCGTCGGCGAGGATTCTAAGGGTGGCAATATGTTCTCGATGCACGTCGACGAAGACAAGGTCGACCTTAACGAGTACGACCCCAACAACCCCAAGACCTGCTGGCTCAACTGGGAAAACCGCAACAAAGTTTGGGACAAGTCGGGAAAAGGCGAGGAACGCCAGGCGATTTCGGACGCTATAAAAGACCTCTACCTCATAAAGGAAGAGCGTTTTAACAAACTCCAGGAAATCGACACCCGCAAACTCATCTACGACTACTACTGGGTAGACCTCAAGCAGGCAGCCCTCAAGGAAAACCGCTACAACTTCAACGAAGACTTCACCGGCGGTAAGTACGAAGGTACAGTAATCGACGCAAAAGGCAACGTAGTTCCGATCCAGGACCGCCGTTCCTTCATCATGGATGGCCGCATTAATGTATATCCCGACACGCTCGTATGGATGAGCGACTACACATACTCCTACAACGAGCCGATGGCGAGGAAGTACTTCTGGCACGTCGCATTCGACAACTACCCCGTCGTAGGTGTCAACTGGAAACAGGCCACAGCTTTCTGCATCTGGCGTACAGACTACCTTAACAACTATCTCCGTAACAACCACCAGCCCATGGTCGAGCAGTACCGCCTCCCCACCGAAGCTGAATGGGAATACGCAGCACGTGGCGGACTCGCACTCTCGATGTACCCCTGGGGCGGTCCCTACACAAGAAACAACTCCGGCTGTTTCATCGCCAACTTCAAGCCCCTCCGTGGCCGCTACGCAGACGACGGCGCGGCAAGGACAATCGAAGTCGCCACATACGCGCCCAACGAGTACGGCCTCTACGACATGGCTGGCAACGTGGCAGAGTGGACCTCAAACGCATTCGACGAGTCGGCATACAGCTATACCCACGACCTCAACCCGGACTACAGCTACAACGCAATGGCAGACGACCCGCCGGTATTGAAGAGGAAAGTAGTTCGTGGCGGCTCCTGGAAGGACGTTGGATTCTACCTCCAAGTTGGAACCCGTACATACGAATATCAGGATACAGCAAAAAGTTACATCGGATTCAGGTGCGTAAGGTCCTACATGGGACGCAGCGCCGGAGCAGATTGGGATTATGGCAATTTCTAAGCACATTTCATAATACTCCATATCAATATCGCAATGCGGCTAACCTTAAAAAAGTTGGTCGCGTTGCGATTGTTTTTGCCATTGTGGAACTTATAACTGCCACTGTAAAAGTCAATTATACGGCTGTTGAAAAGGGGAAAAAGCATAATCTTAAAAAAAACTAAAAAAAAACGCTTAAAGTTTTTTTGGTTTCATAAATTATGTGTACTTTTAGCCTTTGAAATTTGAGGGGCATTGCGTGACCCAGTCCGCGTGCCGAGTAGAACAATAAACAATTCATTAAATAACTATTTTAAAAAGCAAAATTATGGTAGCATTTAACAAAACCAGAAAATTCCAAAACATTTTCCAGAAGGTTAACTCCTTGGGTGCAGCTGTCGTAATCGTCGGCGCATTGTTCAAGATCCAGCACTATCCCGGCGCGTCTGTCATGCTGATGGTCGGCCTTCTCACAGAGGCCATGATCTTCACCATCACAGCGTTCGCTCCGCTTCCAGTAGAGTACCACTGGCACAACATCTTCCCTGAGCTCATGTTCACCGAGGAAGACGAGGAGAACGCAGAAGCGCGTGGCGAGAACCTCCCGATCTGCACCGTGGACGCTCCTAACGGAACATTGGACAAGACCCACTCTGGATACCAGCTGTTCTACAGCGGTGAAATTTCTGGCGGCTCTAAGAAGGCTGGCGCATCGGGCGACTCGCTCGCTGCATTCGACAACATGCTCGAAAAAGCCGGCGGCAAGAACTTCTTCGAAAAACTCGGAAATAACTTCGCCAACTTCAACGAGAACGTTAAAGACCTCTCGTCCGTATCTTCCGCAGCTGTCGCTTCCAAGCAATTCACCGACAATATCGCTGCTGCTTCTACGGCAATCTCCTCGTTCAACTCCTCTGCTGAGGACATGGCCAACACAATGGGCTCTGTCCAGGGCCAGATCACTAAGCTCGGCCAGGTAGACTTCTCAGCCCTCACTGACGGCAACAAGGAGTACAGCAGCAACATCAACAAACTCAATAAGAACCTCGGCGCCATCAACGGCGTATTCGAGCTCCAACTCAACGACTTCGACTCTGTTATCCAGGGACTTAAAGATTCGGTACAAGGCGCGAAGGTTTATGCTACCGAAGTTAACAAACTCGGCAAGAACCTCCAGGCTCTCAACACCGTTTACGGCAACATGCTCACCGCATTGAACGTAAAGGCGTAAGTAAGTAACGTCATCCTTGGCTCAACGCCAGGATTTTCAGTAACCAATGTATCAATTTTTATTCAATCTTTAATAATAGCATAACATGAGTGGAGGAAAAGAAACCCCAAGGCAAGCGATGATAGGTATGATGTACCTATTCTACACTGCGCTTTTGGCATTGAACGTTTCCGCTGAAATCCTTACCGCGTTCACTATGGTCGATGGCTCTTTGAGAAAGACAAACGGCATCACCGAGGGCGTTATCGACGGAACACAGAACGAGTTCGTAAAGGCAATGGTCAACGACTCGGCAAGTGTTTCCAAGTATAAAAAGCTTGCGGACGAGGTAGCTATCGAAGCTGACAAGGCTTTCGAGGAAATTCAGCACTATAAATTGGCTCTCGTTGGTACACTCGAAGGCGTGTACGACGCAGACTACACAAAGAAGTTCGATCTCTCGGACACTACTACTGACAACAGGATAGAAAAAGCCCTGCGCGACAAGTGGGCTGCCGACATGCCGGAGGCTGCCGACCCGAAGCTTGTCGACATCGACGACCTCGTTTCTAAGAAAGACGACAACAATGTCGGTGGCGAGATTTTCATCACCAAAAAGCAAGGCGAAGTTATCGAACAGAGCCGTAACACTTACAGGGACTTCCTTATCGACATCATCAACAAGGGTACGTCCGATACAAGCGAAGCTTCTAAGGTAGCAAGGGAAAGCCTTGCGGAGAGCTTGAGGCAGATGCTTTCTACCGAGCCTATGAAGTCTCAGAACGACGAAGGCGAAATCATACCCTGGTCGGCTTCTAACTTCGAGCACCTTCCCGCTGCTGGCGTTCTTACCCTTATGACAAAGATGCAGGCCGACGTAAGGAACACAGAGTCCAGCGTCCTCTCTTACCTCTTGAGCCAGATTGGCAAGACCGACATGAAGTTCAACGCCATCAAGGCCGTTGTTAACGCCAAGTCAAGCTACGTCCTCGTTGGACAGCCCTACAAGGCAGAAATCTTCATCGCTGCATACGACTCTACACAGAACCCCGACATTCTCGTCAACGGTTCCGCAATTCCTGTCAACCAGGGCGTTGGCGTATTCACCGGCAACACAAGCTCCGTAGGCCAGAGGTCTTTCGGTGGTGTTATCAAACTCAAGAACAAGAGCACCGGCGAAATCAAGGAATACCCCTTCAAGAGCGAATACGAAGTTGGTCAGTCGTCACTCTCAGTTTCACCGACCAAGATGAACGTTCTCTACATCGGCGTTCCTAACCCGATTGACATCACTGCATCCGGCGTTCCCGCTGAGAAACTTAATGTTTCCATGACTGGCGGCGGCTCTATCAGCAAGGCTGGCGCGGTAGGTTCTTACATTGCACAGGTAAAGGCTCCTGGCAAGGTGAACATCAACGTCACAGCTACTGTTGACGGTCAGACAAAGACCCTCGGTTCAAAGGAATTCCGTGTAAAGCGTGTGCCGGACCCGGTAGCTACAGTAGGTAACGATGCCGCTAACAAGCGCGGTGGTACAATCACCAAGGCTCAGCTCGCAGCCCAGGCAGGTGTGAAGGCTGAACTCGAAAACTTCGACTTCGACATGAAGTTCACGGTCATCAGCTTCAGGGTATCCGCATCGGTAAAGGGCTTCACCGAAGACTATCCTTCGACCTCTGCCGCATTCACTGCACAGCAGAAGGGCCTTATCCAGAAGGTTCAGTCTGGTGGCAAGGTATATATCGAGGACGTAAAGGCTAAAGGTCCTGACGGTTCTATCCGTTCGCTCGGTACTATCGCCTTCAAGCTCAAATAAGCGCATCTGAAAACTAACACAAAAAAAATATTGTACCATCGATACAATATTTCATAACAAAGAGAGTTTTAATAATACAGACAGTTTTATTAAAACTCTCTTTGTTTATGTAGTTTACTCATTTATAGATATAAAAATTATGAAAAAAATTCTGTTTCTGATGGCTGCGGCTGCCATATTGCAGTGTGTAGATGCGGTAGAGACCCACGCTCAGGTCTTGCTCGGTCTGCCGTATGAGAAGATACACACTATCAATAGAAAGCCTGTACCATATCAGTACGTCAGGGAGTCAGACGTGATGTGGTCGAAGATTATATGGAGGCGTATCGAGCTCACCGAGAGGGCTAACCACCATCTATATTACCCCACCGAGCCGCAGGACGGACGTATGAGTTTCATCGACGTTTTGCTCGAGGGCATCCACACCCAGGGCCTTACCGCATATAATGAGTCGGGTGGCGACGAGTTCGGCACAATCTTGACCGAGAAGGAGGTTCACGAGGCCATGGGTTCTAACCAGCAGACCATGGAGGTCGAGAACCTTGACGGCAGTATCGACACCAAAATCATCGACAACCGTTACCAAAGCTCCGAAATCAAGTCGTACCTGATGAAGGAGTTGTGGTTCTTCGACAAGCAGCGTTCTGTCATGGAGGTACGCATCATCGGCATTTGCCCGATCCGTATCTACTACCGCCCGGAGGACGAGGATCAGGAGAAGCCGCTCCAGAAGAAGACTTTCTGGGTGTACTACCCCGAGGCGCGTAAGATTCTCTCTAACGCGGAGTGCTTTAACAACAAGAACGACGCTGCGCGCCTTAACTTCGAGGACATCATGCAGAAGAGGTACTTCTCAAGTTATATCTACGCCGAGTCTAACGTCTATGACAACCGCCTTATCTCCGAGTATGCCCAGGGGCAGGAATGTCTCTTGGAAGCAGAAAGGATTAAGGAGCAGATTTTTAACTTCGAGCAGGATTTGTGGGAATATTAATCGAAAGATGTTTTTCCCCGCGTGAAATCGCATAAAAAACGGACAATCGCATAAAAAACGGACAGCCGCTGATTAAAGAGACTGTCCGTTTTTTTATTGTGCGTTTGTGTTATGTGTTTATTATGTGTGCAGTGTTTATGCGCTTGTCCTGACGCCAGAATTATAGTCCAAATTCCTTTTTAAGCACGTCGACATAGTCAAGCTTCTCCCACGTGAAAAATTCGACGGATTTGGTGGTTTCTTTGCCGTTTTCGACGAGTTTTACGTCTTTGGTGTAGGGAGTACGGCCAAAGTGTCCGTAGGCTGCCGTGGAAAGGAAGATTGGGTTTTTGAGTTTGAGGCGGCGGATGATGGCGGCGGGACGGAGATCGAAGATTTTGGCAATCTTCTGCGCTATTTCGCCGTCTGAGATGGCAACTTTCTTTGTGCCGTAGGTGTTGACGTAGATGCCTACGGGCTGCGCTACGCCGATTGCGTATGCCACTTGTACGAGCACTTCGTCGGCAACGCCTGCTGCAACGAGGTTTTTGGCGATGTGGCGTGTGGCGTATGCCGCCGAGCGGTCCACTTTGGACGGGTCTTTGCCCGAGAATGCGCCGCCGCCGTGTGCGCCCTTGCCGCCGTAGGTATCGACGATGATTTTGCGACCGGTGAGGCCAGTGTCGCCGTGGGGACCGCCGATTACAAACTTGCCCGTGGGGTTCACGAATAGTTTGAAGTCGGTGTCAAAGAGTTTTTTCTCGCGGTCGGAGAGTTTTTCTACGAGCCTCGGTATGAGTATGTTGCGGACATCGTGGGTTATGATGTCCACCATTTGGTTGTCGGCGAGGGCTTGTGCTTCGGGTGTGTTGTTGGCAGGCTTGATGAAGTCGTCGTGCTGTGTGGACAGGACGATTGTGTCGATGCGGAATGGCTTGTTGTTGTCGTCGTATTCGATGGTTACCTGCGATTTTGAGTCGGGGCGGAGGTACTTCATCTCGTGTCCTTCGCGGCGGATGGCGGCGAGCTCGATGAGGAGTTTGTGGGAGAGTTCGATGCTGTATGGCATCAGGCTTTCGGTCTCGCGCACCGCGTAGCCAAACATCATGCCCTGGTCGCCCGCGCCCTGATTGTCGGCGTCGGCGCGTTCCACGCCACGGTTGATGTCTTGGCTCTGTCCGTGGATGGCGGAGATTACGCCGCACGAGTTGCCGTCAAACATGTATTCGCCTTTGGTGTAGCCGATGTGGTTGATGACGTCGCGTGCCACCTGCTGCACGTCAACGTATGCCTCGGTCTTTACTTCGCCGCCCAGGACGGCAAGGCCGGTGGTTACGAATGTTTCGCAGGCTACTTTGGATTCAATGTCCTGACGCAGGAATTCGTCGAGGAGCGCGTCTGAAATCTGGTCGGCCACTTTGTCGGGGTGTCCCTCCGACACCGATTCGGATGTGAAGAAATGTGACATTGTTTTTTAATGTGTTTTGTTGTTAATGATTAATGTAAACTGTCATTAAAAAAATCAATGTGTATGGGGAGATGATAATGTAAGGGGAATTGCTTTAGCATTTTTTTTAGCGGTTGCAATCAAAACCAAATCTGTCCGCATTGATTTTTTTGTCGCTGCAAAGGTAAGTAGTTTTTTCTTAACCACAAAATGCAAAATCCTACATTTTGGAATCAAAAAATAAATCCCGCGATGTCTTGTCGCGGGATTAGAGGTGTGTTTCTTGTGGATTGCTTTCTTACTTGAGCATGTCTGATGTAATCAGCACCTCGCCGGAGTTCTCGGAGTCTGTGTAGACGTACTTGACGTTAACGCCGAGTGTTGCGCAAGATTCTGCGAAGTCGGGGTCGCCGCTCTTGAGGGCTGATGCGATGGCGGCCTTGTCAGAGTTTGCGAGGACTGCCTCTACGCCAATCTCGTCGGGAACATTGATTGAGAACACGATTGTGTTGCCGTCAGCCTCAACTTTTGTAAGGGTTGCGCCGTTGCCCATGTCGATGGGGCAGTTCTTGTTGTACGCGCTTGCGAGTGCCGATGCAGTCGCACCGCCGCAGCTCTGAATCGATACGCTCATTCCGAGCATCATCACGATGGCCATGAGGCCGAGCATGAATTTTGAAATTGCTTTCATTTGGTTATTAGTTAAGTAAATATTATATAATGTGTGTTTGCTGTTTGCAATTCAAGCACGGTGCAAATTTAGGATATTTTTTTTATTTTGGTTATATTTTTTGAATTTTTTTTCAACGGTTGTCAATCTTTTTCAAATCTTGATGTTTCGTGTCGGGATTATGGTCGCGAGAAATCCGATAACCGTAACGACTACTGCCGTAGCCACAATGTCCAACATTCTGATTTCCACTGGGTAAGCGTCGATTATGTACGAGCCTTCGGGGAATTTGAGGAGTTGGAACTCCATCTGTAGCCAACATACTAAGAGTCCCAGCACAATCCCCACGACGGCGCCGGTGACGGTGATAAGGTGGCCGGTCTTGACGAAAATCCTGCGCAGGAATGTGCCGTCAGCCCCTAAGTGTGACAGCGTGGCGATGTCGCCTTTCTTGTCGATGACGAGCATCGCCAACGCGCCGACGATGTTGAACGAGGCGATGATGATGATGAACGTCAGCATCACGAAAATCGACAGTTTCTCGGACTGCATGATTTTGTAGAGTGTGTCCTGTTGCTGGTAGCGGTCTTTCACGACGTAGCCGTCGCCGAGAAGGTCTTTTATTTTACTTGCCACAGTCCCTGCTCTGCCGTTAGATACGCGGATTTCCACTGCCGAATATTCGTCGTTTTCAAGTTCCATGAGGCTCTTCGCAAAGCTCAGTGGCGCGATGACGTACTTGTTGTCAAAGTCCTGGTGGATGTGGAATATTCCAGATGGCATTACGTTTCCTTTGGCGAATGCTTCTGCGGGGGAGATGGCCGCTTTTGCGTTTCGAAGCGGGGCGTAGACTTTCATCGGTGTGAGTCCGTTAGTCTGTACCCACAGGCTTGCGGCGATGTCCGCGCCGAGCACAGCGAATGGCACTCCCGATGTGTCTTGCAGGAGGTATTCGCCGAGGAAGACCGTGGCGGGTATGTCGCACACCTTCGCATACGAGTCGTCTACGCCTTTGAGTGTGGCGATGTACTGGTAGTTGTCGTACTGGAAGAGTGCCGTTTCTTCTATTGTATACGCCACAGCCTCCACGCCTTCTATCGAGCCCAGCTGACTGCGTTTGTGCGAGTCGAGAATCATTGTCTTGCCTTTTGCGGGGGTGACTTTGAGGTCGGGGTCGAACTGGTTGACCATCGAGCTGATGAGCGAGTCGAAGCCGTTAAAAACAGACAGTATGACCACTAATGCCGCCGACATCCCTGCAACGCCGAGCATCGAGATGAATGTAATGACGTTCACCAAGCTCAGGCGGCGCGAGAAGATATATCGGCGCGCTATGTGCAACGGCAGGTCCACTGTGTTTTGTGTTGGGAGTAAGGATGATATGGTTATTTCACGGCCTTGACGATAAGTCCCGTGCCGGCGTCGTGTTTTGTGATTGTGTCAATCCAGTTTAGCAGGAACGCAAACGGGTAGACCACGATGTAGTACGGTATCAGCAGCAGGAACAGGAGTTTCGATGCGTTGACCATTATTATCGGCCATTTCATCGTCAGTGTCCATGCTATCGAGCCGGGCGTGCCGTATGAGTATTTTGCGTCGATGTCCGAGAATCCTGCGTCCTTGAGCTTGCGGCTGATGTCGTCGATGTTATATCCGTCGCGCACATGCTCGTCGATGAACGAGTGTTCGTCTTCGTCGTGTACGTCTGAGCCGCCTTGGTCGGACGGCGTGGAGATAAGCAGCACGCCGCCTTTCTTAATCGAGCGGCATAGGTTGTCGAACACTTTTTCGTCTTCCAGGATGTGTTCCATTACGTCCACGGACAACACGAGGTCGTAGCTGTCCTCGCGCACAAACTCTGTCAGGTCGGCATACTCGAATTTCACGCGGTCGCCGCGCCCGATTTTGGTGAAGAACTGGTTGCAGTCGTCTATTTGTTCCTGCTTGACGTCTACGCCGAGGATTTGGGATCTTTTCAGGTACGACGACACGAAAAAGTCGTATTGACCGTATCCGCTGCCTGCGTCGAGCATCGCCACAGGCTCTGTACGGCGGTTTTTATATAGCGACTTTATCTCGCGCTTAATGTACCACGCCCTCAGCAGCAACAGGTCGAGCAGCTTGTAGAACAATTTGCGCATCCATGCCGCCTTGTTGAAGATATTGCCGAGGAACTTTTTAACGGGATCGTACTTCATGGCTATTGTTGATCTTCGGTTGGAGGTTGAGGGTCGGTGGAGTGGGGACGTTTTGCCTTTTCGAGGAGTTCGTTGATGCGTTCCGCGCGGTCGAGCGACTCGTCGAGCATGAAGTTCAACGCCGGGATAATCCTCAGCTGATGGCGCATCTCCTTGCCAATGGCATATCGTATGTCCTTGTTTTTCTGATTAATAAGGGCGAGTGTCCCTTTGCGCTTGTCGGCCGGGAAAATCGACACGTAGAGCCTTGCTTCGGCGAGGTCCGGGGTTACGGTCACGTCCGTTACAGACACCATTGCGCCCGGGAACTCTGTGGCATGGAACAGGAAGTAGTTCGCTGTTTCTTTTTGCACCAGCCTGCTTACTTTATTTTGTCTTGTGCTATCCATTTCTTTTGTAAATTTTCCACAAAGGTAAGGATATTTTTGTGAATAACAAGCATGAAATATAATAAAAAAACTTGGGCCGGTTATTTATACCCCGGGTTTTGCTGGAGGGTCGCGTCCTTGTTGAGTTGGATTTCGGACAGCGGGATGGGCAGGAGGGTGTGGACGTTCTCGTCAAAGCCGGTTATTTTCTTTTCGGCGACGGCCTCCGTCCACTTGTCCGTCATCATCATCTTCACGCGCTCTGCAAGTTTCTTTGTGCGGCAGAGGGTGTAGCGGCGGTTTTCTTCGCCGACAAGTTCGCGGATTCGCTCGTCAAGGACAAAGTCCATGTCCATTTGCGCTGCGGTGACTTTGCCAATGGTCGGGTCGCCCTTTTCTGCGCGGATTGTCTTGAAAGCGCGGTCGCGGAGGACGTTGATGTCGTCGGCTGCGCCTTGCGTGTTGCCAAGCTTGACGCGCGCCTCGGCTCTCAGCAGGTATGCGTCCGCAAGCCGCATAAGCGGCCAGTCCTTTACAAGCGCCCAGCCAAAGTCGTCGTTTACGTCGTAGCCGCCCCATTTTGTCGTGTGGGGGTACATCACAGCCAAGGTGTCGTTCGTGCTGATATGGACCAAGTCGCCGGTCTTGACGTGGATTTTAGTGGCGCCGGCAGTGATTTCCTCGACCTTGAAGCCTTTGTCGTCAATCCAAATGTCGTCCTCGAAGTCGGGCTTGTTGTAGTAGATGTTGCGGCGGATGTTGTGGTTCGAGTTCCTGACGTCGCCTTCTTCGTAGATGCCATATTTGACGTAGTTGCTGAGGCGGAGGCGGCCATTGCCACGGCCACCGAGGGAGTCGGCGTTGACCATGCCGTTGATTTTGTGGAATGCGGCGACATAGTTGCGGCGTTGTTGCGGCGCGTCGATTGTGCCGCCTGGGACGGTGTTGTTATATTCCATCTGGAAAATCCAAATGCCTTCGGTGTTTCCTTGGCTCCTGCGCTGGTTCCCCCAGCGGAACATGTCGGAGTAGTAGTCGCCATTGTCAGCAAGGAAGTTGCCGTAACGCTCCTGAATCAGTGCGTATTTGCCGCTTTCGATGATGTCGGAGACCATTGACTCGGCTTCGGTGTTCTTGTCCATCCTCAGAAACGCCTCACCTGCCAGGATTCGCGCGCAATTCTTGTTAATGCGGTTTTCCGTGGCGGTTTGGTAGACATCGGGAAGGTTTTTCACGGCATCGTTGAGGTCGGCGAAGATGAGGACGTCGATTTTTGATACAGCGTCCCGCGTGTAGTCTGTCCTTGGCGATGTCGCGCTCTCTGTAATCAGCGGCACGTCGCCCCAAAATGTGACAAGCATGTTGTACGAGTATGCGCGGAAAAATTCGGCTTCCGCCTTTTCCTCGGGTTTGGCGTTTGGGGCGTTTATGATGATGTTGGCGTTGTTTATAATCTTGTAGAGCGACTCCCACAGAATCTGAACGCCACGGCTTTCAGAGTTGAGCGAGCCGTACTGGTAGAATGGCACTTCCGAACCCTCGACATCGCCCGGCGCGCCGACGTCAGTTCCGTCCTGGAATATTCCAGTGAATCCCTGCGGGTCAGACCTGCCCCAAAGCGAGGCGTATGTGTAGTGCAGACCGATGATTTTTGCCTGGATGTCGTCGACTTCCGTGCCGTATGACGAGTACATCTTTTCGTCCAAGTAGCTGTCGCTGCATGAGCCTAAGCACAGCGCGGCAGCAAGGTATATTGATTTTTTCATCGTTTTCATTTTTAATGGTCGTTAGAATGATATGTTAAGGCCGAAAATCACGCTCTTTGTCATCGGGTAGTTGTCTTCATAGCCGCCGTAACCGCGCTGCGCGATGTCGGCTTCGGGGTCCCATCCAATCCAGTCTGTGAATGTGGCGAGGTTCTTGGCGGTGACATATACCGTCACGCCGTTAAGCCTCATGGCGTTGGCGAGCCGCTGGGAGAATGTGTAGCTGAAGGTTATGTCCTTGATCCGGGTGTAGTTGGCTTTGCAAGGGTATCCATAGTTGAGCCTGTTTGAAGTCTTGGAGAGCGAGCGGTACTCGTTGCTTTGGTTTTCAGGTGTCCAGTATCCGATTTCGGTGGTGAAGTTCCTGCGTCCCATCTCGTCGGACGCGGCCGCAAGGAGCGGATTGTTGCGCGTCACGCCTTGGACTGTGGTGAGGAAAATGGACAATGAGAAGCCTTTGTATGTGAATGTGTTTGTAAGTCCGGCAGTCCATTTTGGCGTTGTCTGTCCTTGGATGACCTTGTCTTCCTCGGGTGTGATTTTGCCGTCGCCGTTCTGGTCCTTGAGCTTTACGTCGCCGGCCTTCGCCTCCGGGTCTTGTGTCAGGTGGTCGCCACGGTCGATTTCAGCCTGTTGCCAGATGCCTTCCATCTCGTAGTCGTAGATGATGCTGATGGGCTGTCCGATGAACCAAAGGTTGCCGATGTCGTCTTTCCCGTCGCCGTACAGATCCACAATCTCGTTTTTGTTGTGGGAGAATACGAGCGTCGTCAGCCATTGGAAGTAAGGCTTGGAAATGTTGCGGGTGGTGAGGGAGAACTCGATGCCGGTATTTTTAGTCTCGCCCATGTTGGTCATCACGTTGTTGTAGCCGGAGATTTTAGGCAGGTTGCGGTTAAGGAGCAGGTCTGTGGTTCGGGCGTTGTAGAAGTCGAATGAGCCAGTGAAGCGGTCATTGTAAAGTCCGAAGTCGATACCGATGTTGGCGGTCTTTGTGGTCTCCCATGTCAAACCCGAGTTGCCCATTTCTGTCCTTGCCCAGATTGCCGCGACGGGTTTGCCAGCCATTGCGAGGAGGCCGTTGTCCATCTTGCCGATTGTGCGGTATACGGAGATGGCCTCGTTGCCGGATTTGCCGTAAGAGAGCCTGAGTTTGAGGTTGTTGAGGACTTTGCGCCAGTTCTCGGCAAATCCTTCGTTAGATATGTTCCAGCCTATGGCCGCCGATGGGAATACGCCGAACTTGTTGTCCGTGCCGAATACTGACGAGCCGTCCCTCCTGACTGTGAGCGTCAACAAGTAGCGGCTGGCGTATGAGTAGTTAAGTCGTCCCATTTGGGACACTGTGTGGTATTCGTCAGAATATGAGGACGAGGTCTGTGTCTCCGCGCTGCCGAGGTTGTGCCAAAGGAGGTCTTCGTTGATGAACTTCTCTCCGGCGGCTGTGCTGTTGTGGTATTTTCTGCCGCTTGATGCGTAGAGGAGGGTTATGTCGAAGTGGTTCTTGGCGATGTCCTTTGTGTAGCTCAGGATATTCTCGGCGGTGTAGCTTTGGGTCTCGGCGTTGTAGATATTGCCGTAGCCGCCATTATTGTTGTTCTGTTCCTTGCCGACAAAGTAGGAGCTGCGTTCCGGGATGAACGCGTAGCCGAAGTTAAGTTTGTAGTGGAGTCCGTTAAGGAAGTATGCAATTTTTCCGAAGTTGAGGTCGAGGAATCCGTTCAGGTTGACGTTCCAGGAGCGTCGTTCATGGTCTTCGTTGACGTTCTGCATGGGGTTGAAGAAGAGCTTTTCGTCCGACATCGGGTATATGCAGTACGAGCCGTCGTCTTCGTATAGTTTTCCGTATGGGCTCATCGCCTCCGCCATGAGGAAGTTGACGCGGCCGCCGTCCCTGTTGTGGGAGACGATGTATGAGTTTGTGCCTATTTTGAGGTAGTCGGTGACGTTGGCGTCGATGTTGGTGCGGATGGAGGCACGCCTGTAGTTATAGCCTTTCAGTATGCCTTTTTGGTCAAGATAGTCGCCGGAGATGTAGTAGTGGATGTTGTCCGAGCCGCCGCTTACTGTGACGTTGTGGTTTTGGATTATGCCGGTCTGTGACGCAATGTCGTAAACCCAGTCGTATTCTGTGCCTTTGGCTTGGTTGGCGGCTTCGGCTTCGTTCTTGACAAAGTCGTTGAACATTGTCTCGCCGGGGTTCTGGGCGACATAGTCCTTGTAGCGTTGGGTGATTTGGGCGCCGTCGCAAAATTCGAGTTTGTTAGAGAAGTATTCCATGCCAAAGTATCCGTTGTATGTGATTTTTGGCTGGCCGTCCTTGCCGTGTTTTGTGGTGACGAGGATTACGCCATTGGCACCGTTTGTGCCGTAGATTGCGGTCGCGGAGGCGTCTTTCAGGATTTCTATGGATTCGATGTCTGCGGGGTTGATGTCGTTAAGCGAGCCGCCGGATTTGCTGATTGGAATGCCGTCCACAACGATGTATGGCCCTGTCCCGGCGTTTATGGAGTTGCGCCCCCTGATGAGCGTCGATGGGGAGTCGCCAGGAATCGACGAGCCTTGTGTCACAGTCACGCCGGCCGCCGAGCCTTGTACGGCTTGCATTGCGTTTGTGACCGGCAGTTTTGAGATGCGCTCCTTGTCAACGGAGACTACAGAGCCTGTGATGTCCGACTTCACCTGTACGCCGTAGCCGACGACGACCACTTCTTCAATCTGTTTGTCGTCCTCGATGAGGGTGACGTTGACTGTCTGTCCTGGCGCGAAGTATAGTTCTTGGGTCACGAACCCGACGTATGAAATTACTAATGTGCCTTCTGCGTTGACGGGGATTACGTAGTTACCGTCCATGTCGCTGATATTGCCTTGTGTTGTGCCTTTGACGTACACCGTCGCGCCGACGATAGGGTCTCCGTTAATGTCCGAGACGTGTCCCTTGACGGTGGCTTGCTGTTGGATTGATTCAACAATTCGTGATGCCCATACTTTCTGTGTCGAGTATAACATTCCAACTGCAAGGCAGAGGGGCACGATTTTTAGATAATTCATAAAGTGACAGTGATTTTTTAAGTGTATTTTCGACGACAAAAGTAAATAAAATATGTGAACTAATTTTAAATTTTTATTGATTTTTTTGTTTTACCGTTGATATTGTACTCTGTAGCTAAGCATGACGAGTGTGCCGGGCAGCGACATTCCGGTCGGGACGAGGGCGTTGTCCTTCGAGATGTCGGACGGTATCATGTATTTGCCGTCTGCGGTGGGGATTTTGTTGTATGATACTAAGACGTAGTTCTTCCGGTTATAGATGTTATAGACGGATAGTGAGATTTTATGTGCGAAGTGCTTTATTTCGGGTTTGCGGAATGAGTATTCGACAGCCATGTTAAGTTTGTGGTAGTTAGGCAGCCGCGCATTGTTTCGCGAGCCGTAGTATGGGATTTTTTGGTCGCCGTAGTAGTAGAAACCGATCGGCTTTGTGTACGGTATTCCCGAGTTGAAGTTCCAGTCCACTTTCGCGGCGAGCCTCGGCGTGAGGTTGTAGCTCGACATCAGGTGGACGCAGTGGGGGATGTTGTTGTCGGGTATGTATTCGTAGCGGTAGAGTTCCGGGGTAAGCTTGTGGGAGTATGTGTAGGTGTAGTTAGCTTTCATGCGCATCTTTCCAACGTTCTTTTCGGCGGAGAGCTCGAATCCAATGCTCTTGGCCTTGCCGAGGTAGAACTCGTTTTCGATTGTTCGGTTCATCAGCATGTTGGCGTGGAGGCGGTATTCTGTGATGTTCTGGAAAAACTTGTAGTATCCGCATGATGTCAACGTCAGGTCGCCGAGCCTGAATGACGCGCTGACGGTAGTCGCGGTGACTTCCTGCGGCTTGAAGTAGTTGCCGCTCGGAATCCAAAGGTCGAGCGTGGTGAAGGGGCTGATGGAGTTGCTCAACATGTGGAGGTACTGGATGTTGTGTTCGAGGGAAACTTTGAGGTCGATGCTCGGCGTGGGCTTGAAGACAATGGCTGCGCGTGGCTCGATGCGCTTGTGGTCGTTGAATTTTCCGTGGCCGTATGACGTCGTGTCCCATTTTTGGATTGTCTTGTTGAGGTAGAAGCTTTTTGCCGGGCCGTAGTTTTGCCAGAGGGAGAACCTCGCGCCGAGTTTTATCGCGATTTTTTCCGTAGCCTGGATTTCGCCGCCGGCGTATGCAACGATTTCGTCGGCGTTGCCGGTGAGCAGTCCGCTGTTGGATTTCTTATTGTCGATGTACAGTGTGGCGGGTATGAAGATGTGGTACGAGTATTCTGTGCCGTATCGGATGGTGATTTTCGGTGTCGGCTCCCATACGAAGTCGGCTTTGTACGCCATGTTGCCGATTCGCGTGTTCCAGTAGTTAGAGTGGTCGTCGTTTGTGAAAATGAGGTAGCGGTATTGGCCGAAGTATGCGGACTGGTTCATGTAGTGGCGCGCTCCGAGGATGTGGTAGTGGCGTATTGTGGCGGCGATGTTGTTCCATGTCACGGCGTAGTTATTGCCGGTCTCGAGGTTCGAGTAGTAGTCGTTTCCGTTGAAGATGGAGATGTATATGCGGTCTTTGGGCGAGATTTTGAAGTGGATTTTGCTGTGGATGTCGTAGAAGTTGAAGTCGCCGTCCATGTCGAGTGCTTTCATCGCCCAGCCGAGGATTGACTTTCGGATATTGGCGGAGGCGGTGATTTTGTCTTCGTGGATCGGGATTTCAACACGCGCGGAGAGTGTCAGTGGCGTAAATTCGCTGCTGATGCCGAATTTTCCAATGCTTCCGTCTTTTGTGCGGATGTCGGTGATAGAGGACAGGCGTCCGCCGTATTTAAGCGGGAAGTCCGATGTGTATACTTCGAGGGAGTTTATGGACTGTGGTGCGACCGACGAGTATAACCCGAAGAAGTGCGAGGGGTGGTAGATGGGTGCTTCGTCGATGAGGACGAGGTTTTGGTCTTTGTAGCCGCCACGGACGCTGTAGAATGCCGAGCCGTCGGACAGCCTTGTTATGCCGTGGTCTGTGGCGAGTATGCCCACAAGGTCTCCGCCAAACACAAGCCCGGAGTATTTTGAGAAGTCTGCGGCGTTGAGCGTGCTGCTTTTGTCCAAGAGCGATTTTGCGGCGGGCTGGGTGTTTGTGCGGGTTATCGCCACGGTCTCCATCTGCTGGATTGCGTTTTCGAGTTCCTGGTCGACGGACGCATTACCGGCGATGCTCATGGTTATGTATTCGCGCTTATAGCCGAGGTAGGAGTACACAAGCGTGTAGTCGCCTTTCTTAAGTGTGAGGGTGTAGTATCCGATTCCGTTGGTCACGGTGCCGATGGGCTGGCCTTCGACGCTTATAGATGCGCCGACGAGCGGCTCGTGGGTTTCGTGGTCGCGGACGTAGCCAGTAATGGACACGTTACGTGCCTGGGTCTCGGTGTGCGGCGGCTGGATTTCCTGTTTTCGCGGCTTGAGGATTATGTGGTTTTCGGTCTTGATGTATTGTAGCGCGAGGATGTCTGTTATCTGGTCGAGGACGCTGTTGATGGGCGTGTTCCTTGCTTTGAAGTCTATTTTTTCCAGGTCGTCCACGAGGTCGGGGTTGTAGACGAAGTGGAATCCGGTCTGTTTTGTGATTTGGTCGAGGACGTGGCGCAGCGTCCCGTTGTGGCATGTTATGGTTATGCGCTCGCCGCTGCCGCCTTTTTGAGCGAAAGAGGCTGGCGTGGCGAGTTCCAGTAGCAGTATTATGAGTATTAATGATGTCTTTATGGTATATCTAATGCCCATCTATCTACGTTTACGCTAATATGCAAAAAAACATCAGGCGCATCCGTTTTTTATTCGTAGACGGATGCCGCCTAATGTTTTTGTTTTAGGTGTATGTGGTCAGCGCGCGTTTCAGGTGTTATTTCCCGACAATCCATGTGCCGTCGGCGTCCTGCGCGATGTCTATGTCGAGCGTCTGGCTTATGACGTTAAAGACGGCCTTGATGTCCTGCTGGTCGAATGTGCCTGTGAGTTTTGCGCTTTTGGTGGCTTGGTCGGCGATGCGGTACTTAAAGCCGTATGCCGCCTGGAGCTGCCGCATTATGTCTTCTACGGTCTGGTCGTTGAACTCGAGTTTGTGGAGTTTCCATGCTATGCAGTTGAAGTTGTCCACGGTCTTGACTTCCATCTTCCCGTCGGGGTGGCACACGAGCTGCTTTCCGCGCGTGAGGTTCTGCACCGTCTGGTCTGTGGCGTGGCTCTTGACTTCGACATTGCCTGACGTGACGGTTATCGTCGTGTTTCCGCCGGCTTCGCATACGTCGAATGATGTTCCCCTTACGGTCACGGTCACGCCTTTTGTGTCGATCATGAATGTGCGTCCTGGGTTCTTCTCGACGTCGAAGTATGCTTCGCCTTCGAGGTATACGTTGAACTGTCCATTCTTGCGGTTGTCGGTGCATGTGAGTTTGCTGTTGCGGTTGAGGCTGATTTGGGTGGATGTCTCCACGGTGGTCTCTATCGCCTGTGAGTCGGCGACGATGGTCTCTGCCTTTGGCTTGGACAACTGGTTATAGCCGAGCAGCCCTAATCCTGCCACAAGCACAATCGATGCCGCCGCTTTCCAGTACCGCGCGAACTTTATTGTCTTTGGCTCGCAGATTCCTGCTGCGGCTTTGAACCGTGCCCATTCAAGGTCTGTGTCTATGTCGAATAGTCGCCTGTCAGAGACTGGCGGTATGTCGTTGTTGTGGTTCATTTGGTTTCAAAAGATTTGGTTTGTTCAGTAGCGTTTGTTTGTGTTACTATGCAAAAATCGTACTATTGTTTTGTATTTATAACACTTAAATCGTCTTTTACCCTAATACTTTTTCAAAAAAATTTTATTCTTTCCCCCAAATTTTTTTCCTCAGCATCTTCAGCGCGGCTGTCATGTGGGCCTCAACGGTCTTTATGCTTATTCCGAGCTGGTCGGCTATCGATGTGTTCGTGAGTTTGTCGTACCGGCTCATCAGGAACACCGTCCGGCTTTTCTCGGGCATGTGGTTTATTGTGTCGATGATGGCGGCTTCGAGCTCTGCGGCTTCGATGTCTGTAGATGTTTCGGAGTTTTCACATTCAACGGCTTCGAGTTCGTCTTCGGATGCGAATTTCTTGTGGTCGCGGAGGTAGTTGACCGACAGGTTATGCGCAATCTTGTATAATAACGCCCTTACATTACTGCCTTGGGGAATCTCCTCGCGCTTTTCCCAAACCTTCATAAAGGCTCGGTGCGCGAGGTCTTTGGCGTCTTCGGTGTCGCGGACGTACTTGTTGCAGTATGCCGTCACAGATACGAAGTTTTGTTTGAATACTGTTTCAAATGTCTTGGTGTCGATTCCCATTGGTCGGTTTGTTAATAGTGCACTGGGCGGAATCCGAAGATTTCGCGGACATCCTGGATGGTTTTCTGTGCGTTGACACGTGCTTTTTCTGCGCCCATTTTGGCTACCTTGTCGAGGTATTCGGTGTCGTTGTAGATGTCGTTGATGCGCTCGCGTATCGGGGCTACCACTTTGATGATGTCTTCGGCGAGTTGTTTTTTCATGTCGCCGTAGCGTATCGAACAGTCGTTCCAAGCCGCCTCAAAGTGTTCGATGGTGGAGCGGTCAGATACGAGTTCCATCAGGGTAAAGAGGTTTTGGATTACTTCGGGTTTCTCGCTGTTGGGGGCTTGCGGGCCGAGGTCTGTGACGGCTTTCATCACTTTTTTGCGGATGTCCTTGTCGCTGTCGATGAGGTAGATGCCGTTGCCTTCGCTCTTGCCCATCTTGCCGGAGCCGTCAAGTCCTGGCACTTTCACGAGGTGGTCGCCAAAGGAGAATGCTTTGGGCTCTTTGAAGTATTCTACGCCGTAGATGTTGTTGAAACGGCGGGCGAATTTGCAGGTCATTTCGAGGTGCTGCTCCTGGTCTTTGCCTACGGGAACGAGGTCGGCTCTTTGGATGAGGATGTCGCAAGCCATCAGGACGGCGTATGTGAGAAGTCCGGCGTTGACGTTGTCGGGGTTCTGACGCGCTTTTTCCTTGAATGACACCACTCTTTCGAGTTCGCCGATGTATGCGTTCATGTTCATGAGCATATAAAATTCGGCTGTCTCCACGAGGTCCGACTGGATGTAGATTGTTGATTTTTCGGGGTCGAGGCCCGATGCTATGTACTGGCTCAGGATTTTCCTGACGTTGTTCTGGATGTCAGCGGGGTGCGGGTGTGTGGTGAGCGAATGGTAGTCGGCTACAAAGAAGTAACAATTGTAGTCGTTTTGCAATCTCACAAAGTTTCTCAGCGCACCGAAGTAGTTGCCGAGATGTAGGTCGCCCGTAGGCCTGATTCCGCTTAATACTGTCTGCATTTTGTCTTTTGATGTTTTTGTATTTATTGGCGCAAAGATATATAATTTTTTTATTACGTGGGATAGTTTTGAAAAAAAATGTGCGGGTAGGGGAAAAAATGCGCAAATTGTGCGGAGAGCGGCAAAAATTTTGGTAATTTGTTTGACATAAACGCATCGTAGGGGCGTACCACGTGTATGTACTGCAAAAATGTAACATTTTTATTATCAATATTTTAAGTAAAAGAATTGAGAATTTTTTGGTGGAGAATTGAGAATTTTTTAGTGGAGAATTGAGAATTTTTTGTTGAAGAATTGAGAATTTTTTGGTGAAGAATTGAGAATTTTTGTTTATTTTTGTGGCAAATTTTTTTTTAACATTAAAACTGCGGAAAATGTACAGGCGTTATCACTACGACATAATAATGGAGCGGATTCACGAACCACGCGCCACCATTCAGGTAATTGCGGGTCCAAGGCAAGTGGGCAAAACCACCGTTGTAAATCAAGTGTTGGCAGACATCGACATTCAATACGTGTCGGAATCTGCCGACGGCATCGACCACGACAACCGAGATTGGATTGGCGACATTTGGGCGGCGGCGCGTTCTAAAATGCAGTTCAACAATCTCAGCGAGTTTCTTATCGTTATCGACGAAATCCAAAAGATTGACAATTGGAGCGAATACGTAAAACGCGAATGGGACTACGACACAGCTAAGGGCATCAATATCAAGGTCGTGTTGCTCGGCTCGTCGCGTCTGTTGCTCAAACAGGGTCTTACAGAATCGTTGGCGGGCAGATTCGAAATGATTCGGATGGGGCATTGGTCGTATGCGGAAATGCACGACGCCTTCGGATGGAATGTGGGACAATACATTTATTTTGGCGGCTATCCGCAGGGCGCAAATTACATCAACAACGAGAAACGTTGGCG
>CAJOJG010000047.1 GCA_905234655.1 uncultured Bacteroidales bacterium
GTCATGTAATTCAATTCAGAATTAAGAATTTCAGACCAATACCAAATACCGTCAACATGAATATCCATATACTTGGTATACATACACTTATACAAACTTGCGAAATCCATTTCTCTAACACGTTTTTCATATTCATTTTTGACACCGCGACCAAGGCTAAACTTCGGATAATCGAGCGGCATGAAGACCGTTTTCAGATTTGACATTTTGGGAATGTAACGTTTTGCGAGTTCAACATCATAAACCACACCGCGCCCGCTAATGGCAAGAATAAATATTGCATTGTGAGTTTTGATTATTTAGTAAATTTTCGGGCGCAAAGTTAAGAAGAATTTTTGGAAAAGAAAAAAGAAATGCGACACAAAAAAAATTGGAAAAATGACGAAAACCGATTATCTTTGCAACGATAATTAAACATTCGGTATTATGAGCGAATTTATTGACTACGGAAACTGCGATTTTGAAAGTGTTAAAAACAGCAATTTCATCGACAAATCGGGCTTGCTAAACGAGCTGAACAAAAATATCGGCACCGCCACACGTTTTATGTGCATCTCACGTCCGCGACGGTTCGGCAAATCTATCGCGGCGCAGATGGCGTATGCCTATTACGACAGGTCGTCAAAATCAGACGAACTGTTTGAGGGATTGGAAATTACAAAATCGCCCGATTACAAAAAGCATCTCAATAAATATCCGACAATCTATATCGATTGGAATCATTTTGCCGAATATCCTCACAAAACCATAGTCAAAGAGGCTCAGAAGGCAATAGTCGCCGACCTGAAAGACTCGTACAACTTCTTGGAAGAGAAAGAGATGCTGAGCAAGGCCCTTGCCGAAATCAACAAGAAGACAGGCGACCGTTTCATATTGATAATCGACGAATGGGATATGCTCGTAAGGGACAGCGACGAGGAAATCCGCGACGAATATGTCAACTTCCTGCGCTCGATGTTCAAGTCAAATTCCGCCAACAAACTCTTCCTCTTGGTGTATATGACGGGCATATTGCCGATTATAAAATACGAAACACAGTCGGCGTTGAACAATTTTGTGGAATACAGCATCATTGACCCGGGCAACACGGCAAAATACTACGGCTTTACTGAACACGAAGTCGAGATTCTCTGCAAGGAAAACAATATGGACTTCGACTTGATGAAACACGCCTACGACGGATACATCATCGGTGAAGAAAAGTCTATGTTCAATCCGTTTTCGGTGAAGATGTCGATTTTGAAACGCAATTACAACAGTTATTGGTCCAAGACGGCCTCTTTTATGGCAATTGAATCGTATCTCAACATTGATGCCGATTTTGTGCGCACCAAAATCATCAATATGATGAACGGGGCGGAAGAAGTTGTGAGTGTTACAAGTTTCCGCAACGATATGAGAAACATCGAAAACTGCGACGACGTGCTGACACTCTTGGCGCATTTGGGCTACCTGTCGTATAATCCTGAAACTCAGTCGGTAAGGATACCGAACACCGAGGTTGCCGACGAGTTTGTAAACGCAATACGCGCTGCGGGTTGGAAAGAGTATTCAAAGGCGGCATCATTATCGAGAAATTTGTTGGAAGACACCATCAACCTAAAAACAGAGAAGGTAGCCCGCGCCTTCGACGAGTACCATTTTGAGGCGTCGTCGATTTTGGAATTCAACGACGAAAATTCCATGGCGTGCGCGATAGCAATGGCGTACAGTGCTGCAAGACCGTTTTACAAGATTTTCCGCGAACTTCCCACAGGCAAAGGTTTCGCCGATATGGTGTTCATACCGCTGCCCAAGTCGCCCCGCCCCGCCATCGTCATCGAACTCAAATACGACAAGTCCGCCGTCACCGCCATCGACCAAATCAAGCGTAAAAACTATCCCGCAAGTCTCAAAGGCTTTTCAAAGCGGATTGTCTTGGTCGGAATCAATTACAACAAGGCGGATGCAAAGCACGAAGTGGTGATGGAAGTGATTGAGGGGGAAGGCGATTAAAAAGCCGTTTCTTATTTTGATAATCCCCCGCCCCTAAAACCCCAAAAACGAACCATTACATATTTTTTGTATTTTTTTTAAAAATTTTCACTTTTATTTTGCCATTACAAAAAATTAACTTACATTTGAGCCGACAAATACTTATAACACAACAAATTTTATGGTATTTCATACAAAAATACGTGTAAAATTATGGCAATCAACAAGAAAATCATCGACCTGACCGCCCTCGCGCTCTCTGACCGCGTGCTGACCATCACCGAGCGCAAGACCATCGTGAGCGCGGCGTTGAACGACGGAATCCCCGAAGCCGAAATCAACGCCTATCTTGACAACGCTTTGCGCGAGCGGCTCAAAAACTTTTCGAAGGAAGACCTCAAACGCTGTCCGCATTGCGGGGCGCAGATTCCGCTCATTTCCGACGACTGCCTTTTTTGCGGCGAAAGCCTCAAATCGGGCGTTGCGACGGGTGAAAAGTCGGTGAAAATCAGCGGCATAGAGGCTGATGTCATCCGTCAGGAAAACCTCAGGACCGCCCAAGAGCAACAGAACATAAAAAACTGTCCCGACTGCGGCGCGCCGTTTCCGCTGATTAGCAACATCTGCGGCTCGTGCGGACACGTCCTGCACGCCCAAAAAGATTCCGCCGCCAACATTTCCAACCTCTTGTCGGGCATCAAAGGCAGCCTTCAAAACCTCGAAAACACGCCCAAACCCACTTTGGGGCAGGTTTTCAAGCAAAACAAGCATTTCATATCGATGTTTTGGGCGGTATATTTTTTCCTGATGTGGATGTCGTATTCTGACAGCGGAACCGACTACAACTATCTATATTGCGGTTTGCAGACAATCCTGTTTGCCCTGACGATGTTTTGGACGTACAAGATAAAAGTCGGCACGTCGCCGGTGGATATTGCTGACAATCAGTTTTTTGCGGCAATCAACAACTACGAAATGTACCTTCGCCAGACCGACACGCTCTACGGCGAAAACCCCGAGGCGAGGGCGTTGCTGAAAAAATACTCGTCGGAAATCGACAATTATCAAAAAATCCGCCGCAAAAACCGCCTTATAATTGCCCTCGGGATTGCAATTCCGGTGCTTTTGGCGGCTTACCAAATATCGCAAATCCCCACGTCGATTGAGCGCAAAAGGCAACAGACAGAGCAATTGCAACAATCGACAATGCAACAAATCCCCGACGTAAAAACCTATAAATCAGCGATATTATGACAAAGCAAGATTTCCAGCGGCTCAGCCTCGATTTCGAAAAGACATTGAGCCTTTACAAAACGCAATACCCGAAAGTCTATTCGGAAATTTTCCGCAAATACCTGCCGTGGGTTTTGGTGGGCACGGTCGTGGTGATGTTCATAATGTCGTTTTTTGGTTTTGACGACACCTCACAAGAGGGATTCAGCAACGAATATTTGCTGTGGTGCTTCGCGTTGTCGCCGGGCATTTTCTGGTTTTCGTGGGTGTTCATGAAAAGAAATTGCAACGCCGACGAATTTATTGAAGTTGTGGACTTTATGATGTCAAAACAAGAGGACTACCGCCCAAAACTGTCGCAAATAATTTCGATGATGGACGCCTACAAGGAATATCCCGACGTTGAAAAATACATTGCAAAATGCCGCGCCGAGGTTTCGTCGGCAGAAGACCACAAAAAACAACTTATCAAGAAAGTGAGGATTATCACGGCGGCGTATTTCGTCGCGTTGGTGGCGGTAATGTGGTCGGCGGCGTAAGGAAGTATTTATTTTTAATTTTTTAATTAAATTATTTATAACAATAAAAAAAAACACTTTTAAGCGCGTTTTGCGCATGCGCTATGCTCGCAAGTTGCGGCGGAGGCAACAATTAGATTGCGAAGGCACAATAACACACTATTTTGGTTTATAGGTCATTTTTCAGGCTGAAAAAATGACCTATGAACCTTTTTTGAAAAAGAAAGATTTTCAAGCCTTTCCCAACGGTATTATCCCGCCGTCTTCCATGACGATGTTCATGCCGTGTTCGGGCGCGTTGATGCTGCCGATGATTTTGAAAAAGTCGTTGTCCTTGATTTTTTCGTAGGTGGCAAGTGGGATTGTGAAAAGCAATTCGTAATCCTCGCCGCCGTTCAACGCCGCCACTATGGGGTTGATGTTGAACTCTTTGGCCATCTTCTTCGTGTCGCTGGCGATGGGGACGCGTTCTTCAAAAATCTCGCAACCCATGTTGCTTGCGCGGCAGAGGTTGATGATTTCGGACGCGAGACCGCTCTGCACGGCAATCATTGAGGTCGGCTTTATTTGTTTGGTTTTCAGGTATTTGAGTACTTCGGTCTGCGCCTCGGGCTTTAGTTGGCGTTGAAGGATGTACTCGTAGCCTTGCAGTTGGGGCTGCGTGGTGGGGTTGGCGTTGAAGACGGCCTTTTCCCGTTCCAATAGTTGCAACCCCAAGTACGCCGCGCCTAAGTCGCCTGTAACGCACAGAAGGTCAGTCGGTTTTGCACCGTCGCGGCTGACAATCTCGTCCTCGTCGGCGCGTCCTATCGTCGTGGTCGCGATGGTGATGCCGGTGCGCGAAGTCGTTGTGTCGCCGCCGATTAGGTCGATGCAGTACTCGTCGCACGCCGCGTGTACGCCGTCGTAAAATTCGAGGATGTGTTGTTGCGCCACTTTGTTGCTGACGGCTATCGACACGGTCACCTGTATCGGCTCGGCGTTCATCGCAAGAATTTTGTTTATCGATGCCGCAACTACCTTGTAGCCAAAGTGTTTGAGCGGCGTGTACGTGAGGTCGAAGTGGATTCCCTCGCTGAAAATCGAGGAACTGACGAGCGTATTTTCACCGCCGCCATAGTGCGACACCGCCGCGTCGTCGCCGATGCCGATGATAGTCTCGGGGTGCGTGATGTCCGCGCCCGCCTTTATCTTTGCTGTCAGCCCCGCCTTGCCGTCGGGGATTGATGTGAGTTCGTTTTCTGTCATAATTTGTTTGTTTTTTTATTCCCAATCCATTGCCCGTTCCACGAGTGCGTTTGGGTCGCTGTCCTTGCTCTTTTGTCCAAACTCTTTCCGAATGTAGATAGCGATTCCGCGAACTTCCTGATTCGCAAAATTGGATACTTCTACTCTCATACCGCTTCTGCAAGTTCTTGGTTCATTTCCATTGCAGCTTCCAATGCGTCTTCTCGGTCAAGCTCAGCCTTTAATTCTGCGAATGCTTCAAATGCATCTTGAAATCTTCCCTCTGCGTAATCCTTTGCGCTCTGAGCGAGCCGTGCCTCGATTTCTTCCATTGTGTACGGCTTCATCGGGCGGGACATGTATTCCTTTTCCCACCATTCTTCCTCATAGGTGTCGTCGAGGTCGTCGTTGGGTGTCTCGGTCTTAACGGCTTCCGCGTCGTCGTCGTTCTTATTGACGAGGTCCCAGTAGTGGCGGGCGGTGCGGGCGTTGATGGCTGTGGTTTCCATAATCGTTGCTTTTAATTATGCGTTAGTTTGCGGCAAAGTTAATGAATTGAAACGTTATGCCCCAAAAAATATTCGGTCGAAAAAAATTATCCTTAGTTTCATTTGCAAAATTAACGTTTTTTTGTTTAATTTGCAACCTAAAATCCGATTAAAAAATCTAAACTGCAAGATGAAGGCAAAAGTATTTTTTGTAATAATTATAATATTGACAATCAATGTGTTGACTACCGCAACTGCCGGTGCGCAGATGGTGGCGTTCGACATTGACGAACTTGGCATCTTCCCCGAGGGCAACGCCACGGCGCGGGCTACCGTCAAGTGCGACCCGGCGTTGAAGAGCGTCGAGTCGGGGCTAATCGAGGCCGGCAGGAAGCGTCAGGCGTATGGATACAGCGTCCAGATCTTCTTCCAGTCGGGCGTCGACGCACAGCGCAAGGCTGAGAATGTAGCCAAGAAGTTCAAACTCGACAGCAAGTCAAAGGAAGATGCGTATGTGTTCTATGAAGCACCGTATTTCAAGGTACGCGCGGGCGACTGCCGCACGAGGCTCGAAGCCACACGGCTCAAGAAGGCCATCGAGGCTCAGTTCCCGGGTTGCTTTATAATAGAGTGCAAAATTTCTAATCCGCAGTTGTAGACTTTATATCAAAATTATATATATATATTTGCAAAATTTATTCCCGCGAAGTCCGTTGGGTATAAAAAACTTAAAGTAAGATGTCGAAAGGTAAGAAAGAGAGCAAAGACTACAGGGTAATCATTTATGACGACAACAAGCTCCGCGAGGTCACGTCGTTCAAGGTGGCTACTACCAACATCGTCGCCTACGTTGGCCTGGCGGTGCTTGTCGTGGCGGCTATCGTGTCGGCATTGTTCGTCTATACGCCGCTTAACTCGCTCTTGCCGAGGACTTCCGAAAAGCGTTTCCGCAGCGAGCTCGAGGACATGGCGTTGAGGGTCGACAGCCTTGAGAGCGTCATCGCCGACCGCGAGGCGTACTTCAAGACGATTTCGGACGTACTGAACGCCAACATAAACACAGAGAACGCCTCGGACACCGCAGACCTTGGCCGCCAGAAGATAGACTTCACACGCAACCGCCACGACTCCATACTCCGCACGCTCATCGAGGAGGAGGAGCAGCGCACACTGTCCGTCGTCGGCGACAACAGCCACGAAAAGATAAAGAAAATGACATTCTTCATGCCCGCCAAGGGGACACTGGTCGCCAATTTCGACCCGCTGAAGCGTCATTTTGGCATCGACATTGCTACAAAAGGCGACGAACCCATACTTGCCACTCTCCCCGGGACTGTGATTTCCGCGTCATGGAACTTGGAGACTGGCAATGTCATGCAGATTCAACACGACAACGATTTTGTTTCCATATACAAACACTGCTCCGCGATGCACAAGAAAGTCGGCGACAAGGTCGAGGCCGGCGAGCCGATAGCCATTGTAGGCAACTCCGGCGAGTACACCTCCGGCCCGCACCTGCATTTCGAGCTGTGGCATAACGGCATGGCCGTTAACCCCGCGCAGTATATCCCGTTCTAAGCAGGACGTGGGCAAGAGGACGGTGGAGACAGAATGTTGGCGGTTATTATTATTTAAGATACAAACAATCAGACAAAACGATAAATGGAAATCAGACGTATCGCCATATTGGGCTCCACCGGGAGTATCGGCACTCAGACGCTCGATGTCATCAGGCGCAACCCCGACCGGTTTGCCGCCGAGGTGCTTACGGCTGGCAGTAACTGGGAACTGCTCGTCAAGCAGGCTGTGGAGTTTAAGCCAAACGCTGTCGTCATAGCCGACGAATCAAAATATACTCAAACCCTCGATGCCCTGAAGGACTATCCAATCAAAGTTTTTGCGGGCAGCGGCGCCATTTCGCAGGTCATGGAGTTCGACTCTATCGATGTCGTCGTGGCTGCATTGGTGGGCTATGCCGGACTCAGACCCACTATAAACGCTATCCGCCACGGCAAGGCCATAGCTTTGGCGAACAAGGAGACGCTCGTCGCGGCGGGCAATATAGTCATCGCCGAGGCTTTGGAACACAAAGTGCCTATCCTGCCGGTGGACAGTGAACATTCGGCAATCTTCCAGTCCATTATCGGCGAGCAGGGCGAAATCGAAAAGATACTTCTCACAGCATCCGGCGGCCCGTTCCGTGGAATGACCGCCCAACAACTCAAGACCGTCACAAAAGAAAGCGCGCTCCACCATCCGAACTGGAACATGGGCGCGAAAGTCACGATAGACTCCGCGTCGATGATGAACAAGGGACTGGAAACAATCGAGGCGATGCACCTTTTCCAAGTGCCGGTTGACAAAATCGAAGTCCTCGTCCATCCTCAAAGCATCATACATTCGGGAGTACAGTTTGTGGACGGCTCGGTGAAAGTTCAGATGGGAATGCCGGACATGCGGCTGCCGATACAGTTCGCGATAGGCTATCCCGACCGAATAAAGAGCGAGTTCCCGAGGGTCGACTTTTTCTCGCTGCCAAACGGATTGACATTCGAGAAGCCCGACCTCAAGACATTCCGCAACCTTGGCATCGCGATGGATTCTGCGCGCAAGGGAGGGAATGTGCCATGCGCGATGAACGCCGCAAATGAAGTGGCAGTGCGTGGGTTCCTTCACGACAATATCAGTTTCGTTGGTATGCCGGATTTCATAGAAGATGTAATCTCCAAAGTATCTTTCGTCGCCAATCCCACGCTTGACGACATCATGGACACTCACAAGGAGGCTACACAAATCGCTGAAACTATTTTACTCAAAAACATATACTAACTTTATTTTTAATACAACTTTTAATCAAATGATGGAACATCAGATAACATCGAAAAAGACGGTAGCATACGTGATTGTGGTCGCGTTGGACATGGTAATCCTTAACGCGCTATATCTCGTCCTCGCTCACTTTTCCCCAAATATTGTGAATAATGATTCCGCAGGATGGTCGTTGTTGTGGTGGAATCTCTCGTACTGGACGGCGGCGATATGCCTGCCGCCGCTCGCGTACCGCCGCATTGCGCGGACTGACTTGGTGCTTACGAGAAGCACTGTGACGGCCGGTCTTATGGCTTTGCTGTATTTCTTCTTCAACCATGGCATAAGCACATCGATATTTTCGTGGTCGATATTGGGTACCTTGTTTTTCCTGTGGCTGACCTTCGTCTGTTCCCGTCTGCTCGGGGCGTGGTTCGTGTCGCTATTGCGCAGGCGCGGTTACGACAACTGCGAGGTAGTCTTCGCAGGAGCGGGCGTCAATCTCGGCAAACTTTACGAGGAGATGTCCGACAAGAGGATTGGATACCACATTCACGGATATTTCGAGAACCAGGTTTCGCGTAACCTCGGTGGTAAGTTGGAGAAGCTTGGCGACGTGAAAGACACAATCGAGTACCTCAAGACCCATAAAATAGACATGCTCGTGTGCAATATCGGACTCGACCGCAAGGATGAAATCCTGCCGATTTTGGACTATTGCGAAAACCATTTCGTGAAGTTTTTCACAGTCCCCAATGTCTACAACTACCTCAAACGCTCGATGAACCTGGAGTTTGTCGGCGATATGCCGATGCTGGGCATCAGGAACGAGCCGCTCCGCAAGCCTTGGAACCGGTTCCGCAAGCGTGTGTTCGATATTTTGGGTGCCGGTATCGGGATCTTGTGTCTGTCGCCGCTTTTCTTGTACTGTGCCATTAGGATAAAGCTCAATTCGCCTGGCCCGGTGCTCTTCAAGCAGAAACGCGGCGGAAAGGACGGCAAGGAGTTCATGTGCTACAAATTCCGCAGCATGCACGTCAATGCCGAGGCCGACACCAAGCAGGCGACGGAGAACGACCCACGGAAGTATCCTTTCGGCGACTGGATGCGCAGGAAAAATGTCGACGAACTCCCACAGTTAATCAATGTCTTCAAGGGCGACATGAGCCTTGTGGGACCGCGCCCTCACATGATGCTCCACGACGAGTATTACGGTCAGAACATCAGCGGCTATACTGTCAGGCTGTGGGTAAAGCCAGGCATCACCGGCTGGGCGCAGGTCAATGGCTACCGTGGCGAGACTAAGGAAATGTGGCAGATGGAAGAGCGCGTTGTGCGTGACATCTGGTATCTCGAAAACTGGTCGTTCTCCCTCGACATCCGTATCATAATAAAGACCTTCTTGAACATGATTCACGGCGAGAAAGAGGCATACTAAAAACTGGCTATCATGAAGATTCTGAGTTCAAAACTGATGCACGAGTTCGACCGTGTAATCATGGAATGTGATGGCATTACGTCCTATCAGCTCATGGAGCGCGCGGCGCAGAACATCGCACAACGAATCATGCAGCGGTTCCCCGATGCGTCGAGGCGTTTTGTCGTGTTCAGCGGCTGTGGCAATAATGGCGGCGACGGATTGGCTGTGGGGCGTATATTATATACGCATGGATATTCTGTGGAGTGTTACCTCTTGGAATCCGAGAAGTACAGCGAAGATTGCAGCCTGAACGCCGAGAAGGTCAACAGGATGTCCATCTTGCACACTATCAGCAATGTAGAAGACTTGCCTAAGATTTATAGCGGCGGCATTGTCATCGATGCGCTGTTCGGCTCGGGGCTCAATCGTGAAATCGTCGGCGTTGCATACAGCGTCGTTCGTGCAATTAATTACAGCGGTGCTTTCGTGATTTCCATTGACATACCCTCCGGGCTTGGCGACGATTCGATTGCGCGTGGCGTGGACGATTCTAATATGGTCGATGATGCTGTGGGGATCGTGAAGGCTGACTGGACGCTGACCATAGAAAGTCCGTCCCTTTCGTTGTTGATGCCGGAAAATGGTGATTATGTCGGTGATTTTGAGATAGTTCCATTGGCAACGGACAATAGCTGCGCGCTATATTTGGACTCTCCGTATTTTTATACTGAATTGGATTTCGTGCAGTCCAAACTGCGTCGGCGGAAGAAGTTCTCACATAAAGGCACATACGGACATACATTGTTAGTCACAGGCTCAAAAGGCAAGGCTGGGGCGGCTGTGTTGTGTTCGCGGGCGTGCCATCGTGCCGGTTCGGGCTTGGTGACTGCCTGTGTGCCGTCGAGTTTGGTGGACATTCTGCAAATCTCCACGCCGGAGACAATGGTCGTTCCATCTGCCGACGAAGATGTCATAGCGGGAGTGCCGTCGATTGAAAAGTATTCCGCGATTGGCATCGGCCCGGGCATCGGCACTGACGACAGGACGGCGGAGGCGTTGAAAATGCTTCTTACGACCGCCACACAGCCGCTTGTGCTCGATGCCGACGCGCTCAATATCCTCGCCGCTCATCCCGATATGATGGCGATGTTGCCTAAGAACACAATCCTGACACCTCATCCAAAGGAGTTTGAAAGGATGTTTGGCCGGGCGGAAAATTCTGTCGAGCGACTTTCGCTGTTGGCGGCTAAGGCTAAGGAATTGGGCGTTGTCATTGTGCTGAAAGGTGCGCATACGGCGGTCGCCGACAGGTTTGGGTATGTGGATTTCAATTCCACAGGCAATCCCGGCATGGCGACGGCTGGCAGCGGCGATGTCCTGACGGGCATCGTCGCCGCGTTACTCTCCCAAAAATATGCTCCAAAGGAGGCTGCGGTACTCGGCGTCTACATACACGGATTAGCTGGCGATATTGTGGCGGAACGGCTTGGCGTACAGGGCGTTATCGCGTCAGATATGGTCGGTGCGTTGCCGTTGGCTGTGAAAAAAATTGCAGAAAGTTAAAAGAAAATTTTGGTAGAGAAATTTTTTTGTGTATTTTTGAGCCGATTATTAATCGAATAAACTGTTGTACTATGAAAAAAATTAGATTTATATTGTCTGCAATGCTTGTTGCGGTGGCGTGCATGGTGGTAGTGTCATGCGGCAAAGGTAGCGACGACAATGGTGGCACAGGCGATCCAAGCGACCCGAGTAACACAACTACAACCGCTAAGTTCCTCACAGCAGACGAGTTTGCAAAGTCCACATGGACTGGCGCAGACGATGTTACGCTTGTAGTTACGAAGGAGTCGATGGCTTTCACTTATAAGGAGAAAGTTGCTGTGTCGAAGAACACTGAAGACCAAGAGACTGAAAAAACTGTGACCGTCCAGATTAAGTATGACTTTGATGAGGCTAAGGCTACATTCACTGGCACTGGCGACGACAACAAGAGTTATTCTGGCACTCTGAGTTCGAAGGATGCAATGACATTCTTGCAGGACGGAAAGTCTTACAGCTTGAACAGAAAGCAATAAAGAATTTTTTTTATTTTCTTATCAACCCCCAATCCCGATGCTCTGCCGTTTTTTTTTAGGCAGAGCATCTTTTTTTATGCGTCCTCGTCTTCGGATTCTTCGTCCTCGTCCTCTTCTTCGTTTTGTGTGATGACTATGCCGACTATGGAAATGTCGTCTATTTGCTCGAGCGAGCCTCGCCATTCTATGTGCTTGTCGTACAGGAATTTTGCCATGTCGTCGGCGTTGTCCATGCGTGAGGCCTCGACGATGAGGTTTGAGAAGTTTCGGCGGCCGAGTTTCTTGCCGTATTCGGAGCCGAACTGGTCGGCGTAGCCGTCGGAGCATACGAGCAGTAGGTCGCCTTCGTTAAGTTGGAGCCAGTGGTCTTCGAACTGGAAGTCGTCGTCGGCTGTTACGCCGCCGATGGAAACTTTGTCGGGCAGTATCGTGGTCAGCTCGCCGTCGCGCACTAAGTACAGCGGACGGTATGCGCCGGCGTATTGGACTGTTGTGTTACGGGCGTTGATTATGCAGAACGACATGTCCATGCCGTCTATGCCGCCTACTTTTGATGAAAGTCCGCTGACGGCTTCCTGGAGTTTGTCGTTAAGTTCCATGAGTATGCGCGACGGCGGGTCTTCGACGCGGCAGCCTTGTAGGATTTCGTCGAGGAATACTTTTCCCATCATCGAGACGAATGCGCCCGGAACGCCGTGACCCTCGCAGTCGCAGAGTGCCATGTATTTGCGCCCGAACTTGTCGCCCATCCAAAAGAAGTCGCCCGACACGATGTCCTTGGGCAGGTTTATGATGAAACTTTTCTTGAACCGCTGGCGGAGGTAGCCGATGCCGGTCATGAGTGCCTGCTGGATTGTCGAGGCGTATTCGATGGATTTTGTCACGTCCTTGTTCTTGAGTTCGATTTCGTTACGCTGCTTTACGATTTCGAGTTCGGCTTTTTTTAGCGTGGTGATGTCAGTGTCGACCGCAACGACTTGGATGATTTTGCCTTTGTCGTCGAGGGTGGGGGAGAGCGTTGTCTGTATCCAGACTTCGTGGCCGTCTTTCGTGACGTGTGGCAGGGTGAACGTGACGGATTTTGCGTTGTCGTATGTGAACTGTACAAACTCTATCGCGTCCTTTTGGCGGAGGCAGTCTTTGTAGTTTGACGATTCGCGGGTGTATTCGTCCAAGGTGTAGCCGTATACTTTTGTGAACGAGTTGTTAATCCATGAGATGTTGCCTGCGCCGTCGAGGAGCATTACGGCGTTGTCGGTGTTCTTAAGCGCGGTGGACATCTTCTGTAGCTCTGTCTGGCTTTTCCGCAGTTCGTTAAGCGTCTTTTCGAGTTCGAGGCGGTGGGTGATGTACTGTTTGTTCTGCCGCTCGGAGGTGCGGGCGGTGCTGAAGTTAATGATCGCCGTCTCGAGGTATGCGACGATGCTTGTTACGATTCCGGTCCGGTATTCGTTGAAGTAGTATGGCTCGTTGTTGAATATCGACAGTACGCCGATGGTTATCGCGTCGTCGTGGAGCGGCATGTAGAGGGCGGAGCCGGTCACGTTTTTGCTGACTTTGTATTGCGTGGTGTCGATGTATTTATTGATTTCGGACTGGTAGTCGTTGATAAGTACGGGCTTGCCGCTGTGGAAGCAGTATATGTTGACATTGTTGCAGATGTCGAGGTTGTACCGTGCGAATGGTATTGTCTCGCTGTCGATGTTGAAGAACGAGAAGTCGAGGCTGTTGAATATGGCGTTGATTATGCCGATGCCGATGGAGTCGGTATGGATGAATTTGCGGATTTCTTCGTATGTGGTGTTGTAGATTTCCTTTTGCCTTTTTTGCTTGACGATGTTAAGCCCCGACTGGCTGAGTGCCAGGTACTCTTTCACGATATTGTCGGAGTCCTGTTTGCATTTGCACGCGGCCTTCCTCGTCTTACTGAGCCGTATGCACAGAAAGACGGCAGTGGCTATTGCGACTGCTGACAATGCGATTAGTATGTCTACCGTGTACTGCATCGGGGTTATGGCTTTTAAATGGTGCTAAGGTAAACATTTTTTTTGTGATTGCATCGTGGTAGTGCGTTTTTTTTATTTAATCATCTTCTCCACCGCCGCGCCGAGTACTTCCACCGCCTCTTTTAGCCGCCATTCTTCTTGTCGTTTTGGCACGACGTGGTTCGAGGTGCATCGGATTTCGGCGCGTGGAACGTTCTGTCGTGCGCATACATACGTGAAAGCCGAGGATTCCATTGTCTCGAGGTCGGCGGGGAATTTGCGCAACAGGTTTTTGACGTGGAGCGGGTCGGTGCATGTGCGGCTGACGGTGTTCGCTGTGGCGTATTGGAGTCCAAGCATGCCGGCAAGGTTGTTCGTGACGTACCCGTGCTGGAACGGCGGTCGGTCGCCGTCCAAAAATTTTGAGCCTGCCACTGGCTGGAATCCGCCGTCCTTCGTCTCAAAACCGCAGTCGGCGAACACGGATTTTTCGACGGAATACAGTTGGCACAGCGGCCTTTCGTTGTCATAGTCGCCAGCCACACCGACCGACAGTGCCATTTCGTAGTCACATTCCATGAGCGCGCGCGTGAGGTTGTAGACCGTCTGGAATATGCCGACGCCGGTAATCAGCACGTCATATTTGCCCACGTCGACGACAACGCCGGTCTTGAGGGACGACAGCGCGCCGTTGGATATGCCGGCAAGCTCGTTTGGGGTCGCCGCGCACAATAACAGTTCTTTCGTGCGGTTCATTTTTTTGACGAATTGTATAATATGTGAAAAATTAAGTGTAATTTTGCATGTCGAATTTTCGGCAAAGGTACTAAAAATTTTTTTTTGATACTGTCAAGAGATGATAGAATTTGCAGAGAAAGGCGCATTGGACACCGATGCGACCCGTTACATGAAGATAGAGAGATACAGCGAGGAGGGGACGGAAGGAATTTCGACCGCCATACGCTCCATCCTTGGGCATTTGGGCGAGGACACGTCGCGCGACGGCATAGCCGATACGCCAATGCGTGTGGCTAAGGCGTTGCAGTTTTGCGCGCAGGGCTACCAAATCGACCCGAAGAAGATATTGGAAGGCGCGCTGTTCCATGAGGACTATTCACAGATGGTTCTTGTGAAGGACATCGAGCTGTACTCGTTGTGCGAACACCACTTGTTGCCCTTCTACGGCAAGGCTCATGTGGCGTATATCCCCAACGGCACAATCACTGGACTGAGCAAGATTGCCCGTGTCGTGGACGCATACGCGCGACGCCTTCAAGTCCAGGAACGTCTCACGATGCAAATCCGCGACTGCATACAAGAAACGCTCCACCCGATGGGCGTGGCTGTCGTCATAGAGGCCCACCATCTCTGCATGATGATGCGCGGTGTCCAAAAGCAAAACTCCGTAACGACGACGTCCGCTTTTTCTGGTATTTTCATGAGCAACAAGACCACACGCGAGGAGTTCTTGAGCCTGATACAGAGGGCGTTGCACTGACAATGCACCATAAAATGTCAAATTTCATTTTTTTTATTGGAAAAAATGATATAAATTGCGCAATCAAAAAACATAAAGCCAAAATAATGAAACCATTGAATATAGCAATCCTTGGCTGTGGCACTGTAGGCGGTGGCGTTGCCAAGATACTGACGGAGCAGCAGGAGCTCCTGTCCAAACGCGCCGGCCGCGAAATCAGGCTGAAGGTCATTGCCGAGCTCAAGCCGCAGGCCGCGATAGAACGATTCAAACTCGATGCAAAGTTCTTCAACAACAACAGCATCGGCGAAATCCTCGACGACCCGGAAATCGACGTCGTCGTCGAGACAATGGGCGGCAAGAGCGACTTTGTGCATAATACATGCCTCGAGGTTCTCAGGCGTGGAAAGTGCCTTGTGACTGCCAACAAAGCACTGCTCGCGGAGCGTGGCGCGGACATTTTCCAGTTAGCCGCAGAGAAGAAACTACAGCTCGGATACGAGGCGGCCGTATGTGGCGCGATTCCTATTATAAAAGGCATAAAGGAATGTTTCACTGGCGACATCATCCAGTCTGTCAGCGGCATAATGAACGGCACGTCCAACTACATCCTTACGCAGATGGCTACGCAGGGACTCGACTTCGGCTCCGCGCTTAAGCTTGCGCAGGAGAATGGATACGCCGAGGCGGACCCGAGCCTTGACTTGAACGGTGGCGACGCCGCCCATAAGCTCATCCTCCTGCTTAAACTTGCGTTCGGACTTACAGTGACGATGGACGAGCTTTCGAGGACCGGCATCCAGTTCATCTCCAAGAACGACATGGACTTCGCCAAGGAAATCAACGCTTCGATAAAGTTGATTTGCTTTGCAAAACTCGTTGACAACAAGGTATATGCAATGGTTCGCCCGATGGCAGTCAAGAATGACAACACGCTTTCGAGCGTCAACTACGCCGTCAACGCCGTGCGGTTGGACAACAAGTATTCCGACACCCACTTCCTTATCGGCAAGGGCGCGGGCAGCACGGAGACCGCCATGTCGATTGTGTCGGACATCATCTTCATCGCCCGCCACGGCGACGTCCCGGCATACAACGAGGAGTCTAAGTACACCTTGGGCGACTGCAAGAGAGTGTCGTTCCCGTACCTGATTTCCTTCAAGACTAACAACCAGCCCGGCACGACCGGCATCATAACCACCGCCATCGGCAAGCAGGGCATCAACATCGAGACCGTCGGACATAACCGCCTTGACGACACCAACGGCACTGCCGACTTCCCGATCGAGACCGAGGAATGTACCTTGGAGGCTATCGAGAAGGCTGTCGCCGAAATAAGGCAGCTAAAGGGCGACCTTCTCCTTGACGAACCCAAAATCATCCCCATTCTTTACTAAAAAAATTGCCAAACCAATGAGTGAGCAGAAATATTTCTACATCGACAACGGCCAGCAGGTTGGGCCTGTGACCGTCGAAGAACTCGTCAGCAAAATAACGCCCGACACCGACATCTGGACGCAGGGCATGTCGAACTGGGCACACGCAAGCACTGTGCCGGAGGTCGCGGACTTGTTAGTGATAGGTACCACTACAATACCGCCTCAACCCACCATGCCGACGCCGCCCCAACCGCCCGTGCAGCAGTACGCGCCGACTTCCGTCCAGTACTCCGACACCACGCAGCAGCAAAAGCCCGACAATTACCTCGTATGGTCGATACTCGCCACAATCCTTTGTTGTGGAGTGTTCAGCCTGCCGTTCGGCATAATCAGCATAATCAATGCTACAAGGGTCGACACAGAGTGGAACAGCGGCAAGTACGACGAGGCGCGGCAGGCGTCCGAGAAGGCGAAGAAGTTTGCAATCATCACCGCCATCGTCGGCTTCGTTTGCAATGTCATCGCGTTTATATACCAGTTGACCACCGGCGTATTGTCCAATCTTTGATGAACAAGCCGGTCAAGACGACATTCAAGATAGTGACTGCCATTGCCGCCATTATAATAGTGGCGGTAGTGGTTGTCATTTATCGTGACCATAACCCGGCGGGCAGCTCCATGTTCCCGAAATGCGTCTTTTTCACCATGACGGGCTATAAGTGTCCCGGATGTGGGACCCAGAGGGCTTTGCACTACCTGCTTAACGGCGAGTTCCGCGAGTCTTTCCGTCAGAATCCCATGTTCCACGTCGGCATGGCGTATGTCGTCGCGTACTATGTCTCGAAGTCGCCATTAGTCTATCCCAAGTACCCCAAGATTGCCGATGCGCTTTCGAGCGCGGCGGTGTGCATAATGTGGCTGGTGGGGATAATAGCGTATTGGATATTGCGGAATGTGTAAAATAGTTAGTGATAACCACAAAATACACCTAAAAAAAATGATAAAAAAAATGATAATGGGCGCGGTGGCTGTGTCGATTTCCTTGACCGCCATGGCGCAGGACGATGCTGGCTTCCAGTTCACTACTGTAAAGAGCCTGCCTATTTCTTCAGTTAAAAACCAAAACCGCAGCAGCACGTGCTGGGCGTTCTCGACTTTGAGTTTCTTCGAGAGCGAACTTCTCCGCATGGGCAAGGGAGAATATGACTTTTCTGAGGCTTTTGTAGTCAGCAAGACAATGATGGACAGGGCTACAAAGTCCGTCAGGACACACGGCGACGTCTCGTTCTCGCCGGGCGGTTTTGCCTCCGACGTCGAGTATTGCTGGAAGCACTACGGCATTATCCCGCAGGACGCAATGCCCGCGATGGGCAAACTTCAGGGTCTCGACCTGCCTAACAACAGCGAACTTGACGAGCTCGCCGAGGCATACGTGAAGACCATTACAAAAAAGGAGGACGGTCCCATCAACCCGATGTGGAAGCAAGGTCTTCAGGGCATATACGACACATACCTCGGAAAATGTCCCGAGGAGTTCACCTACAATGGCAAGAAGTACACTCCAAAATCGTTCGCAGAGTCGCTCCCGATTAACATCGACGACTACGTGACGATAACATCGTTCACCCATGTGCCTTTCTATGAGCAGTTTGCGATAGAAGTGCCGGATAACTGGCGTTGGGCGTTGGCGTGGAATGTGACGATGGACGAGATGGTACAGGTCATCGACAACGCCATAAACAAGGGCTACCCCGTCGCATGGGGCGCGGACGTCTCGGAACTCGGATTCTCGCGCCACGGCATTGGACAGTTGCCGGACGTGTCGTCGCCCGACATGAAAGGCTCGGACATGGCGCGTTGGACGGGGCTGGTATATAACTCGGACAAGAGGACATTCCTGACTTCCAAGCCATTGCCGGAGATAAAGGCGACACAGGAAGCGCGACAGTTGGGCTATGACAACTGGGAGACCACCGACGACCACGGAATGCTCATCTACGGAATCGCGAAAGACCAGAACGGAAAGGAATACTACATGGCGAAGAACTCCTGGGGAACCGACAACCCCTATAAAGGCACATGGTACTTCACAAAGACCTTCGCAGCCATGAAAACCATCGACATAATGGTCCATAAGGACGCGATTCCGAAGGAAATCGCCAAAAAATTAGGATTGTAGGGGCGCGTTGCGTTGCTATCTGCATGAAAAAAATTACGAATTGGGCGTTTAATAACCGTGGGTTCACACCCACGGTTATTAGATATCAAATTTGGTGATGCCTGAGAGAAATACGAACCTCAGATAGCTGTTGGCTGATTTGAGTTCTGAAAAAAATCCACGGTAGCGTAGTATTTTGTTTGGCGCAAATATACAATTGATTTGGGATTTTTGCAAAAAAAGATTACCTTTGCACTTGCACAAAAGCGGAAATCACTATGGCAAAGCAATTCAATACATCAGTTACCTGCGACCCGCAGAGGCACTATATGGTGGACGTCACACAGAAGATGAAGGTGTTTGAACGCCTCATCGACAACGGCAATTACTTCACCATCACCCGGGCGCGGCAGTTTGGCAAGACTTCTGCGTTGAAATGGATATACAACAACCTCAATGACAGGTACTTGGTGGTGTCCATTAGTTTTGAGGATACCGAAGAGGACGATTGGATAAGCGCGGCGACATTCTACAAGACTTTTTGCGGATACATGACAGAAGCATTCCAGTCGATAAAAATACAAAGCGATAGCGCCTCAAAGTTTTGGAACGATGCAGCGGCAACCGAAAATGCCGACATAAAAGATTTGTCGGCAAGGATTACCGAGTTTTGTAAATCGGAACCCAAGAAAGTAGTTTTGCTTATCGACGAAGTGGACAAGAGCCTCAACAACCAACTTTTCCTGAACTTTCTCTCGATGCTGCGCAAAAAATACATCGATAGGGACAAGTTTGGCGACGATTCCACATTCTGGTCTGTCGTGCTCGCCGGCGTTTACGACGTGAAAAACCTGAAACTCAAAATCCGCCCCGAAGAACAGCACCAGTTTAATTCGCCGTGGAACGTAGCCGCCGACTATACCCTCGACATGACTTTCAACCCGCAGGAAATCAGTACGATGCTTGTCGATTATGAAAACGACTACCATTTTGGATTTGACATAAAAGAGATTTCCGAGGAGATTTACAAATACACGTCGGGGTATCCTGTGCTTGTGAGCTGCGTTTGCAAGGAGATTGACGAAAATTTGGGCAAGGTGTGGACCAGGGACGGCGTATTGAGGGCTGTGAAAAAAATAATTGAAGAAAAGAAAGTCCTTTCTGACGACCTCACCAAAAACCTCGAAATATACCCGAAACTCAAAGCCTTTCTCCGCGCATTGCTATTGGAGAATTATTCTATTACCTTCAACGCCAACAATCCAACGCTCGACCTCGCCAATATGTTTTCGATAATCAAAAGGGGCAAGGACGGCCGTGTGGAAATACACAACCTGATTTTCCAACAGGTGCTGTACAACTATTTCATCTCTGAAAACACGCTCAACAAGATTGCTGTTGACAAAGGCTCGGGCATCTTCATCGACAAAAATGGCGACCTCGACATGCGCATCGTCATTGACCGTTTCGCGCAGACTGTCAAGCGTTTCCGCAACGACAGCAAATTTCTCGAAGAGCAAGGTCGCCTGATTTTCCTGTGCTTCCTGAAACCGATTGTAAACGGCTCGGGCTTTTATTACATAGAACCCGAAAACGACGACTCTTCGCGTATGGACATCGTCGTCAACTACCACGGCAAGGAATATGTCATTGAACTGAAACTCTGGTACGGCATCGAGTACGAAATCTCCGGCCGCGACCAAATTGCACGCTACATCGCCGCCCTCAACCTCTCCGAAGGCTACCTCATCACATTCTCGTTTCTCAAAAACAAGGTAATCCAGGAACAGCCCGAATGGATTGTACACGAGGGGAAACGGATTTATGAGGCGGTGATATAACTATAACCCCGTACATCATAGCGCATTTGCGTATGATGCACGGGGTTAAATGTTAGTCCAAATAATTGTCTCGGTAATAAGGGTTGCTTTGAGCGAGGAGTTGTGGGGTTTGGTCGAGTTCGATTACCTCGATTGCTGGTGTCTCGTATGGACGTTTGGGTTCTTGGTTTTCCATTTTTATGTGTGTTTTATTGATGGTAGGGGGACGTACACGAGGTACGCCCTACGCTGGTTTAACGATTGAATATCTTGAATGTCTTGCCGCCGATTCTTACGATGACGATGCCGGCGGGGCGGCTGAGGGTTACTTCTTCGCGGGTGGAGTTTGTAACGCCGTTTTGGAGCGTGCGGCCGGCGAGGTCTATCATCGTGTAGGGCGTGTAGGGCTGCGATTCTATGTAGATAGTGCCGTCGTAGCCCCAAACCTTTGTGCCGCTTTGTGCCGCGATTTCTGATATTGGCGTGGTGATGTCGCCCGACGGGTCGGCATCGCCTGACGGGTCGGCGGGCTGCGGCTCTATTACCGAGGCGGTCGCGTCGGGGAATATTACCGTGATGCGGTCGGGCAGTATGGGCGATGCCTTGGAAATGCCGTCGGCGTATGTAAGGTAACAGCGTGTGGCGCGGATTTTTGCGCCCGAGCCTACGCGTACAAAGTCGCCCGCCGAGATTGCGTCGCCTTCTGTGGTGGTCTGCGCCGCTCCTGCAAAACCGTAGTCGGTGGGGGAGTCTTCATCCCATTTCTTGAATTGATATACGCCTTTCATCTGCCAATTGCTCTCGCCGATGGTTATGGCTTTTTCTTCGGTGGGCTCGATGGTAACGTCCTTGAATGTTGTAGATACGATGTCGCTGTTGGGTTTGAAAAGGTATGGAGTGTTTGCTTTGCCTTCGGTGATAGCGGTGGAGGCTGTGGCAACCCACTTGCCGTCTTGCACGTCGATTGATGAAATCGTGTGGAGCGTGCCGTCGAGGGCTGTGGCATCAAAATCGAATGGCAACACTATCGTTGATGCCACGCCTGCGGTAAATTTGCGGTCGTAGATGACGGTGGCGTGTTCTATTTGTTCGGTGAAGGAGACGGCCTCGTCGCTGTTGCCGTTGATTACGTATAGATTGGCGGGGGTGAGCTCTTGGTTGGCGATGGCGGCGAGCTGTTCGGCGGTGAGCGTGCCGCTGTAAGTGGATGTGCCGTCGGTGAGGCACAGTCCGTCGGCTACTTTTGCCGTGCCGTTGATTTCGTAGCCGCTGACGAGGATGTGGTCGGTGGGGTTGGTATAGCCGAGGGTGATGTCGCCGTTCAAGGAGTGGATACCGTTGTTACTGCCAGTGGCTGTGACGTTGCCGCCGTTGATGGCGATGTCGCCGTTGTCGGTACGGATGCCGGACGACCCGCCGGTAGCGTTGACATTGCCGCCGTTAACGTTGACGTTGCCGTTGGCGTACATGCCCCATGTGTTGTCGTCGGTGGCGGTGACGTTGACATTGCCGCTGTTGATGATGATGTTGCCGTTTCCGGCATAGATTCCGGTGCTCCACTGTCCGTTCGCATCGATGGTGACGTTGCCGCCGTTGATGGTGACGGCTTTTGCGACGATGCCATTATTGCCATTGTCTGTATAGATGCTGAGTGTGCCCGTGCCAGCGGTCTGGCCGTAGATGGTAAGCGCCTGTTTGGAGATACCGTTGCCGCTAATCCTGCTTTCGCTGGTCCCGATGTTCATGGTGCAGCCGTCGGCGAGGATGAGGTTTACGTCGCCGTCGAGGGTGATGGTGTGGTCGAAGGCTACGGTGGGCTGTCCCACGAAATACCATCCTGCGGCGAGGTTGGTCTCCGTGCCGTCGAGGGCGATGGCGCTGGCCTCGCCGGTGGTGCCGTCGGCGTTGATGTAGGCTACGGTGACGGGCTGGCCGGTGCTGTAGATGGCGGCGGTGATGGTCACGTCGCCGTCGGTGGCGTTGACGGTGTATGTGTTGCCGCTGAGTGCGGTGCCGTTGGCGCTAAAGGAGAGCGTGTATCCCTCGGGGGCTTCGCTGCCAAGGGTGCTGGCGAGGGGCAGGGCGAGGCCCTCGCGGTAGTAGCTCACGCCGTTATACACAAAGCCATTCTCGGGCGCGGAAGCCAGCGCGGTGGTGCTCACGCCGTCGCCGAGGGTGAGTCGGTAGGCAGGGATGGCGCCGTTGTTGTCGGTGATGTCGGCGATGCCGGTGTTGCAGCAGCCTACGTTGGTGGCGTTTTCGGTGCCGTTCACGGTGCAGCCGTGGTAGTAGTTGTTGGTGAGGCGGGAGGTGTTGATGGTGCCGCCGCAGATGGTGCCGTAGTTCCAGTTGCCGTTAGCGGTGATGTAGGAATCGGTGACGGAGCAGCGCATAATGTAGCCCTCGTTGTTGGAGCCCGCGATGCCGCCGACGTTCTGGTAGCCTATGATGCGGGCGTCGGTGAGGTGGACGTCGTGGATGTCGGCACCGCTGCCTATACAGCCGAAGAGGCCTTGGTCGATGTGGGCAGTGCCGCTGCCGTCCTTGCGGATGCGGATGCCGCTGACGGTGTGGCCGTCGCCGTCGAACATGCCGTTGAAGTAGCGTATGTCGCCGCCGTTGTAGCTTTGTAATTTTTCATAGTTATGGTATTATAAATTTGCGGGCAAAAGTAGAGAAACCGCGATTTTTTCAGGTTGGCAGGGAGCAAAAAAAGGTTGGCAGGGAGGGTGTTTTTATAGTTTGGTTGACGAAAAGTAGAAGAAAGTTGACGAAAAACATGGCGACATAAGATGGACGGCTGCCAAGTCATCTGCCCCCATTCTCCTTCCTATATTCGCTTGGCGAAATGCCAAACCGCCGTTTGAACGCCCTTGTGAATGTCGGCAGGTCGTTGTAACCGGTGGAGATGGCGATTTCGGAAATTTTGCGGTTGGTGGTGGCAATCTGTTCGGCGCAATATCGGAGCCGTTGGTCGCACACCCACGCCATAAAATTGTTTTTGTCTTGTTGCAGTACGTAATCCGAGAGGTCGGTATTGGTGACGCCGAGAGCCTGCGCCACGTCGTCGAGTGTGGGATTGCCGGCAAAAAATGGATTTTGCTCCACAGATGTAGCCCATTCGGTAGAGCCGCCTTGTTCCATCGCGAGGAGCATTGGCACGCGCCGGGCAATCTGTATCGGGGCAAGCCGTCGCGAATCGTGCGCACGTATGAATCGCACGTGGCGCAGGTACGCCCATCCTGTAATCGTCAACAGCCCAAATATCAACAAATTATACACAATATGCAGCACAAGGCTCGATATGCACCACGGCACGAGTCCCATTATGATAACCAACGCCCACGCAATTGAGAGCTTTACATTGCCGTCGCGCTGTTCGGCGTCCTCTGCCTTGAGTTGAGTGGCGCACGTCTTGCGGTAATAGATGTATGCCTCTACAATCATGACCACCGCCAAGAGCCAAAATGTCATCAATATCGCCACAAATATTGCCCTGCCATAATATATTAATGGTGTAGTGACGCAAAAATCGTTGAGGTCGTCGCAAGAAAACAGCGGATGGTAGTTGTTGGAGCCTTTCATAAGCAAATGCGCAAGCAAAGACACCAGCGGCACAAACATCACCAGCACCCACATCGCAAAATTTTGATGATGTTGCGCCCCATTGTCGATGTGGCGAACATGGAAGTCGTCAGCATAAAAATTGTCATCAATACCAGCGGAAGCGACGCGCATATTTCTACGCCCTCCGCCCTTACGATAGCCACCATGCTTGCCATCCACGCAGCTAATGAGGTGAATGCTCCCGCTGCAAACTGTCAGAGCGTAGCGATAGCCCCGCCCAATTGCCGTCCGTGTATGAAAATCGTCCAGCCCACCGTAAGCGCGGCAACGATGTCGGTGGCTATTGTTATGTAGAAAAGAGCCTCTGCCATAGTTCAATCAGTGTTTAAAAGTCTGTTTGACAATGGTTTCGCCTCCTCTCTCTCTCTCTCTATATATATATATGTATTTTTTGAGGTCATGTTCATAATAGTAATTATTTCGGGTGGTAAAGGTATTGATTATTTTTGAAAGCGACAAAGGAATTTTTTTGCGGAGAGGGATGAAGATATTTTTTTGTGAGTAAGAAAAAAAACTTCAAAAAATATTTGCCAGTTCAGAAATAATACGTAATTTTGCAGACCCGATTATTATCAACAGTTAGGTTTTAATTATTAAGAGTAAAAACTATTTTTAACTAAAAGAAAGTGGATTCATTAAGTTACAAGACAGTCTCCCTCAACAAGGCCACCGTCAAGAAGGAATGGTTGCTTGTTGACGCGGCAGACCAGACATTGGGACGTTTCGCCTCCAAGGTCGCAATGCTTTTGAGGGGCAAGTACAAGGCCTCCTTCACACCGCACGTAGACTGCGGCGACAATGTAATCGTAATCAACGCAGAGAAGATCAGGCTCACTGGCCACAAGATGGCCCAGAAGGAGTACGTCCATTTCTCCGGCTACCCGGGCGGACGCAAGGTCGAGATCGCCAAGGATTTCTTTAAGAAGGCCAACGGCCCGGAGAGGATGATCGAGAAGGCTGTACGCGGTATGTTGCCAAAGAACAAGCTCGGCGACGCCATCATGCACAACCTCAAGGTTTACCAGGGCGAGCAGCACAAACAAGAGGCTCAGCAGCCCCGACTTATTAATTTAAATGACCTCAGATAATCATGGCAGAAGTTACAAACACAGTAGGCAGAAGGAAGGCAGCGGTCGCCCGTGTATTCGTGAAAGTCGGCACCGGCGAGTTCAAAGTAAACGGTAGGGACTACAAGGAGTATTTCTCTGTTCCCCAGTTCCAGAAAGTTGTAGTGCAGGCTCTCGAGACTTTGGGAGTGGCTAATAACTACGACGTCAAGGTCAATGTAAGCGGCGGCGGTTTCAAAGGCCAGGCAGAAGCCATCAGGATGGGCGTTGCAAGGGCTTTGGTCGAGATTAACTCCGAGGACCGCACGGCATTGAAGAAAGAAGGCTTCCTCAAGCGCGACGCAAGGGTTGTCGAGAGGAAAAAACCGGGTCGTCCCGGCGCACGCAAACGCTTCCAGTTCAGCAAGCGTTAACATCAAGTTTAGCATCCAAACCGTTGAGACCGATGGCACATGTGATTTGTCCTGTTGCTACTCGGCGGTTGATTTAGTAGAACGTAAACAAATTCATAAGCACAGAAATGGTAAGTTTCGAAGAATTGTTAGATGCAGGTGTTCATTTCGGACACTTGAAGAGAAAATGGAACCCTGCAATGGCCCCCTACATTTTCATGGAGAAGGGCGGAATCCACATCATAGATCTTCACAAGACGGCTGCAAAACTCGAAGAGGCCGCCGCCGCAATAAAGCAAATCGCAAAATCGGGTCGCAAGATTCTCTTTGTCGCCACAAAGAAGCAGGCCAAGGAAATCGTTGCTGAAAAAGTTCAGGCTGTCAACATGCCTTACGTGACTGAGCGTTGGTCGGGCGGTATGCTCACTAACTTCCCCACAGTAAGAAAGGCCGTAAAGAAGATGGCTTCCATCGACAAGATGGCCGCCGACGGCACATTCGAGCAGCTCTCCAAGCGTGAAAAACTCCAGATTACCCGCCAGCGCGAGAAGTTGGAGAAGAACCTCGGCTCTATCGCCGAGATGACTAAGACTCCCGCAGCCTTGTTCGTAGTGGACGTCGCAAAGGAAAAAATCGCCGTCAAGGAGGCCCACAGGCTCCACATCCCCGTATTCGGCATGGTGGACACTAACTCCAACCCCAACGACGTGGACTTCGTAATCCCGGCTAACGACGACGCTGCAAAGTCCATCGCAATCGTCCTCGACGTCATCACAAAGGCTATCGCCGAAGGTGTCGCCGAGAAGAAGTCCGACAAGGACAGCGACGGCAGGGAGACCAAGGTATCGAGCCACAACAAGCCCCGCAAGTCCACAAGGGCTCGCAAGGGTGATGGTTCTAAGGACGACGCTCCCGCAGAGGACAACGTCGAGAACAACTAATCCGTCTCATAAGAACTAAAGGATAAAATAATCTTTGCTTCCTTCCTTTTTGAACAAGAAAGGAAGCATTTTTTGTATAATCAACAATCATATTTTCACACAAAATGGCTGAAATAAAAGCAAGTGATGTCAAGAAACTCCGCGACCTTACTGGCGCGGGCATGATGGACTGCAAGAAGGCACTCGCCGAGAGCAACGGCGATTTCGACGCCGCAATAGATATTCTCAGGAAGAAAGGCCAGAAGGTGGCCAGCAAACGTGCTGACCGCGAGGCTAAGGAAGGCTGCGTCTTGGGCGCAGTTTCCGCCGACAACAAGAACGCATACGTAGTCGCCCTTAACTGCGAGACTGACTTCGTGGCTAAGAATGCCGACTTCGTAAAACTCACACAGGAGATCCTCGACGTTGCTGTCAAGGCTGATGCCGCTGACTTGGAGGCTCTCAAGGCTCTCCCTTACGGCGCAAGCACAGTTGGCGAGGAGATAATACAGTTCAGCGGCAAGACCGGCGAGAAGATGGAACTCGGCTATTTCGGAAAGGTTTCTGGCGAGTCCACCATAATCTATAACCACATGGGCAACCGCCTTACCGCCGCCATCGCCTTCAACAAGGCTGTCGACGCTGCTGTGGCTAAGAACATCGCTATGCAGGTCGCTGCAATGGCTCCTATCGCTGTCGACAAGGACGGCATCTCGGAGGAAATCATCGCCAAGGAAATCGAAGTCGCAAAGGAAAAGACCGTCCAAGAGCAGATTCAGAAGAAGGTCGAGGCCGCGCTCAAGAAGGAAGGCATCAACCCCGCCCACGTCGACTCCGACGACCACATCGCTTCCAACATCACCAAGGGCTGGATTACCGAGGAGCAGGGCAAACTCGCCAAGGAAATCAAGGAGAAGGTTGCAGCCGAGACCGTCGTTCCCGCACAGATGGTCGAGAACATCGCCAAGGGCCGTCTCAACAAGTTCTACGAGGAAGTGACGCTCCTTAACCAGAAGTTCGAGCAGGACAACAAAATCACCATCCGCGAGTACCTCAAGAGCGTTGACAAGGAACTCACCGTTACCGACTTCAAGCGTTTCGGCTTGGGATACTAAGAGTACAGACTGATTTAATCAAATAAAAAAAGACTATCGGATTTTTTTTCGGTAGTCTTTTTGTCTTTCATAATTCTTTATCCGTTTTTCTACTACGACATCAATTTTTTTTGCAAATCCAGAAAACTTCCATTATCTTTGCTTCCATAATTCGACACCAAAAATTACAACGCTATGGGAAATTACGTAAGGTTTGACTGGATGATTAAACGGCTTCTGCGCGACAAGAGGAATCACGTCGTTCTGGAAGGCTTTTTGAGCGAGTTGATCGGCCGTCAGATAAAAATATCGCATGTCCTTGAAAGCGAGGGCAATCAGGAGGACGACCAACAGAAGTTCAACCGTGTCGATTTGCTCGTTGAGGACGACAAGAAGGAAAAGATCCTTGTAGAAGTCCAGAACGACCACGAGTTG
>CAJOJG010000048.1 GCA_905234655.1 uncultured Bacteroidales bacterium
GAATTGCCGCATGAAAAAATTCATTTTCAGGTTCGTCAGCGTGGCGGGCAAATGGGTCAGGCGTGCAAGGCAGAACGTCCTGATCTTATACAGCGACGCGTCATACAGTCAGCTCCTATGCTGAAAAATTCGTTTTTACTGGTCAAAAAAACAACCCAAATGATTTGGGTGGGGGAAGTTATGCCCGCATTTAACCTCGATAGTAAACCAGACTTTACATTTTTGCAGTCATAAAAAAATTACAAGGTAAAAAATATTTTTTTATCGAAAAAATTTTAGACTTTCGGAATTGAGGTTGATTTTGTTTTTTCAATGCCCAAAGGTAATAATTACATTCCAACCATACAAATTTTTTTGACGTTAATGGATTGTTTATGAAATAATATCGTCTGTCCAACTATTATTTGCGTCTTATAATTCGCAAATTTTGCGAATTAATACCCCCCTACCTGAACAGCACTTCCAAATCCATCGTCAAAAACTCTTCCACCGACATACCGCCGGAGCCGACGATGTTTTGCCCACTTGCCTCGGTCCAACAATCACCTGCATCTTGCTGCGAGGCTCTGTAATCTGACGTTTTATGTCGTCATAGCGGTTCCGTTTGTATGCCATAATTTTCTAAATTTCAACAACTTAAACTAAATGTTCAATGAACTGAACAAAAATGTTCAATGTACAAAAGTAATGATTTGTCCAAAAAATAACAAACATTTTTTGCAACATAAAAAAAATTTATTACGTTTGCACAATCAAAAACCACAAAAACGAAACTACTATGCTCACCGCAGAATTAGATACGCCAAAATTGAGAAGTCAGGTAATAGACCGCGTACAGAGACTCGACTCTCAGTCCCTGACTAAATTGCTGTTTATCATTGACAACCATCAGTATGAGAACTTTTTGGATGATTATGAAGACGATGTAGTAATCGACCTGGACTTCCCGACGCCGCAGACGCCGGAGGAGGCAAGGAAAGAGATTGAAGAAATCGAGGAGGAAATCAGACAGGGCAAATGTATGACGCTTGACGAATTTATTACTCACACCAATCAAAAACTGAACAGTTATGAAAGTTATTTTGTCTGATAAATTCAAAGAGAGGTGGGACGAGTATCTTGATTACGGCGTTACGAATTATGGCAAGACCTTGGCGAACAAGAAGAATGAACATCTGATAAGCATACTCAAACGTTTGGAACTTTTTCCCGAAAGCTACCACATTGAGCCATTGCTTCAAGATATGGACAAGGAGTACCGCTCCATTAATTTTGACAAAATGTTCAAGATAATCTACACCATCACCGAAAACGAAATCATCATCGAAAACCTCTGGAACACCAAACGCAATCCTAAATCATTGAAAAAAGATATATAATACTCACTCCTCTTTCCGCCTCGGCGTGAAGAATTTCACAAAACTCCGCCACACTTCGCCAAACGTATCAAATTCTCGCTTGTACGTCAGGCCGACACCTTGCTTGTAGTGGGATTCGCTGAGTTCGTCGTCGTTGGCCTTGTTGAAGACATTGAGGGTCATAGAGCCTGATTTGTTGAGTTTTACATCGACCTCAACTTCGCCGACTACATTGTTGGTGCTGCGCTGGTTGGGTCCCTGGGCATTGCTCTCGCCGCCTACGCCGAGATTGGTGGTAACGGACACGCGGTCGTCGAAAAGTTGCGTCGAAACCGCCACGTCAAGCTCGTCGGAAGTGGATTCGTTGCCCATCTGGTAGTTGACACCGACATTGACCTTGTCCGTCACGTCGGAAAGCCAGTGGTTGATTTTGTTGCTGACGATTTCGCCCGGGTTGATGTCCGAAAACATCGAATTTTCGCTGCTGCGCAAGCCCGGCAGCGGCTGGAACTGGTTGAGCAACAACAGGGAAAACATCTGTTTGTTGATGTTGCCCTCGTCGAGGTTGTCGAGCTGGCCTTGCGCCACGTCGGAATTGTCCTCGACCTTCACGCCAAACGAAATCTCGGGCGTCATCAAGTTTCCACGCATTTTGAGAAGGCACTGCACCGGCACTTTCTTGTCCTTGTAGCGGTCGTCGACCATGAGGTTGTAGAGGCTCACTTTCCTCAATCGGTACATCGCCTGCAAATCCACAATCGCGTCCATCGGGTCGCCGTTCCATCTTAACGTGCCACCTTTGACGACTTCAAATTTCTTGCTCAAAACCGTTCCCATCGAGAATACGTAACTGCCTTTTTCCATCGCGAGAGTGCCGTACATGTTGAAATCGCCGCTGCCCGTAACGTTGAGTTTGAGGTTGCCCGCCGCCGACGCTTTGAGGATGTTGCCGGATGTAGCGTCGAGGATAGCCTGCACTTCCGCGTCGGGCGTTACTTCGAGGTTGAAATTCATGCGGATGTCTGAAAGGTCGGCCTGTTGGCGGTGGATTTCCACGGTGTCTTCGGGCGACTTAAAGTGGATGAATTTGAAGTCGTTGCTGACCTCGCTCGCGCCATATAATGGCAGGAAAACCTGAGTGTTTTTGTCGGTTTTCACCTTGGCGTCGATGTTGATCATGCGGGTCGGGTCGCCGGTGATATTGACGTTGCCCGACGCAAACGCCTTGCCCCAAAATGCGGACGAGTCGGTCTCTTTTGCGTCGAGGAGCGTGAAATTCTTGAGCTGGAGATTAATGCTCATGTTGAAGTTGTCAAAATTGTTGTGCTTAATGACGCCTTCAAGATAAGCCACGCCGGTCTTGCCGGAGAGGAGTTTGACCTTTTCGAGAGTGATTTGCTTATTGTCAACGGAAATGTTGAACGCATTTTGGATTGTGTACCTGACACCGAGATAGTCAATCTTAAAATATCCGCCCTTCAACTTGAGGTTTGACTGGACAATCGGGTGCTCAAGCGTGCCGGTGACATGCGTGATGCCGTCGAGGAACTGAGTGCTTGGCACCGTGAGGTAGTTCTGGAACAATGGGCGCAAAACCCTGGACGACAGGTTGCCAATGTCAAATGTAAAATCAAGTTCGCTTGTCTTCAAGTCAACCTTGCCAGAACCATGCAAGTTCTTTTTCTGCATTTTTGAGAGCGTGTAGAAGTCCAACACAAGCATCGAGTCAACCGGCTGGAAATCAATGTTTGCCGTGAAAGGCCCGAGGTTGACGTCATTAATGCGCAGGGTGTCGACCTTGTTGGAGACCTCTACAAGCGGCAGCGCGCCATAGAGGTTGGAGAGCGACACATGGCCTGTGGAATGTCCGCCGATGTTTGTGCTGCCGAGGAAATAGTTCAAGAGCGACAAGTCAAAACCCTGAAGTTCGACGTCGAGTTTATCTTCGTGATTTTCACTGACATTGCCATTGACAGCCAAAAGCTGTAGCCCGTTCTTCAACATGAAATCCTTTATGGCCACGGCGTTGGAGTCGATGACAACAGACGAGCGGCCTATGTCCCACTTCTCGCCCATCACGTAGAACGACGACTCGTGGAAATTGGACTTCAGGAGCGGGAAATGACCGGGGACAGTGTGAGGCTCCACAATAAAACTGCCCACGAGCGAGCCAGCGTTACGAAGTTGAGTCGAGTTGTCCCACACAAACGAATACCGCGCAGTGTCATTGTTGGCGAGGATGTTGAAGTTAGGCTGCTTGAGGATAATGTCCTCGCTTATCCTCACAGAATCACAGTGGAGGTCGAACTCAAACTCCTCGTCCATAATCCTTGCCATGATGTTAAGGCTGTCGACGGAATAGTCGCCGTATCCAATATTGTCCGTGCGGACGCTGACCCACGAGTATTTGCGCCGTGTGCTGAAGCCGCCCTCGATGACGGTGCTATTGCTGACGTGCAAGTCCGGCTCGACAAAATCCGTGAGCCTGTCCATGTCCTTAAAGGCGACATTGAACTGGAAACGGTTTCCGAGGAAACGCATGAAGTCGGGGTCGTTATAGTCGATGCGGTCGGGGCGTGTGCGCGGTCGGCGTGTCTTTATGCCGACCTCGCCCTTATAGTCCAACGACGGAAAAACGACGTAAACAAAATTTGACAAAATCTCAACCAACTGCGTACTGTGAAGGCGGCCTTCAAGTTCCATGTCCACAAAATCCGAACTTAACTTGAACTTCCGCGTCGGTATGCTGTTTATATAATAGTCGATGTAAGCGTCGAGCCTCAAATCTTTCATTTCCAGTGCCTTGCTGTTACGGACAAACTCCAACGGCTCGCTCAGCCTGACTACGCCGTTAAGATTGTCGACCGAGCTGCCGGTCATGTCCGCGCTAAGTGCAAACTTCACCAAATCGACAGTGTCCGACATGATGTGGGTCGTGCGCAAGTCGGCGTGGTGGACGGCGAGGTCAAACTTGTACCTATTAGCCGACGAAACGTCCACAACGCCCGAAAAATCAAGGTTCAAGCACGGATCTTTTATCGACAGGAGTCCATTGAATGAGTTTTCGGTGAACTTGCCGTCGATGTTGATGTTGTGGTAATAGTAGCGCATAAGCCCTACAGAATCCACGGTGCCGACTATTTTACCGTCCACCTTCCCAGCGTCCGAGAGTTTCACGTCCAATTTTGCGCCGGTGGACACAACGCCCAAAGTCTGGCTGTCGCCGCTGATAACGCCAAGGTCAAGGCCGCGCGCGCGGATGTCACCGGCTATCCGGTAGCCGCCATCGTTGCGCTTGCAGGTCACGTCGCCGAGGACATCGCCAAGCAGGGTTTCGAGCGTCAACTTCAACGAGCAGTTGTCCGTGAAGCCCGATGCTCGCGCCACCAAATCTATGCTGCCAAACTCGTCCAAAAACTCCGGCAACTCGACAAGCGGCACGCTGTCGTTGGGCGCATGGATGTTCATCATGTCAAAACTATTGAACCTCAGACGCTCAAGATTGACATCGAAATACATCTTGTCGACATCCGGCAGACCCTTGACCCTCGCCTCGCCCGCCACGGAAGTCGCCTCGCCGATTTTCAGGTTCAAGTTCTTGACTTTCATATCGCTCACAGGCCCGTTCACGTCGAGCGAGACTTCTGGCGAAAGCCCATATCCGGCTATGTCCGGCACAAAATACGCGATGTCGTCGAGCCCAAGCACAGAGCCTTTGTCGATGGAAACCTCGAGCGACACACTGTCCAAAAAGTTCGAGAATGCGTCGAGGTTGTTGTAATGGAAGTTAAGTCGCTCGGCAGCCAAATCCGTCGACGGACACTTCAGCCCGAGGTTGTCGATAAGGATTCCCTTGTCGGAAAAATCGACCTTGCCGCTGAGTTTGTCGAGCCTGAAGCCGCACTCGTCACGCGCCCTTAGCGAATCTATCCTCACTAACGCCATCATGTTCATATCGTTGACGATTACGTTGTGGGCGTGGAGATTGACATCGCGAAGGCGTATGTCGTCAAAGTCAAAAACTCCCGGATGGGCAGAATCAGGCTTTGAGGAAAAGATGAAATTTATGTTTGTGAGCTTTAGTTTAGCGACCTGGATGTCATACTTTGTGGGCGAGCCGTCGTCCTCCTCCTCGACACTTTCCTCCTCCTCGTCGTCAGACGTCAGGAAAGCATAATTGAACCGTCCGGTGCTGTCCGCCTGGAGCTTGACCGTCAAGGAGTCTATCGACAGCTCGTCGAGGTCATACAGATTAGTGCCGACATTGAAGAACCTGATTTTACCGTTCAACTTCCCGAGGCTGGCCAAAGTGTCGCCCGAATGGTCGCGCATCAGGATTCCCTCGACATTGACCCTGCGGCTGAAGACATTAATGAAAACACGCGAAATCCTGACTTCCGTCCCGAACTTCTCGGTCAAAAATGACGAAACATGCGTATTGATATAACGCTGCACAGGCTGGTACGCCAAGAAAAGCGTCAACAGCCCGACTATGACCACTGGCAACAAAACTACCGCGACCACAGCAATCTTAGCGTACCTGCTGCTATTTTTTTTAGTTTTCAAGCCTTCGAAAAACATTTTTTTCAAAACAGGGTACAAAGTAACACAATTTTTGCGTTATAAAGGCATTAATTCTCAAAAAAATTTTGAGATGTGAAAAAAAAAAATTAATATTGCACTGTCATTTGACGCTGCTTGACATACTGAAAATCCAATCTTAAATACATAACAATTTAAAAAGCAAAACGATTATGAAAAAGTTTTTTGGAATTTTGGCAGTAATGCTGACACTGAGCCTGACATGCGCTGCGCAGGTTGAAGAAGAGGACGCACAGCTCTTCGGCTTCACGAGGAGCATGTCCGAGAGCAAGATGCTCAACATCGGCAAGATTGGCAAGGACGTAATCACTAAGGAAATCATCATCGACAACGCCCGTCCTAACAGCATGAAGATCATTGGCTTCATACTTCCCACAGGAATCTCGGCGATGTCCATGCAGAAGAGCATCGAGGACTTCGGCAAAGGCCGCGTGAAAATAACGATAGACCCCGAGGTCGCCGACAGCGTAAGCGACGAAGTGATAATCATCAACGTCGTCTACCTCGACCGCAAAGGCAAGGAAGTCGAACTCGCCCAACTGCCATACAAACTCGTCGCCGAATAAAGCGGCATGGGAACGACTTAAGGCTGGATAAACAATCAAAAAAGGAGCAAGATGGAAAATTTTGAAACTTGGTGGGAAAGCCTTACCACAGTGTATAAGTTTTTTTGGACGACAAGCGTACTGACGACCGCAGTATTCATCACGATGGTGATAGCGAGCGTAGTCGGCGGGGACAGCGACGGCGATTCGGACACGGACGGCGGCGACTCCCCCGACGGCGGCGGCATGATGTCGTACATACTGAGTTTCAAGACCATACTTGCATTCCTACTTGGTGCGTCGTGGACCGGACTTACGGCTCTATACCAAGGATGTTCCATATTTGCCATCACGCTCATCAGCCTCATATCTGGAGTGCTGATGATGGCGCTGATGGCTTTCTTATTGTCACTGTTCGTCAAGCTCCAATACAGCTCGACACTTGAAATGACAAACACCATAGGCGCGACGGGCGTCGTGTATGTCACCGTCCAGCCCAACCGACTCCAAGGCGGTCAAGTGGAAATCCTCGTCAACAACTCGTACAAGACATTCGACGCGGTTTGTGACGACGGAACGCCACTGCCGCCCGAACAGCCAATCGTCGTGACAGGACTTTTGGACAACAACGTCCTGCTCGTTGAAAGACTGCCCGACGACCAGGTGCTGGCGACTTCAGACAATACGGTTACAACAATATAAACATTAAAACTACAAAAACAACAGAAAAAACAAATGGAAACACTCTTTGTATTCGTCATCATCGCAGTGGTACTCACTGTGGTCGTTATCTCTTGGTTCATAAAGAGATACAAGCGATGCCCGTCCGACAAGATTCTTGTCGTGTTCGGTAAAGTCGGCAAGAACCAGACCGGCGACCGCACGGCAAAATGTATCCACGGCGGCGCGGCTTTCGTATGGCCCATAATCCAGGACTACGACTACCTCGACCTCACCCCTATCCCGATTACCGTGGACTTGAAGAACGCGCTCTCCAAACAGAACATCCGCGTCAATGTCCCCTGCCGCTTCATGGTCGGCATCAGCACCGAGCCGGGCGTGATGACAAACGCCGCCGAGCGTCTTCTCGGACTTGACCTCAAGACAATCCACGACCTCGCGTCCGACATCATCATCGGTCAGTTGCGCGTGGTGATTGCGACGATGCAGATTGAGGAAATCAACTCTGACCGAGAGAAGTTCCTCGTCAACGTTTCGGGCGCAGTTGAACACGAATTGAAGAAAATCGGCTTGAAACTCATCAACGTCAACGTAACCGACATCACCGACGAAAACGGCTACATCGACGCCCTCGGCAAGGAAGCCACCGCCGGCGCAAAGAACGACGCGCTCCGCATGGTCGCCGAGAAAGAGAAGGAAGGCGCAATCGGCCAGGCCAACGCCCGCAAGGAACAGCGTATCCAAGTCGCCGCCGCAAACTCCGAGGCTCAAATCGGCGAGGCCGACGCCCAGATGAAACAGCGCATACAAGTTGCAAAAGCCGACTCCGAGGCTCAAATCGGCGAGGCTGACGCAAAGATGAAAAAACGTATCCAAGTCGCCAAAGCCGATTCCGAAGCCGTCGAGGGCGAAAACAACGCCAAAATCACCGTCGCCAATTCCAACGCCGACCGCCGCAAGGCGGAAGCCGAGGCGGAGAGGATAGCGATGTCCGCCGAGAAAATCAACGAGGCGGAAACCCTCCGCGCGTCATACGAGGCTCAGAAAAACGCCGAGCTCGCCCGCGCCGAGAAGAAAAAGGCGACACAAGCCGCCGACGTACTCGTACCCGCAGAGATTGACAAACGCCGCATCGAAATCGAAGCCGAAGCCGAGGCAGAGCGCATCCGTCGCATCGCCAAAGGCAACGCCGACTCTATTTACTACGAAATGGAAGCAAAGGCAAAAGGTATGATGGAAATGTTGCAGAAACAGGCGGAAGGTTTCAATTCGCTCGTCAAGTCCGCAGGAAACAACCCCAACGACGCAGTCAAGATGATGATTGCCGACAAAATCACCGAAATCGTCAAGATGCAGACCGAGGCCGTCCAAAACCTCAAAATCGACAAGGTAACGGTCTGGGATTCGATGAGCGGCGGAAAGTCAAGCACCGCCAACTTCCTCTCCGGAATGTTGGGCAGCCTGCCACCGCTAAACGACATCTTCAAGAGCGCGGGCCTCGAACTTCCCGACTACCTCAAAAGCAAAAAAGTCGAAGAACCCGCGACTCCGAGCGAACAGCCTGAAGTAAAGGAGGTTACAGAGACCGAAGAACAATAATACAAACGACACAGCACAACTTCCGATACGGTTGGCCCTGCGGCGCATGACCAAAGAGCCAACCTCTTTTTTTAAGACTCAAAAACTCACAACCTAAAAATTAACATTACCGAAGCCATTTTGCGACAAAATAGGCATACATTTTGACATTGAAACTAAATGGAACCATATTAATAACCAGACCTAAAAAGACATGAAAAAGACACTGATACAATCAAAAATACTTAAACTCATCATACCGTTCATATCAGTGACACTGATAGTTATGATGTTTATAAGCTACCAGCAGAGTTACAACTCCCAAAAAACTCTGTTCGAATTTTGCATGCACGAACTATCCTCAAAATCATGCAACGAAGTGACCACTAAGCTGGAGGTAATGAAAGACGAACTCAAATGGGTCGCCGACGATCCGGCGTTCAATGCCATGGACGAGACCATATTCAGCAAAAGGCTTGACGAACTTGCGTTAGAAGAAAATGATTATTTCTCAATGATATTCGTGGCATGGCCGGACGGAAGGTACTACATCTCCGGACGAGGCTTTGCCCAAACCAACATAGCCGACAGGAAATACCACAAGGACATCTTCCAAGGCGGAAAGCCATTCTCGATGACAAGCCCAGACGCTTCAAAGTCGACCGGCGAAAAGAAATACACGCTCGCCGTCCCGATTAAAAACGAAAACGGCGCGACAGTAGGTCTTATAGCGGGTAACGTAAAACTCAACACCTTGAAGAAAGTCGTTGAAGACTGCAAGTTCGGCAAAAACGGCATAACATACATTGTCGACGAAAACGCACGGCTCATCGGCACTCTGTACGACGAACTCCTGCTGAACTTCAACCTCATAACCGACGGCGCAAAAGTATATCCGGGCCTTGAGGAAATCGGAAAAGCCGTCACACAAGGCAAGGCCGCAAACGCATACTGCAAGGACATCCAAAACGGCGGCTACCTCTACACGATGAGCCACAAAATCGAAGGCACGCCAGGCTGGTTCATGGTCGGTTGTCTGCCGGACACGGAGTTCAGGTCCGCCGCAAACAACAACCTCTTCGTAATGGCTGTATTCTGTCTGATAATCATCATCGCGATAATCATAATCGTCCCGGCGATAATGAAAAGGACGCTCACTAACCCGCTCCAGCAACTTTCCACGGCAATTAAAGGCGTGTCCGAGGGCGAACTCAACCAAAAGTTGGACTACACGTCAAACGACGAGATTGGCGGAATGACAGACGACCTCCGTACAATGTGCGGCAGGCTCAGCGACATCGCCAACACGCTCAAAGAAGGCGCGGAGACCCTGGCGATGTCCAGCAGCATGGTCAAGGAATCCTCAAAGCAGCTCTCCGACGGAACTTCGGCGCAAGCCTCCGCAATCGAAGAACTCTCCGCAACGATGGAGGAGATGAGCAGCAACATCGAACAGAACACACACAACGCCGAGATGACGAAAAAGGTTTCTGAAGAAGCCTCAAGCAAATTCTCGGAAGTCGTCACAAACATCGACAACGTCGTGAAGACCAACCGTGAAATCTCCGAAAAGATTTCCATTATCAACGACGTGGCATACCAAACCAACATCCTGGCACTTAACGCAGCAGTCGAAGCCGCTCGCGCCGGAGAGTATGGCAAGGGTTTTGCAGTCGTAGCAAGCGAAGTAAGGAAACTCGCAGAAAACTCCAAACGCGCCGCCGATGCCATCGTCGAAGTCACAAGGCTCGGACTTAACAACTCCGCGACAGCTAACAAGGCGATGCAGGAGGCTCTGCCAAAGGTCCAGAACACATCCACATTAGTCAACGAAATAGCGACGGCAAGCGTGGAACAAAACACTGGCGCAATCCAGATCAACGAGGTAATCCAAAGGCTCAATGGCGTTGTCCAAGTGAACGCTGAATCGGCTTCGATATTGTCTCAGAGCGCAGACGAACTCTCTGTCCAGGCCGACAACTTGCGCAACATCACTGAGTTCTTTAAGAACTAAGATTGGGTTACGACATTCTGATTGAGGACTATATTTGTTTTACTATTTTTGTTTTAAAGTTTGTGAGAAAAAAAGCCGGCAACAAAACGCTGTCGCCGGCTTTTTTGAATATGAAACTATTTATTCTTGCGCTCCAACTCCTGCAAATTCTCCAAACGTTTCGTCTCCAAAAACTCGTAGATGCCGCAGAGGTGTTCCTTGACCTTCTGATGCCCAAACTCATACACCTTAGTGACAAGTCCGTCAAGGAAGTCGCGGTCATGGCTCACGACAATCAAAGTGCCGTCGAAGTTGAGCAACGCCTGTTTCAAAACGTCCTTCGTCTTCATGTCGAGGTGGTTGGTAGGCTCGTCGAGGATGAGGAGATTGACAGGCTCGAGGAGAAGGCGGAGTATGGCGAGCCTTGTGCGCTCGCCGCCCGAAAGCACCTTGACCTTCTTGTCGATGGCCTCGCCACTGAACATGAACGCACCCAACATGTCCTTAATCTTTGTACGGATGTCTCCCTTGGCGATGTCGTCGATAGTCTGGAAAACCGTCAGGTTCTCGTCCAAAAGCGATGCCTGGTTCTGCGCAAAATATCCGATTTGGACATTATGCCCCATCTGCAACTTGCCTTCGTGGTCGAGTTCGCCCATGATGCACTTCACGAGCGTCGACTTGCCCTCGCCGTTCCTGCCGACGAAAGCGACCTTGTCGCCGCGGGAGATTGTGAACGTGGCACTGCGGAACACGACCTTGTCGCCGAAACTTTTGCCAACGCCATCGGCAATCACGGGATATTGACCCGACCTCGGCGACGGAGGAAAGCGCAGCTTCAAGGAGCTTGTGTCCTGCTCGTCGACCTCGATGATTTGGAGCTTTTCGAGCATCTTCACGCGGCTCTGCACCTGCAATGTCTTGCTGTACGTGCCCTTAAAACGCTCGATGAAATCCTTGGTCTCCTGAATCATCTTCTGCTGCTCGTCGTATGCCTTCTGCTGCTGCGCACGGCGTTCCTGACGCAGGACAAGGTATTGGGAATAAGACGCTTTATAATCATAGATGCGCCCCATCGTGACCTCTATCGTGCGTGTGGTTATCGAATCCACAAACTTCTTGTCGTGGCTAATGACGACGACAGCCTTGCTGCTGTTGCGTATGAAGTCCTCAAGCCACTGTATCGACTCGATGTCGAGGTGGTTGGTCGGCTCGTCGAGCAGCAGCACATCGGGATTCCTGAGCAACAATTTCGCAAGTTCGATCCTCATCCTCCATCCGCCTGAAAAATCGGACGTAGGCCTGTCGAAGTCAGTGCGCTCGAAGCCAAGCCCCATCAATGTCCGTTCGATGTCCTCGTCAAAATGGACATTGTCGATGGCATAGAATCTCTCGCTCAGCGCGCTCACCTTTTCGATAAGTTGCATGTAGTCGTCACTGTCATAGTCTGTCCGCGTCTCAAGTTCATGGTTGAGCCGGTCGATTTCCTTCTCAGTTTCCTTGAGGTGTGCGAATACTTGAGCCGTCTCCTCAAAAACCGTGCGGCCGTCCTGCGTCATCAGGTGCTGTGGCAGGTAAGCGACCACAGTGTCCTTCGGCACGGTGACGACGCCGCGTGTCGGCTGACGCTCGCCAGCGAGGATTTTAAGTAGCGTTGACTTTCCCGCGCCGTTCTTTCCCATGAGGGCGATGCGGTCTTTCTCGTTTATTTGGAACGAAATGTTGCTGAACAACGGTGTACCGCCAAACTCGACGGTAAGGTTTTCTGCTGAAATCATCTCCTAAAACTGTGCGTTCTTCGGTGTCCTCGGGAATGGGATTACGTCGCGGATATTTGACATGCCGGTCACGAACAGAATCAGTCGCTCGAATCCGAGGCCGAAACCTGCGTGTGGACATGTGCCGAACTTCCTGGTCTCGAGATACCACTCGTAGCCGTCGAGCCTCATGTCGAGTTCCTTCATGCGGTTTGTGAGTTTTTCATAGCTTTCCTCTCGGACAGAGCCGCCGATGATCTCGCCGATTGACGGGAAAAGCACGTCCGTGCCTTGCACGGTCTTGTTGTCCGCGTTTATTTTCATGTAGAACGACTTGATTTCCTTCGGATAGTCGGTCATGATGACAGGCTTCTTGAAATGTTCCTCGACGAGGTAACGCTCATGCTCCGACGCAAAGTCGCAGCCCCAATATACCGGAAACTCGAACTTCCTGCCGTTCTTAATGGCCTCTTCAAGAATCTTGACGCCCTCGGTATACGGCAGACGCACAAAATCGTCCTTCAAGATGCCCTGAAGCCTCTCTATCAATCCCTTGTCAATCATGTTGTTAAGGAACTGGAGGTCGTCCATGCAGTTGTCGAGAGCCCACTTTATGCAATATTTGATGAAGTCTTCCTCCAAGTCCATGAGTTCCTTCAAGTCCATGAAGGCGATTTCCGGCTCAATCATCCAAAACTCCGCCAAGTGGCGCGGCGTGTTTGAATTTTCGGCGCGGAATGTGGGTCCGAAAGTGTAAATCGCGCCCAATGCTGTCGCGGCGAGTTCGCCTTCGAGCTGTCCAGAGACCGTGAGCGATGTCTGTGCGCCGAAGAAATCCTGTGAATAGTCTATCTCGCCATCCTTAGTCTTCGGCGGATTCTTCAAGTCGAGCGTCGTCACCTGGAACATCTGGCCCGCGCCCTCGCAGTCGCTTGCCGTGATGAGCGGCGAGTTCCAATAATAGAAACCATGCTCATGGAAATACGTGTGGATAGCCAACGCCATGTTGTGACGGATTCTGAACACCGCGCCGAAAGTGTTGGTGCGCATACGCAGGTTGGCGTGTTCGCGCAGGAACTCCATCGAATGACCCTTCTTCTGCAACGGATAGCCGTCCGCCGTTCCGTAGACTTCTATTTTGTTGGCCTGGATCTCAACGCTCTGCTCCGCGCCCTGGCTCTTGACGAGAGTACCCTCCACGCTCAAGCACGACCCAGTGGCGATATTGCGCATCGTCTCGTCGTCAAACTTATTGACATCCACGACGATTTGCACGTTCTTGATTGTCGAGCCGTCGTTCAGGGCGACGAAATTGACAGCCTTGCTGCCGCGCTTAGTGCGCACCCAACCTTTCACATTGACTTCGGCGCCATAGTCCTCGCGCCTCAACAGGTCTATAACTTTTGTCCTTTCCATTATGATGATTTGAATTTTTTTTATTTACTTTGCAAAGATAACACTTTTTTTATTTCCAACTATTACAAAAAATGCGTAAATTGCAAAAAATTTCATAACACCATGGAACCACAAGCAACGACCAAGGCTTCCGACTGCCTTGAAGCAATCCAACAGATACGGCTTGGGCAAACCGAGCAGGGTCTCGCACTCCTCGAAACGGTCTCAGGCAACGACATAATCAAAAACCTCGCGAAAGCCGAGGTGTCATACTGGCGCGAAGACTATAAGAACGCCATGTACTTCGACGAGCGCGCACTCGCAAGCGACTATAACTGGAACGACCCTTTAGCCGTCACTCACCACCTGCGGGCATACGTGAACGCCGCAAAAAACATCGGCAGCATAAGCCGCGCAAAGGAGTTCCTCGACTATTACATCGCGCAAAAGCGCAAGCAATTCCCCGCCGGAAACCTAAAGCCTTTTAACAACATCTACCACAACGCGATGCTGAGGCTCGACGGCATCGAGGCTAAAGACGAACCAGTCGAAATCGAAATCTACAACGAGGGCAACGCGCCGAGCAAGTTCATATTCTACGGCGAGGAGGACGCGCCGTCGGCACAGATTGCCGAAGGCATCAGCAAGATTATCGTGATGATGTGGAATAAAGTACCCACAATGCCAATCCTCGACCTGTACGAGAAATACGCCGACAACATCAGCCTGGACGACAACCACATCATGGCGGCGCGCACATACATAAAAATCGGCGACCAGGAACATTTTGAGAAAGCACTCGTGCGACTTGTGTCAAAATGGTCGCCGTCCGACAAGTTTGAAGTCATGCCGATGAAACCGTTCGTATTCCACGACATCATATCGAATATGTCCACGACATTCAAGCAATGTCTCCTCGCGATGAAAAAACAATAAAAAAAGGGATGCTCACCGCATCCCTTTTTTTATGATAATGTCGCTTCGCGAGAAATCATACAAATTTTTTCAAATCATACAAATATAGTATTTGAGTTATTTGTATTTGATTTGTTAAGATTTGAAAGATTTGTTAAGATTTGAAAGATTTCTGTCCGTAAGGACACCCCGTTTTATGCGAACAACACGCTGTGCAGCAGCCAAAAGCAGATTGCACCGGCGAAATAGCCGATGAGCGCGAGCCAGCTGATATGCTTGAGATACCAAATGAACTCGATTTTCTCCAGTCCCATCGCAGCCACGCCAGCCGCGCTGCCGATGATGAGTATGCTGCCGCCTGTACCGGCACAGTACGCGAGGAGTTGCCAGAATGTGCCGTCTTGAACCAAGTCGGCTGTCGCGCCCATGTCGTACATGCCCATCGCGCCTGCCACGAGCGGCACATTGTCAACGATTGACGAAAGAATGCCGATTGTAAGGCCGATGCCGTATGTGTTCTTGTTAAAAGCCTCATCGAGGATGTTGGACATTGCGGCGAGGTGGCCGGAAGTCTGCAATGCGGCTACGGCAGTCAGGATGCCGAGGAAGAAAAGGATTGTCGGAGTGTCGACATCTGTAAGAATCCTGATTACCGAATTTTCCTTGTGGTCGCCCCTCTTGTGGTGGATGATGTCAGTGATGACCCAGAAGAGTCCAAGCACCAAAATCATGCCCATGTAAGGCGGAAGATGGAGGAATGTCTTCAATACCGGCACCATCAAGAGCGAGCCGATGCCCCAGTAAAGACAGAATCTCTGGAGTTTCTCATCGCTCGAATTGGGCAATGTGGTAGTGGGCTGCGGTGTCTCAAGGTCGCCCTTGAGCGAGAATCCGAGGACGATAAGCGGGATAATCATCGACACGAGCGACGGCAGGAGCAACATCGCAATCACCTTTCCGGCAGTGATATAGCCGCCGATCCACAGCATGATTGTAGTCACGTCGCCGATAGGAGACCACGCGCCGCCGGCATTAGCCGCCAGGACAACCATGCCGGCGTATGTCCAGCGCAAGTGCCTGTCCGCGACAAGCTTGTTCAACAGCGTCACCATCACGATTGTCGTGGTCAGGTTGTCCAAGACAGCAGACATGAAGAACGTCAAGACGCTCAGCATCCACAGCAGCTTGGTCTTTTTGCGGGTAGTGATTCTGCTGGTGATGATGGAAAATCCATTGTGTTTGTCAATGATGGCGACAATGGTCATCGCGCCGAGCAGGAAGAAAAGCGTCTCCGAAGTCTCTCCGAGGTGGTGGAGGCTCTGCTCCTGGATGATGAACTTTGTGAAGAAGGACTCGTCGTGCTCTACACCTTCGTTGGCTTCGCAGTACTCGTCCCACGACTTGTTCGTGATGTCCGGGTCGTTAAGGATGCTTTCCTTTCCGACCACAAATAGAATCCACATTAATGCTCCGAGCATCAAAGCTGTGGCGGCCTTGTCAATTTTAAGTTTGTGTTCAAGGGCAATGCAAGCGTACCCTATGACAAAAACTATAACCATTAAGACAAACATAATTTAATTTCTGATTTTTTATTGTTTATAATGAGTTTTGGACACAAAATTAACATAATTTTTAAAAAAAAGAAAAATAATGTTGTTAAAATTTGATTAAAAAAAAAAGTTTTCCCATTATCGGTTGGATATTGGGAAAACTCGGTCTGGTCTTAGCCATTTGGCGTCAGTAAAAAACGCCTCTTATGTCGAAAAGGAATTATTATACTCTTTTTTTGATGGCACGAACATTACTCGCTGAACGGCACGAGGTCAATCTTTAACCCGGTGTCGACCATATAGTCCATTATGTCGTCGCGCATGTCCGTGTCGTCGGGCGTATAATGCCAGGTCACAGCCACTTGCCCGCCAGCTTTTTCCATTTCCCTCAGTTCCTTGAGGATTGCGAGGAGCCATTTTGACGTGCTCGTGTTATAATACGTGAGCGAAAACGCAAAGTCTATCTTCTGATGACGCTTGGCGTATGCCTTCACCCATTCTACAAGCGGACTATAGAACACACCAGTTTCCTCCATAAAAGACTCGCCGCTTATGCAACACTCGCCAGTGGCTTCCACAAAATCCACCGTCGGCTGCATATATTCGTCCTTGAAGCCGGATATGTGTATGTCTTCCATTTTTTGTTGAATGATTCGTTTAAAACTGGGTTTTACGGTCTGGTTGGGGTTTGAATGTGCGTGTTCCGCTGGCTAAAACGGAATGATGTTGATGTTGAGGCCGGTGTCTATCATGTAGTCCTCGATGTCCTCCTCCATGTCGGAGTCGTTCTCGTCGTAGTGCCAGTTGACTGTCACGTCGCCGCCGTCGTCCTCGTAGTCTTTCAAGACGTTCAGAAGGTCGAGGATGCATCGTGACGTGCTTGTGTTAAAGTATGTCAACTTTATCAAGAATGCTATCGGCTTCTTGATTTTGGTTGTGTATTCCTCCAGCCAGTCGATTAGCGGCTTGTAGAACTCCTGGGTGTCCTCAAGAAAGGACTCTCCCGAGAGCTCACAGATGCCGGTCTTCGCGTTGAAGTTGACCGAGGGTGTGAAAAAGTTTTTGTGTGATCCTTCTATCACAATATCTTCCAATTCCATATTCGACTTTATTTATTGTAAATGTTGACCATTCGGTTAATACAGTGTTTTTACAGTGTCCATTAATTCCAAAACCTGTGCCGTATTTTATGTTTAGCGGCCGGTTTTCTTAATTTTTACTGCAATCGAGAAAAACGATTCTTCGTCGCTTACCGGCGTCAGCTCGATGTCGAGCGGGCTTTCCGCAGTCAAGGCGACTTGTATGAGGCCGATGTTTCCCGAGTTTTTCTTTGTTCCCGCAAGCCTTCGCTGTTCGCGGCGGTATTCACGCAGGGAGTCGCGGTCGAGCGAGTTTATGATTTCGCACTTTTCGATGACCGGCTCGATGTCAGTGTTCCTCACGACGTTTCCCGTCACGAATGTGTATGCGTCCCCGAACTCACCGATGACGAGCGTGCCCATGCCGAGTTTGCGTCCCGAAGCGGTGCTGAGCGACTCCGCGCTGTACAGCCAGACGTTCTGCGCAAGCTCCATGAATATCTTGAATATCTTGCTCTTGGCCTTGTCGTTGCCGTCGTTTGTGACGAGCTCGATGTTCTCGCCTATGACGTTCATAATGCGCTCGTCGATAGGGCCTTTGTACGAGACAAGGATGTTCTGCTGGAGCAGATTATGGTATTCGTACAGACTGAAATCGTATTTGTCGTCTATTTTTTCCATACCTTGGTGTGTTTATAATTACTGCAAAGGTAACGTTTTTTTTGCATTACGCAAAAATAATTCTACTAATTTTTTATGCCGTCATTCCATAGGAATCTTGTTAATCTCAAGTCCTGTCTCGAGTATGAAGTCTTCGACTTCCTCGAGTTCTTCCTCGGAATCGTCGTAGTACCAGTTCACGGTCACTTTCCCGCCGTCGTTCTGGTACTTCTTGAGCAGGTCAAGGATGTCCACAAGGCACTTTGAACTGCTCGTGTTGAAGTAGCTCAACTTGAAGTCGAAGTTCAGCGGACCTTTTATCGTGGTGGTATACTTCCTTATCCAGTCCAATAATTTCGAATAGAATTTGGATGTCTCCTCCAAATATGACTCTCCGGCGATTTCGCAGTTGCCGGTGGCCACTTCAAAATTAACTGTCGGAGTGAAATACGCCTCGTGCACTCCTTCTATGTGAATATCTTCCATCATCTTATTCCTTAATATGGTTTTTATTAAGTAATGTCGTTTTTCTTTAACTTCCAGCCTTACTCCTTGTCAATCCTGACGCTCACGATATAAAAGTATGCTCCGTCGGGGCATTTGATAAGTGAGTATTCGAGCGGGTTCGATGCCGTAAGGGCTACTTGGATTAAGCCGATATTTCCGCCGCCTTTCTCTCCTGCGGGCATGTTGCGCTGTAGGCGGCGGTACTCGCGGAGCTTCTCGCGGCTCATGGAATTTATGTTGTCGCATTTTTCCATGACTGGTATTATGTTCTCCATCGTGGTCTTGTTTCCCGTGGAGAATACGTAATGGTCGCTGTAGTTCCGTATGATCATCGTGCCGACGCCGGTGTCGTTGCCTTCCGCGTTAGTCTCCCGTTCGAGGCTGTAGAAGGCTATGTTCTGCGCAAGTTCGATGAAAATCTTAAACACTTTCTTATTGACCTTGTCGTCGGGGGAAAGCGTTCCCTCAATCTCCTTGGCCAATACAGAGAGTATCTCCGTGTCGAAGATTCCCGTGTAACTGATGGCTATGTTATCGACCATGCGACGTTTTTCTGTGATTGCGCTTTCCATGTTTTATATACGATAATGGTGCTTTAAGTGTGTGTATGATGTTTGAAACAATAATCAAGCCATTTTTAGCCGCCAAGGGCGTTTTTAAGTCCATAAAATTGCACTTGGATGCCGTTTGTCCTGATTTTCAGCAGTTTTAAGTTCCAACAAAATCTCATGTGGACTTCGACCGCCAAATTTCGTTTCCAAAGTTACGAAAAATTAATCATATAGGACAAATTTTTCGTAAACATTTTTTCATATTTTTTCAAATTACATGCCACAAATTCCATCACACGTATATTTTAGTCGGTTAAAGTTATGTTGCCGGTGATGGTTTGGGAATCTGTATGGTGATGGTACTTAATGACATAGAAGTATGTCCCTGGGCGGCATCCTTCTCCGTCCCAATGGAAGTCGGGGTTTGACGACGTATATACTTTCTTGCCTTCGCGCGAGAAGATTACGATGTCGAAGTTTTCGGGCTTTACGTTGAACTTCAAGTGGAAACTGTCGTTAATCCCGTCGCCATTCGGGGTGAAGATGTTTGGGACGAAGAGCGTCACCTGCTCGTCGGGCGTTTCAGGTGTCACTGGCTCGTCGGGCTTGACCGGGTCGTCGGGCTTGACTGGGTCATCGGGCTTCACTGGGACTTCCTTGCTCTTGATTTTGAAACATACTGACGTTTCGTTGCCACAGTCGTCATAATATTCATAGAAGTTGATTGTGTAGTCCATCGCCTCATCGAAGCGGAATGTCACACGTCCAGTGGACTTGTCATACTCGCCGCCGTCATATTGTCCGCCTGACACCATGGCATACGTGACTTTGGACTTCTCAACGTCATACATGCCCGATACTTCGACCGTCAACTCCTCGCCCTGCACGCCTTCAATAACACAATCCTGCGCCTTGAGGACTGTGGAGGCCGTGACTAACACTATTAATAATAATGCACGTTCCATCTCATTCCGCTTTTTTGATTGTTAGTTTATTGAGGGCAGGCATTATGACGGCGGAGTTGCCTTCCTGCGGTTCTACCGAGCATTTGTTAGCGTCGGTGACTTTGGTGAGTTTGTAGTTGTTGCCCCAGCCAGGCACACGGTATGGACTTTGGGAAACGTCAGCCTGACATGGCTCGTCGTCAATCGTGAACTCTATCACCACTGGAAACGCCGTGCCTTCCGAAAAGACGACGTTCAACGGGTCGCCGTGGCAAACTTGGGCGTTGTCAAACTGCGCCGAGATAGCGTTGCCGAGTTCAACCTCCAAATACGCCGTCTCGCTGGTACAGCCCGCCGAGTTCTCTTCATAGACCGACAATGTGCCGTTCTTCTGCCACGTGACTGACACATTCCAAGGCTCGTCGTTGTTTTTGATGATAATACCGGCATCGCGTGGATCCGTTTCCCATACGTAGTCGGAACCATCAGTGGGGGCTTCGACATGATATTTCATCGTCGCGCCAGGGCAGACCGTCTGGACTTCCCGCGCATCTTGTGCATTTACAGCCGCCACAGTAGCCGCCGTCATCAATGTTAGAATAAATCTTTTCATGCTGTTATAGATATACATTTCCAAGCCGCAAAGGTAGTGATATTTTTTGTAAAACAAACTATTTTTTTGCAATATTTGTGGCGAGAAATTTGTACTTTTGCATCTGCAAAAACAGATACAATGAAACAGATAATCATATCACTCGCGCTTATTATAATAGTGGCAACTTCGGCTACGGCACAGAACGCCGCCGTGGACAGCGTGTGCCGCCCAAAATATGAAAAGTCATACTTCACGGACTCGCTCGGCACAGTCCTACCCTACCGGCTTCTGCGCCCGATGACTGCCGACAGCCGCGACGCTAAATATCCCGTCATTCTGTTCCTGCACGGCGCAGGCGAGCGTGGCAGCGACAATGAGACACAGCTCCAGTACATCGACAGCGTGTTCGCCTCCCAAAAGTTCATGACCGAGCACCCATGCTACGTCATAATCCCACAATGCGCCGAAAAATACCGCTGGTGCGAAGTCGACTGGTCGTCGTCATACCACAACATGCCACGCACAATCTCCAAATACCTCCACGCCGCTAACTGCCTGCTCGACAGCATTGCCGCCCTCCGCGACGCCGACCCGTCAAGGCTATACGTCACAGGAATGTCGATGGGCGGATACGGGACATGGGACTTGATAACAAGGTATCCGAATAAATTTGCCGCAGCGATGCCACTTTGCGGCGGCGCAGACGAGAAACTCGCCAAACGCCTCGTCAACATCCCCATCCGCACATTCCACGGCACGCTCGACAAAGCAGTGCCAGTAACACGCTCGCGGAATATCGTCAACGCCATCAAGTCTCAGGGCGGAAAGCACATTGAATACACCGAATATCCAAAGATGGGACATTTCATCTGGAACAAAGTCTACAACGACTTCTCAAACCTGGAATGGCTCATGTCAAACACAAAAACGAATTAATGGATTAATGAAATGAAATATTCCTATCGAATAATATTGATGATAATGGTCGCCACGGCGGCGTTGGCGGCGTACTCGTTTATGAAGCCGACACTTTCAATCGCGGGCGAACCGATTAAGAAATCCGAAATATGCGAGTTTGTAGTCGGCGACAGCATACCAGTCCCGATAATGCCAGTGGCAGAATCGGAGTACAAACCACGCACCGGCATCGACTCGTCCTCGCAGAAAATCCTGCTCATCGGCGACTCGATGCTTGAACAATTCCGCTGGCGGCTGCGCGACTATTGCAAGGAAAACGGACACGAGATGGCGTCGGTCATCTGGTACAGCTCACAGACCGAATGGTACGGCACGACGGACACCCTCAGATATTTCATCGACAAGGAAAAGCCGACATACATCATGCTGATCCTCGGCGCAAACGAACTTTTCGTAAGCAACATCATCGAAAAGCGCACCCCATACGTCAAGCACATCCTCGAACAGATAGACACAATCCCTTTCATTTGGATTGGCCCGCCGAACTGGAAGCCCGACACCGGCATTAACCAAATGATTGTAGACAACGTCGGCAGCCGCCGCTATTTCCCGTCCAAGAACTTGACATACAAGCGTTTTGCGGACGGCGCGCACCCAAAGCCCGAATCGGCGTTTGCGTGGATGGACTCGGTGGCGGTCTACGTGATGAATAAGAGCCGCTACCCTATCCTGCTCAACACGCCGACCCAAAAATACTCCGGCTCGCCAAACTCGACGATACTCCAGCCGTGGAAAAAATAAAAAAAACATAAAAAATTTTTGCGGATAAAAAGATTTTACTAACTTTGGAAGTTATCCAATCAAACCATGGACAATACAGACAAAAACAAATATAAGAAGAATTTTGCACTGGCACTGCTGCCATTCACGATGGCGGCGGTGGTTGTATTGTTATGGATATTCAATAGCGAAAACGGCTCCTGCACCCTCAAGTCCGGCTCGCTCTACTTCCTATTAGGCATGTTTGTGCTGGCGGTACTGGAGATATTGGTGTGGCGGTTGGAAAGTAAAAAATCCACTGAACAAATAGCTAAACTCACCGAAGAAAACGAGCAACTCGCCGCCCGAATCCACAACAACGAAGTGTTCGTGGAAATAGCCACGTCCACGAGCATTCCAAAGTTCATCGTCAGCGGCGACGGCAAGTTGTACTGGACAAACGTCACGCCGCAGGACTACAACATCGACCTCACGCCCGAAGCCCTCGTGCAGACGCTCATCGACCGCCCCGCCGCAGCCGCCGCAATCGAAAAATGCCTCAAACGAAACCTCATTAGCACATACGAGGCGGAACTCGGCACTGGCGAGACCAAAATCTCGCTCAACATCACACTCTCCAAAATAAAATTCAAGCACGACGGGAACGCCATCTACGGCAACATCACCGACATCTCCGAACATCAGCGCGAACTAAGCATGCAGGCAGAGATGCTCTCCCTCATAACCGCGCAGATGGAAGTCCAACAGGCTGGCATAAAGGAGCAGAACGACGTACTCTCCGAGCAACACAAACGCCTCGAAGACCAGGCACAAAAAATCACCGAGGCGTTCCAGGAACTCGAACTCCGCAACAAGCAAATCACCACAAAAAACAACTACATCACCGACAGCATCAAGTACGCACAGACCATACAGGAGGCGATGTTGCCCGGCGAGGAGCAGATGTCCGCCTTCTTCGACAACTTCATCGTCTACCGGCCCAAGGACATTGTGTCGGGCGACTTCTATTGGCTATCGATAACGCCGGAATACACATTTGCGGTGCTTGGCGACTGTACCGGGCACGGTGTCCCGGGCGCGTTCATGAGCATGATCGGCATCCGCATACTCGGCGAACTCATCAACGAGAACAAACTCTACATTCCGTCCATCATCCTCGAAACGATGCACGAGAAAATCCAGGCGGCACTTAAGCAGGACATCACAGAGAACAACGACGGCATGGACATTGCGATATGCCGCTTCAAGCGTGTCCAAGGTCAAGACCACCAGTGGGAAATGAAGTACGCCGGAGCAAAACAGCCAGTTTTTGTATGCCGCAAAAGCACACACGAGGTCGAGACCGTGGAAGCCGACCGTCGCGGCATCGGCGGACAGTCATACGCCGACATATTCTTCTTCACCGACCATGATGTCAACCTCTACAACGGCGACCGCATCTACCTGACCTCCGACGGCATAAAGGATCAGAACAACATCATGCGCAAACGTTTCAGCACGAGCCGCGTCCGCATGATGATTTCGATGACCTACACCGAACACATCGAAGACCAAAAGATGTTCGTCGAAACCCTCCTCAACAACTGGGAAGGCCTCGAAGAACAACGCGACGACATATCTCTGTGGGGATTCGAGGTGAACGACAAGGTCAATGCATTATGAATTTATGCATTACTTGAACCCCATCACCTTCGCCGGCTGCATCAGTCCTATCGCCATGCTCGGAAGCGTCATCATCACCGTCATCAATACCAACGTCCCCATATCAACCACCGCAAATTGCCACAGGTTCAATGCGCACGGCACGTGATCGACGTAATACGATTCGGCGTCGAGGGCGATGATGCCGGTGTAAGACTGCAACGCTATCAACGCAAAGGCGATAATGTTGCCGATTATCAGGCCTTTCATCAGGATATAAAGGCTCTGCAAGATGAAAACTTTTCTGATTTGCCAGTTCCTCGCGCCGATGGCCTTCATCAAGCCAATCATCGACGCTTTCTCAAAGATGATAATCAAAAGAGCGGTGCTCATGTTGACAAACGCCACAAAGACCATAATCGCAATGATGACCCAGACGTTCATTTCCGTAAGTGCAATCCAGTCAAAGAGTTGGCGGTTGATGTCCTTGACACTCGTTACGCGCAACATAGAGCCGTCTTCAGCAATGCGGTATCCCGCCACGCCGCGCACCACTTCCGTCATCTCGTCGAGGTCGTCGATATTGTCTATCATCACCTCAAAACCCGTAATCAGATTTTCGTCCCAGCCGTTAAGTTTTTGGATGCCGCCGATGTCAACCATCGCGTAGAGTTTGTCGCAGTCTTCGAGCCCCGTCGAATAGATGCCGACGATGGTGTATTTTCGCATCCTCGGCGGGTCTTGGATGAAATACGCCACGACGCTGCCGCCGACTTCGAGTTTGAGAAGGTCCGCCATTTTTTTGGAAATGACGATTCGGTTGCCGCTCACTGTGTCGGGCGTGCCGAGGGTGTGGCCGTCAACGATGTTCTTATTGAAAAAAAACCAGTCGTACTCGTCGCCGACGCCTTTGAGCATCACGCCCATGATGTCGCTGCCCGACTTGAAGATGCACGGTTTCAAGGCGTAACGCTGAATGTGCCTTACGCCGTCCTCGTCGGTGATGGACGGATAAAAATCCTGACGCGAATCTACCGGCAGGGATTCGAGGTTTGCCGCGCTCTCGCGGTTGACGATGTTGACGCACGAGCCGAAGCCGACCACCTTGTCCATGATTTCGTTCCTGAACCCGACAATCACCGCTATCGACACAATCATCACGCAGACCGACAGAGCGACCGCCGCCACGGCAATCCTGACCACCGACGATGCCACGCCCTTGTCATCCGCCTTCCCGCGCACCAGCCGCTCCGCCATAAAAAACTCTAACTTCATCTTCTTAAACATAAATCGCCGCCTACGGCGGCTGTTTTTTTTTAAACGAAAATTTTCGTCAATTTACTCGTCAATTATCGTCAATTTATTCTTTTCAAGTAAATTAAAAATAAGTAATTCTTTTAATTCTTTTAATTCTTTTCCAATTCTTTTCATTTTTGGATAGAAAAAAATTGACGAAAATTGATGTTCCAAAAATAGAACGCCGCAAGGCGTTCCACGTTGCCGCCACAAAATTAAAAAAAAGATAACGTCAAACCTACGTTAAATACAAAATTAAATCAATAAATTTGCGGCCATAATTCAAAAAAGCAAATTATGTACAATCTTCTTAAAGGCAAAAAAGGAATCATTTTTGGCGCGTTGGACGAAAAATCCATCGCCTGGCATATCGCTGAACGTTGCTACGAGGAAGGCGCAGAGTTCATCCTGAGCAACACCCCAGCGGCATTGAGGTTCGGCACGTTGAAAAAATTGGCGGAAAAGACCGGCTCGGAAATCGTTGAGGCCGACGCCACAAACCTCGACGACCTCAAAGCGGTGTTCAGCCGCGCAATGGAAAAGTTTGGCGGGCAGATAGACTTTGTGCTTCACGCAATCGGCATGTCGCTCAACGTCAGGAAAAACCGCAGCTACGACGACGTTGACTACAACTACTACACCAAGACGATGGACATCTCGGCGTTTTCGTTCCACAAGATGCTTCAGACCGCCTACAAACTCGACGCAATCAAGGAATGGGGCTCGGTGGTGGCGTTGAGCTACGTTGCGGGGCAGCGGACATTCTACCGCTACAACGACATGGCGGACGCAAAGGCACTCTTGGAATCCATCGCGAGAAGTTTTGGCTACATCTACGGCCGCGAAAAGAAAGTGCGCGTCAACACCATCTCGCAGTCGCCGACGATGACCACCGCCGGCTCGGGCGTCAAGGGCATCGACAACCTCATGGACTATTCGGACCGCATGTCGCCGCTCGGCAACGCCACCGCCGAAGACTGCGCCAACTACTGCGTGACGCTCTTCTCTGACCTCACAAAGAAAATCACCATGCAAAACCTCTACAACGACGGCGGATTCTCGTCGATGGGCATGTCGCAGAAGGCAATGCACGTATATAACGCGTCGTTGGAAAAAATCATCGACTAATGAACCTAATCACGATACTTGGACCCACGGCGGGCGGCAAGACATCATTCGCCGCGCACCTCGCCCACGCCCTCGGCACCGATGTCATCAGCGCGGATTCGCGTCAGGTGTATCGCGGGATGGACATCGGCTCGGGCAAGGATCTCGACGATTATGTCGTTGACGGACAGCCTGTCAAGTGCCACCTCGTTGACATCATCGACGCGGGCGAGAAGTACAATGTGTTCAGGTATCAACGTGATTTTTTTGACATCTATAATCAGATTCGCGCCGCCGGACGCATTCCGATAATGTGCGGCGGCACGGGTCTTTATATCGAGGCGGTAATCAGGAATTACCAACTCGTCGATGTTCCCGCCAACCCCACGCTGCGCCGAGAATTGGAAAAATATTCGCTCGAAGAATTGAAGGAAATGCTCGCCTCGATGAAAACCCTTCACAACACCACCGACACCGACACCAAAAAACGCGCAATCCGTGGCATCGAAATCGAGACTTTCATCAAGGAAAATCCCAAAATCGTCCCCACCTACCCCAAAATCGAGCCGCTTGTATTTGGCGTAAAAAATCCCCGCCCCATCGAGCGCGAAAAAATCCGCATCCGCCTCGAAGAACGCCTCGCGAACGGAATGGTGGATGAAATGCGGTCGCTCATCGCATCGGGCGTCAACCCCGACGACCTCATATATTATGGCCTTGAATACAAGTACGTTACATTATACGCCATCGGCAAGATGACCTTCGACGAGATGAAAGAACAACTCTACATCGCCATCTGCCAATTTGCCAAACGCCAAATGACCTGGTACCGCCGCATGGAACGCATGGGCGTAAGAATCTACTGGATTGACGGCGGGCTTCCGATGCAGCGGAAAGTGAGGTTTGCGGAAGAGGTGATAAAATCGGGACAGCGGATTTTTTAGGTTGGCGGTGTTGCCAAATCAAGAATAGAGCATTATCTTTGCGGCATGCAAGCAGAAAAAGTTGGGGATAATTTTTGGATTTTGCAAGGGGCGGCGTGTTAAATTTTTGTGATTTCTTCGGGGGTGAGGTTGGTGAGTTTTACGATGGTCTCGATAGGCAAACCCATTGACTTGGCGTTGCGGGCGATGTCGAGTGCTTTGGTGCGTTCGCCTTTGGCTTCGCCTTCTGCGTATCCGTCCTCCCGTTCATTTTTCATTGCATTGTGCTGCGTCATTATCTCCAAAAGTGCGTCGTTATAGACATACATATCCGCATCAGTGTAGGCTGAGGTTTCGAGTATCTCCAACGCCTGGTTGATTTCGGGGTTTTCGAGCAAAACGTCGTCCGCCTTTTTGGTGGATTCGTCAATCTCCGTCAAGAACCTGAGCCACAATTCCTTGATGGCGCGGCTGCCACGGTCTTTGGGCTTGTATTTGACAAGTTCA
>CAJOJG010000049.1 GCA_905234655.1 uncultured Bacteroidales bacterium
ATTGTAGAATTTGCGAGATTTTACAAAGATGGAAAGCGTAGCGTCGCGTAAACGCCTTCATTATGTATGTAAGCCATCCACACCTGGCCTCTGCGCGAGCAAAAACCAATGCGGATGACGACGCAAAGTTGTGAATAATTTCTAAAAAAACAAAATAAAATCGAATAATTTTTGAAAAATATTTTGCAATCCCGAAAACTGTGCTTATATTTGCCTATCGTTCATTAACAAAACCCAAGGCCATGGAAACAAAAAAATTCAAAAGTAGGTTGGAAGAAATCAAATGGAAGGATGCCCAAAAAGGTTGGGAACCCCTGACAGAGAAAGAAAAAAGCCGAACTTGACGAGGCTGTGGGAATGGTGACCAACTTGAATACTAAAAAGACGAATGAGGTACTTATTTCCAATGACAGCAAGTTTCCATTTTATCGAAAACAAGGATTGGAACTAATAGAAAACAATTAGCCCCTCCATTACAGCAAATACAAGTCAATATCCTGCACTTTTACGCCCAGCCGTTTGCCCAAATATTGGTTGGTCAGCATGCCGTTGTAGCAATAGACACAGGAACGAAGTAGTTTGTTGAAGGTGATGGTGGGATTGATGCCGCCGTTGACACCTATCTCATTGATAATTGGATAGAGGACGTTGCTTAAAGCGATGCTTGCAGTCTTGGGGACAAGGGCGGTGATGTTGGGAAGGCAAAAATGCTTGACACCGTTTACGTCAAAAACCGGCTGTTGAAGCGTCGTGGGGTGCGAGGTCTCAAAACACGAGCCGGTCTCGACGTTGAGGTCCACAATCACCGAACCGCGTTTCATCGTCGCGACCATGTCGGCGGTAACCGTGGGATATGGCTGAGCCTGAATGTGTTTGGCGCCGATGACGACGTCGGCGGTGGCGAGAGCCTTGTTGAAAACCTGCGGCTGCAAGACCGACGTGAAAATGTCCCTGCCGAGTTTTTGCCTGAAATCTATGAGTTTATAGACGCTGTCGTCAAAAACCTTGACTTCCGCGCCAAGAAAATCCGCCGCCTTGGCCGCGTGCAATGCCGCTACGCCCGTGCCGATGATGATGACCGACGACGGCGAAATGCCCGTAACGCCGCCGAGCAAAACGCCTTTGCCGCCGGTTTGTTTGCCGAGTTGTTCCGCAGCGATGAAGATTGCGCTGCGGCCCGCTATCTCGCTGTTGATGTGGGATATAGGATAAAAATTCTTTTCGGTCTGGATGTATTCCATCGCTATCGCCACCACCTTCCGCTTGATGAGCGTCTGGATGTATTCTTTGCTTGTGTGCGCCACGCCGAGGTACGATATGAGTGTCTGACGCTTTTTGGTCATCGCCGCTTCGTCAATCGTGAAGGGCTGGGATTTGAGCAAAATGTCGGCTTTGAATAGTTTTTCGCGCGAATCCGTAACGTACGCGCCCGACTCGGCGTATTGAAGGTCGTCGTAGTTGGCCTGCACGCCCGCGCCGGATTCTATGAGGACGTGGTGTCCGCCCGCCGCAAGTATCGACACGCCCATCGGGGTGAGCGGCACGCGGGTGTCGATGCAAGGGTCGCTTTTGAGCACGGCGACGGTGAGTTCGCGACCGCCCGACACAAGCTCTTTGAGTTTTTCTTCGGGTATCAGCGATACTTCCGTTACACATATTTCAGGTGTTTCAGTTATCATTTCTTTTAATTCTTTATTATTCTTTTCATTTTTGGCTAAGCCGCCGCAAGACGGTCAACGGTCATAATTCGCGTTCCATCTTCGGCTTCCTCGATATTGACGTTTACCGTGTTGTCGGGCAGTAGCTGCAAGAGCGTCTCTGGCCACTCTATCAGGCAATAACTGTCGCCGTAGATGTAGTCTTCCGCGCCAGCCGCCATCGCCTCTTCGGTGTCTTTGATGCGGTAGAGGTCGAAGTGGAAGATGTGGCTGCCGTCGTCGCAGAGGTAGTCGTTGACGATGGAAAACGTCGGCGAACTTGCCTCGTCAACCGCGCCCATCGCCTTGCACAACGCTTTTATGAATGTCGTCTTGCCGACACCCATCCCCGCATTGAAGATTATGCACCGCGAATCGGGATACTGCGCCTTTATTAACGTCAAAAACTTCTGCGCCGCGCCGTCTATCGCCGACAGGTCTTTTATTTTCAATTCAAAACTCATAATATTTTCATTTTAAAATTTGTAAGATTTGAAACTGATTTGTATTATTTCTGCCCGCCAGGGCACTTCCAAATGTTCACCGCCGTAGGCGGTGATTATATTAGAGCCGCCTTCGGCGGGAAATCAAACAAGTCTTTACAAATCAAACAAATGTCATTATTGATTATTTCGGTTTCAACGTTATCAATGGTATCAGCAATTCTTCCATCGAGATGCCGCCGTGCTGGAAGGTGTCGCGGTAATACTTGACGTAATGGTTGAAATTGTTTGGGTACGCCATGAAATCCCTGTTGCGCGAGAAGATGTACCTCGTGCTGACGCTTTGCTGCGGCAGCTGCGCGACTTTGGGATTTTGGATTTCAAAAACGTCTTTCTTGTTGAATTGCAGGTCTTTGCCGATTTTGTAACGGACGTTGGACGTGATTTGCTTTTCGCCTGTTACCTTGACGGCGGCGCTGACCATCACGTTGCCGTGGTCGGTGGTGAGGATTACCTTGAAGTCCTTGCGCGACAGTGCCTTAATCAGCGTGAAGAGCGACGAGTGCTCAAACCATGTCCTTGTCAGGGCGCGGTACGATGCCTCGTTGTCGGCGAGTTCGCGCATCATGGGATTGTCGGTGCGGGCGTGCGAAATCATATCGACGAAATTATATACGGCGATGTTGAGCGGCGTGTCGGCGATGTTTTGGATGTTGTCGGCGAGACGCTGGCCCTCGCGGTTGTTGAATGTCTTGTTGTAGGTGAACTTGATGTCGCGCCTGAACCTCGTCAGCATCGTCTGTATCAACTCGCGCTCGTTGTTGTTTTTGGAATGAAGCTCGTCCTCGTCGGTCCAGAGTTCGGGGTAAAGCTGCGAAATCATCAGCGGCGTCAGCCCCGAAAACATCGCGTTTCTCGCGTACTGCGTCGCCGTGGGCAGGATGGAACAGAGGATTTCTTCTTTTTCGACTGTCAGGTACTCGGCTATGACGGGTTGCAACGCCTTCCATTGGTCGAACCTGAGGTTGTCTATCACAATCCAAAATACCTTCTGCCCCGCGTCGAGCATCGGCAAAATCCGTTCCTTGAACACGTCCATCTGCATCATCGGGCGGCTCTCGCGCGGGCCGTCGATCCAATGTTCGTAATTCTTCTCAAAATATTTGCAGAACGCCGCGCCGGCTTCGTTTTTTTGGTAATTGAAGACTTCGTAGAGCGTGGTCTTGTCCTCGTTGAGGTCTTGAAGTTTCAAGTCCCAGTCCACCAACTTCTTATACAGCGTCGCCCAGCCGTCGATGTCGCGAACTTGGGCAATCTCGGTGCCGAGGGTCTGAAATTCGCTTTGGTATTCTTCGGCGGTCTTGATGCTGACGAGGCGTTTGTTGTCGATGTTTTTTTTGATTGACGAGAGTATCTGGAATGGGTTGACGGGCTTTATCAAATAATCCGAAACCTTGCTGCCGAGTGCGTCGTCCATTATCTCTTCGCCTTCGTTTTTTGTAATCATCACGACCGGCACGTCCTGGTTGGTCTCGCGGATTGCCCTGAGGGTGTCGAGGCCGCTGAGTCCGGGCATGTTTTCGTCGAGGAAGATGATGTCGAAAGTCTGGGCGCGCACGAGGTCGATGGCGTCGGTGCCGTTGCTGGCGGTCGTTACGTCATAGCCCTTGCCTTTGAGGAAGAGTATCTGGACTTTCAAGAGGTCGATTTCGTCGTCAACCCAAAGTATCGTGTTTTTTTTCATTGCGCCCGGTTTTTTAGATGATGATGCCGTGTAGGATGAGGTCGATGAGCTGGTCGATCCGCGATGTGAACTCTACCGCGTCGTCGGTCCTGAATACGTAGTCTTCGATGCCTTTGACGGCCATTATCAACGCCATCGCGGCGAGGTCGAGGTCCTTGACGTTGAAGAGTTTTTTGTTGACGCCCTCTTCAAGTATGTCTTTAAACAATCGTATTTCTTCCCTGTCGTAGAGGCTGTTGAGCCTGCGGACAAAATCGAGATGACGCAGCTTTGTGTTTTTCAGGGCGTTTTGGAAGTTGGTGTATGTCTTGATGATGTTCATCCTCGTCAGGACATAGACTTTTATCTTGTCAACGGTGTCTGCGGTGGCCGCGAGCGCGTCGATTATCGTGTGCCTGAACGCCACGGCTTCCGTCAATACCACCGACTGGAACATCTGTTCCTTGCTCTTGAAGTAATAGTATATCGAGCTCTTGCCCTTGCCTGTAGCCTTGGCAATATGATCCATGCGGGTCTTGTCGTACCCGTACTTGTTGAACACTGTGCGCGCCACCTTTATGATTGCGTGGCGGTTCTGGTATTTTTTTTCGGTCTCGTTTGGCTCCATCGCAAATCGTAGTTCTCGTTTTGTCTTAGTTTTTTTGCAGCCCAAATATATTACCCTTTTGCGTAAAAAAAAAATTTTTTTTTCGGTTTTTGAATTTTTAATGCACCGTGGAATATGGCTTTGGCGTTGAGCCATAATGATTTGACGCGTGATTTTTGATTTTTTTAATGGTCAAAATATTTTTTTGGAAATCCTGACTATTTTTTGTTACTTTGCACGTTGATAACTATCATTGTGTTATGAGCAAAAAACTGATATGGATTTTGGGCATAGTCATGGTGGCCACGGTGGTCTGGATGATAAGTATCCAGGCTTCGTGGATCAGGACTTCATTTACTATGCGGCAGCATGAGTTCAGCGAGAAGGTCATGCAGTCGCTTTCTGGTGTCGTGGAGGAGCTTGAACGTCGCGAGGTCATCGAACAGCTTAGCAATGAGGTCCTGGCGTTGAATTTTGACACAGCCGCGCCGGCGCGTCATTTGGATGTCACCCTGCCTGCCCCGGAGATTGTGAGGAATATCGTGAAAGATGCCGACTCCACCCACACTCTTGTCGTCATGGCGAAGGACTCGCTGTTCTATCCTGTCGCTGACCCGCAGGGCGGGCCTATGAAGGCCGACACCGACAGCATGGATCTCCGACAGCTGCGCGAGGAAGTGCAGCGGCGCGTCCACACGGAAAAGACGGTGTTTGTCGAAAAGATTCTGAACAACATCACAAGCAAGAAGGTGAACCTCGAGGAGCGAGTGTCGCCGTCCGAGATTTGCGATATTCTCTGCAAACAGTTTAAGATGCAGGGCATCGTGTCCGAGTATGAGTTCATGGTGCTTAAAGACGACCATAATGTCTATTTCAAGACCGATGGCTTTGCGCCGTCCGAGGACGACAAGATTTACGAAATATTGCTGTTCCCAAACGACTTGTTGTCGCAGAACACAAAATTGACGGTCTATTTCCCCGATGAGATTTCCATATCCATGGCTTCGTTGACTAAGAATGTGTGGATGTCCTTTTTCTTGGCGTTGATTATAATCGTGATATTCTTCTCCACGCTGCTTATTATAATGCGCCAGCGCAAACTCCACGAGATGAAGACCGATTTTATAAACAACATGACCCACGAGTTGAAGACGCCGATTGCGTCCATATCGCTTGCAAGCCAAATGCTCCGTGACCCGTCGGTCGCCAAGAACCAGAGCAGTTTCACTAATATTTCGTCCGTCATCGAGGAGGAAAGCAAGAGGCTCGGCTCGCAGGTCGAGAGGGTGTTGCAGATGGCGGCTATCGACCGTGGAAAATTGCTGATGAAAACTAAGGAGGTGTATATCAACGATGTCGTGCGGAAGGTCGTGAAGACTTTTGACCTGAAGCTCAAGGCGAAGGACGGCGTCATAACCTGCAAGTATGGCGCGAAGGACGACCTCGTGGAGGGTGACGAGATGCACATCACAAATATCGTCGCAAACCTTCTTGACAATGCGCTTAAGTACACCGAGATAAAGCCGGAGCTGAAGATTACGACTTCAAATGTCAAGAATGGCGTCGAGCTTGAGGTCGAGGATAACGGTATCGGAATCTCGCGCGAAAACCAAAGGCGCATCTTCGAGCAGTTCTTTAGGGTTCATACTGGTAATATCCACAATACCAAGGGTTTCGGCATTGGATTGAGTTATGTCAAGAAAATCGTCGAAGCCCACGGCGGCACGATAAGGCTTAAGAGCGAACCCGGACGCGGCTCGACGTTCACGGTGTTTTTGCCGTTCAGCCAGTAGGTCAAGTGATTGAAGTTACTGAAGTAATTGAATGAAAAAATAATTGAAACTGTAAACTATAAACAAGTATGGAAAGAAAAATAAATGTATTGCTCGCAGAGGATGATGTCAACCTCGGTTCGCTCCTCAAGCAGTATCTCGAGGCCAAGAACTATCAAACGACGCTCTGCACTGACGGCGAGAAGGCTACCGAAACTTTCTCCCACAGTCTGTTCGACATCTGTATCCTCGACATAATGATGCCCAAGAAGGACGGCTTCCAGGTCGCATCGGAAATCCGCAGCGCAAATTCGTCAATGCCGATTATCTTCCTGACAGCAAAGAACCTCAAGGAGGACGTGCTCGCCGGTTTTAAGATTGGCGCGGACGACTACATCACAAAGCCTTTCAACATGGAGGAACTTTTGCTCAGGATCGAGGCCGTGTTACGCCGCTCGGGCATTGCCGACAGCGAGTCCGTGACATCGTTCAAACTGGGCTCCTATGTGTTCGAGTCCATAAAGCAGACGCTACAGTACAACACCGACGAGCCTGTCAAACTTACCACGAAGGAATCCGAACTCCTGCGCCTGCTGTGCCTGAACGTCAACAAAGTCCTCGAGCGCAACTACGCCCTCAAGCAGGTTTGGGACGACGACAACTACTTCAACGCCAGGAGCATGGACGTGTACATCACTAAACTCCGCAAACTCCTCAAGGCCGATGATACAATAGAGATACTTAACATTCACGGAAAAGGTTATAAACTTATTGTGTCAGATAACGAATAGACGGCATACCAACCATATAAACCGATGAGCAATAGCCGCACAAAACCTCTTGCAGCATGTATGCTCGCGTTGATGCTCGCCTGCGCATGCAGCAACTCAAAAAACACGACTTCGACGCGGGCATTCCACAATGTAACCTCGCGCTATAATGTAGTGTTCGAGGCAAGGCAATCGTATTTGGCGGGCTTGAAGGCGGTGGACGACAACCTCAAGGCCGACTACACGGACTTGTTGCCCGTGTACCGTTTTGACGCGCCGGATGCTGCGCCGATAGCCTCCCCGTACATGGATGCCTGTGTCGAGGAGTGCGGCAAAAATATCCTCAAACATTCCATAACCGCCAAGCCTTCGCGGCGTTACAGCCGCGTGGGCATGAGCTACGCCGACCAGGATTTCTTCAACAAGCCCGAGTTTTGCAAGTGGATTGACGACACGTACCTTCTGATGGGCAAGGCGAACTACGTGGCGGCTGACTTGGACAGGGCGGAGTCGTCGTTGCAACTCGGCATTACACGATTCCGCCACGAGCCGACTAAGTTCGAGGCGCAACTGTGGCTTGCTAAGACATATTGGGCTCAAAAAAAATATGACGAGGCTCTCGAACTGCTTGACAAACTCGTAAAAGACCTCCGCCATCCTAAGAAATTGGACTCCGACATCCATAAAGTCTACGCGCAGATTGCCGTGAGCCGCCATAAGTACGACGATGCAATAGACCATATAAAGGAATCGCTCGCGCTGACTAAGAAAAAGCCGGAGAAGGCGTGGCTCACGTATATCCTTGGCGACTTGTCACGCCTTGCCGGACGCTATCCCGAAGCGCGAAAGTGTTATGAGCAGGTCGTGAAGATGCGCCAGGACTACCAGATGATTTTTAATGCCAAGATTAACTTGGCGGTTGTGTTCACTCCGGGCGATAATGTCGAGAAGATTCGGCACAGCCTCGAGGCTTTGGCAAAGGACGAAAAAAACGAGCCGTACCGCGACCAGATTTATTACGCGCTTGCCGAGATGGAGTACCGCAACGAGAATATTAACGCCGCGTTGGTCGACTACCGCCGCTCCGCCCAGTATTCTTCGACCAACAATGTCCAGAAGGCAAAATCGTACATGGCGGCGGCGGGCATATACTTCGACCGCAACGACTACATAAACGCCGGCATATTCTACGACTCCACAATGTCCTATCTCCCAAAGACTTACTCGGACTATGACGCTGTTTCCCAAAAGGCGAAGAACCTGTCGGAGCTTATCCGCTATATCCGTGCCGCCGAACACCAGGACAGCCTGCAGCGCGTTGCAAAGATGTCGGAAGGCGAGCGTAACAAACTCATCTCAAACATTATCCTCGACGTAATCAATGCCGAGGAGGCTGCCAAACTCCAGCAGTCGCAGCCGTACTATTCCTCACGTGACAATAGTTATGGCGTCGAGTACACCGGTCAGGACGGCAATCCAGGCTTCAGTGGAAAGTGGTACCTTTATAATGTCACTGCCCTCAACTATGGCCGCTCCGAGTTCCTTAAGAAATGGGGCAACCGCCCGCTTGAGGATAACTGGCGGCGCAAGAACAAATCCGAGGCGGCTGTCTCCGGCGACGAGGACGAAGAAGAGTCCGAAAAAGGCGACTCGACTTTGACAAACAAGATGCCGGCGTATTATCTGCGCGAGTTGCCGCTGACGGACTCGGCGATGCAAGCGAGCGTAAGCAAGGAGGCCGATGCGTGGTTCGCGGCGGCGGGCGTGTACGAGGAGAAGATAGACGACATCGACAAGGCCATCGAGACGCTGCTGTACATTAACGGGCATCACCCCGACCATTACCTGAAGCCACAGTGCCTTTACCAACTCGTGAAACTATACGCCAAGAAGGGCGAGCAGCAGTTGTCGGACTATAACAAGCAGTTACTTATCTCGCAGTACCCCGAGACTGGATATGCAAAGATATTGAACGACCCAAATTACCTCAACACCGTCGCGCGCCGTAAGGACGAGGCGTCGCGCCATTATGAGCAGGTACTCGACGCATTCGCCGCCGGACGATACCAGGAGGCGAAAGATTTGTGCGTCGCCGGTCAGGAGAAATACTCCGACCTCCGCATAATGGAAAACCTTATTTACATGGAAGCCCGCTCGTATGGCCGTATGCGTGAGACTGACAAGATGAAGGAGCGGCTCGAATACCTTATTGAGCGTTTCCCAAGCTCCAAACTTGTGTCGTATGCACAAGGAAAACTCGGCGCACTTGAGAGCGGCAATTTTGAGACTGCGCAGTTCTCCAACGTCGTGGACGCGAGCCATCATGTGCTTGCGGCGGTTGTGGACGGTGACGACCAGCGCGCCGGCCAACTCAAGTTCCAGCTTCTGAAGTTTTGCGCCGAGAAAGGATACACGCAGGCGGATGTCGGGGACTACGAAATCGCTGGCAGTGGCTACCGTTTTGTGATAATGTCGCTCATAGATGGAAAGGTCGCCGCAAAGATGTTTGTGGACGAGTTCTCGAAACAGAACGCCGACTTCCTGAAGCCGGATGGCGACTTTAAGATAATGGCGATAAGCGACGAAAACCTTAAGCGGCTTGACGGCGCGGCGGCGGTCGAGGCATACTATAACTTTTATATTGGAAATTACTAACATTCACACAATATATATATATTATAAATGAGATTGCGCAGGTACATATCCATATTGTTCATCGTATTCCTTATGCCATCGTGCGGCAGCTGCACGAAGGAACATAGCGTCGTGGACGATTCTAAGGCATCCGATACGCTTGAGATTCCGGAAGAACTTTACAGGGCAATCCAAGCCAACACAAAACCGGCCGCCAAGAAGACAAAGCCCGCCCACGACGCGGCAAACTTTTTCGCAATAGCCGCTGACGATTGTGTCTTAGTGGGGAACTCCATCGAAATCCTGTCTAAAGTCGACGTCTGCGGCACCGGGGTCGCCATTTCGCCCGATGGCTCGTTGATAGCCTACACAGACACTACGGGTCGCCACAGCTCGGTGCATCTCTATGACATAATGACAAAGAAGGACAAGAAACTTGACCTCGGCACGTATGACTATTACTCGCGCAGCTTTTCCCCAGACGGTCATTTTCTGGCGGTCAACTGCTTTTTTGACGCATATTCGTGCATGGTGCTAATATACGACCTGCGCGACGGCACTTTTTCGAACGTCGACAATCCTGAGTCGCAGTCGCTTTATAATCCCACATTCAGTCCTGACGGCACTTTGCTTGTATGCCACGACATGAGGAAAGTCTTCGTGTATTCCTTTAATGATGGCATTGCAAAACACATAAAGTCAATCAGTTGTGACAACTTGTGCCTTGACAATGACCTGTCCATGAACACCTCGTGCCGCTTGCAGCTCACCTCGTCGCACGACCGGATAGTCTACACGTGCGCATATTATGGCACTCTTCGTGATAATTTCCGGCAGTTGAACGTCTATAACCTGCGCACCGGCAATATAACCAAGGTAATCCCCGACAACAAGTCATGCCCCGACTTCGAGGTCTCGGACGATGGCAATATATATTTCCTCATGGAATCTGACGACCTACACTCCGTCGCTTGCATGGCGAAGTTGACCGACCTCAAGCCGGTCATGATTTCAAAGGAAAATTTTACGAAAGGCGAGGCTCTTAGGGTCGCGTATTGAAAAAAAGATTGGAAAATATTGCACCGTATCAAATATTTTAGTATTTTAGCGACGGAAAAACATACTGAAAAAAAGTTAAGACTTTATAAAACAGAACTTTAAAAAATTAAACATTAAATTTAAACATTAAAAATTCAAAACGTTATGTCAAAACTGAAACTAACAGGCCTGTTTGTTGTGGCAGTCGCGCTGATTGCCCTCGTAGGCTGTAAGAACAACAAGAACGCAGAACAGGCAAGCTACAACGACGACACGCTCCACCTGCCCACTGAATCGTATTCCGACTTCTCGGACGACCTCTCCAAGAGCGGCCAGGCGGCTACCGACGTGGCTGACAACACTACTGCCGCCAACACCGCCAACGCCACCGAGGAGCCTGTGATGACCGAGGACAAGGAAGGCAACCTCTCCGAGGCCCCGACTTCGAAGGTCAACGAGTCAAACGTGTTCTACATCGTTGCCGGCAGCTTCACGCTCTACAACAATGCCCAGAAGCTCAACACAAAGCTCAAGGCCAAGGGTTACGATTCTAAGATTCTCGAACCTTACGGACAGTACCACAGGGTGACTGTAAAGCAGTTCAGCACTGTCGCCGAGGCCCGCGCCGCACTTCCTGGCCTCAGGAAGAACATCGACCAGACCCTCTGGCTCCTTACCCGTTAAGCTTATAATAAATCTACTCATAATGATGACCTGCGATTATCCGTTGGAGAACCGCCAACCCATAATCGCGGTTTTTTATATCTAATGCCATGGACATTAGCCACGACGAACTTATCTACAAAAACGCCAGGCTTGAGCAGGAACTTGCCGAGACCAAGCGGCAGCTCGATGACCTGAAAGAATCATACAATAAGGCGCTTGTTGACGTAGAACGCCTCGAGGGCATTATTTCACTTTTGCCCAAGGACGTCCTGCCGCAGGATCTCACTATCGACACCGAGTCGGGTCAAAAGCTCACGAGGTTCAACATGGTGACGGTCATGTATGTCGATATGCGTGGCTACCATGCCGCCGGTAGTGAACAGCGCACACAGTCCGGCGTAGACGAGCTCGACCAGATCCTGATTAACTTCGCCGACATCGCCGCCGAGCATAAGCTCCTGCCTATCAAGACTATTGGCGATGCGTTCATGTGTGTCGGCGGCATCCCCCAGAAGAACATCACTAACCCTGTCGATGTCGTCCTGTGCGCGATGGAGATGGCGCGGCACATAAAGTCGCTCCGCGTCAACAGCGACAATGACCGCTTTTGGGAGATGAGGATTGGAATCCACACCGGCTCCGTCCTGGCATCCATGTCGGGTAAGAAAAAGATCTCGTATGACATCAAGGGCGAGACCGTCAACATCGCCACGCGAATGGCCGCCGCCGCCGAGCGTGACAAGATTAATGTCTCCGTCTACACCTATGAACTTGTCAGGGAGTATTTTGTGACGGATTATAATGGCATGACGCCAGTCAAGTACCATGGCGACCTCGAGATGTACTATATCCGAAGGCTCAGGCCGGCATTGTCCGTCAATAAGAAAGTCGGCGAGTTCCCCAACGAAATTTTCAAGCTCAAATATGCCCTGCGCCAGTTCACCGACCTCCAGGAGTTCATGCTTGACAAACTCGAACGTGAACTGCCGAAGACCTTGCATTACCATAACTATAAGCACACAATCGATGTCGTCAATCAGGCCGAACTCATCGGGTTAGGGGAGGGGCTTGACGACAGCGACATTCTGATTCTTAAGACTGCCGCGCTTTTCCACGACTCGGGGCATATCGTCGGCTACGAAAACCACGAGTTCTTCAGCACACAACTTGCCCGCGAGGTTTTGCCGGACTGGAACTACACTCCCGAGCAGATTGACCAGATATGTTCGGTAATCATGGCCACAAAACTCCCGCCAGCCCCGAAGAACATCCTCGAAAAAGTAATCTGCGACGCCGACCTCGACTACCTCGGACGCAGCGACTTCATCCCGATTTCGAACTCCCTGTACGAAGAACTCCGCGCCCAGGGCAAGGACATCGACATCAACACCTGGAACAAGAACCAGGTCAAGTTCCTCTCCGCCCACCAGTATTTTACGAACACGGCATTGCGGCTGCGAGAGGAGGCTAAGGAGTACCAGATTGAACGCCTGAAAAAACTCATCGTGTGACGTGCTATAGCCATGAACGAAAAGACCCTCGCATTTATATGGCAAAACCGGCTTTTTGCTCAAAAGCCGCTGCTCACGACGCAGGGCGAGGCTGTGAGCGTCGTCAAGCCCGGCTACATAAACACGATGTCGGGTCCCGACGTGACAGATGCCCAGGTGCGCATTGGCTCGATATTGTGGACTGGGAATGTGGAGTTCCACGTTAAGTCGTCGCATTGGAAGGCTCACCGCCACCATCTCGACCATGCATACGACAATATCATCCTCCATGTTGTTTTTGAGGACGACGCGCCGCTCGTCGACAATGTTGGAAATATTGTGCCGACGTTAGTCATAAAGTCCGATTCCAAAATCTTCGAGCGTTACGACCGGCTCGTCAGCCAGGCCGATCCGCGCCTTTGCCCGGCGGGGATATTGAGGCTTGAGACTTTTAATTCATTGACATTCACGTCGCGGCTTACGATAGAACGGCTCGAGCAGAAGTCCGCCATTATCCGCGAGACCCTCGACAATAACCGTGGCGACTGGCTCGAAACCTTCTGGCAATACTTGGCGAGAAGTTTTGGCTTTGGAAAAAACTCGATGCCTTTCGAGTTGATGGCCAAGTCGCTGCACTATAACATCATAACTAAAAATTCAAGTTCGTTCCTCTCCGTCCTCGCCTTGCTGTTCGGTCAGGCAGGCTTCTTGTCCAATGACAGGTACAAGGGCACCGACCGCGATTCATTGTCCCGGGAATACGCCTTCCAGCAGTCCAAGTACGGCTTGTCTCCGATTGACGCGGGCATTTGGAAATTCTCAGGAATCCGTCCTCAAAATTCGCCTTTTGTCCGTATGCGCCAGCTTGCGTCGCTCGTGTCGTCCAATACGCCTATTTTTTCAAAGATGCTTTCGTTGACGGACATTGAGCAGATGATGACGCTGTTTGACATTCCGGCTAATGACGAGATTCCACAACTCGGCGCCGACGCCCGCCAGCTTCTGATTATTAACCTTGTCTGTCCATTTCTTGTGTGTTATTCCACCTACACCGGCAATACCACAATGTCTGAACTCGCCGTAGACCTCCTCGAAAAACTTCCGCCGGAAAAGAACTCTCTCGTTTCAAAGAAAGTCGCCGCCGGACTTTCTGTCGCCTCGGCATACGACTCACAGGCCATTATCCAGCTTGACTCCGCCTACTGCAAGCCGCGCCGCTGTATCGAATGTCAAATCGGCCGCCACTATGTCGCTGGCTTACAGTGACAAAAACAAAACGGGCTTGTCGTCCGACAAGCCCGCAATCAAAAAATAAACAACTAAAAAAAGAAGTATTCTATAACATGAAACACAATTTATAAAACGAAAAAAATAAAAAAAGGTTTCGATTTAAGTGTTAATAAAAGTTAATAACACAATCGATTTATATTTTGTGGCGACCGTCGTTCCCGTGCTTTCTCCGGGCGGCTGCGCCTTGTCCGTTCATCATTTCAAATAACACTGCAAAGTAAACAATTTTTTATGAAACAAACAAAAAAAATATCTTCTTTTTCAACATTTTTTTCAAAAAAAATTCATACTTTTGGATTTTAAAAATAAGAAACATCTTACGGCACTAACGTTTGGTGCAATAATTGCGTGTTCCTTATGACCCATGTATTACAGATAATTACTTGAACGACATAATGAAAAACAATAATAAGAACATAGCCATCCTAATCCTTTCGCTCTTAGCGGTGTATGTACTTGTGGCGTCCTACTTCGTGTATGACGACTATCGGTACATGGTCAACAAGACCATCAAGACTTCTGACCAATATTGCCTGCAAAAGTCCGGCGAGATTTCGTCGTATATTAACAATAGTGTCCAGACGACTAACACGATAGGCTGCATGTTGTCCTCTGCGCGTGAAAAATACGGCTACGACCTCATACCTTTTGTCGAGCAGGGATTGAAGAATATCTGCGTCGAAAATCCTCAGATAACTTCGATAACCGTCACGTGGGAGTTCGCCGCGGTGTGCAAGTCGTGGTCAAAGCCGACGGGTCGCCTGGTCATGAAAGCCTACATGTTCGACGGCAGACCGAAGACCACGAGGGACACTGTGGATCTCGAAGGCGAGTATGTCAGTGAGAACTATTACCAGATGAAGAACGGCGCGATGCACACACTTTTCACAAGCCCCGAGGTCAACAGCAACGAATATGCAACGCAGGGCAAAAATTCTTACTGCCTGTCCGTGGCGACGAGGATGCTGCTCGACGGGGCATTCATAGGCATGGTCGAGGCGGAGATGTCGCTGCCGTCGGTCGGCAAACTGATTGACGACATGCCGCTCGATTACGCCGGCAAGCCTTTCATTGTGGCAAGTAATGGTAAGATTTATTGTCATGCCAATCCGGACCTTAACCGCACTAATTTCCTCGACGCATACGCTAATGTGGACAATAACGACGAAGTCGCGCGCGCCCTCAGCGAGTCGCTGATAAGCAGCACTGACTATGTGGACCGTGACGGCAATACGTCCCACCTGACATTGTTGCCGATTACGGTGAAGGAAAGCGGCCGCCCGTGGACCTTAGTGTCGGAGATATACTATTCGAGGATTATCAAGCAGTCGCTCAGGAAGATAATGCCATACTTCCTGCTGTCGTTCCTCGGTCTTGCGCTCATGGTGGTGTTCACCCTCACCCTCGTCCGCAAGTCCACGAACCCGATGCAGCAGGCTTCAATGGTACTTTCGTACATCGACCGTGGCGAGTATGACAAAGTCGAACGCCTCGAGTCTAATGACGACGAGATTAATGGTTTCTACAAGTCGCTCAACATGTTCGCCGAAAAAATCCAGAAGACGACGGATTTCGCGCGAAGTATCGGTAGCGGCGACCTCAGCGTGAAGTATGAAATCGATAATACTAACGCCCTCGACGCCGCGCTGATAGACATGCAGAAGAACCTTCAACATGCCCGCGCCGAGGAGGAGAACCGAAAGGTAGAGAACGAGAAGCTCTCATGGTCGCAGAACGGCCTTGCGCAGCTCGGCGAATACCTCCGTATGAGCAATATCGACATCTCCGAGTTCTCGTTCAATGTGATTAGCTTCCTCGTCAAGTATGTCGGCGCGCTCCAAGGCGGCATATTCATCTCCGAGGAACAGAACGACAAGAAGTACCTCAGCCTGAAGGCGGCGTATGCTTTTGACCGTAAGAAACAACTCGAAGGCCGTGTCGAGTTTGGCGAGAGCCTGGTCGGCAGATGCGCGATAGAGGGAAAGACTATATTCCTCACCGACATTCCCGACGGCTACCTCTACATCACGTCCGGCCTCGGAGAGAACAAGCCAAAATGCCTCTTGCTCGTGCCGCTCGTATTCGAGGACGAGGTTCATGGCGTTATCGAGATTGCGTCGTTAAAACTCATTGAGGAATACCAGATTACATTCTTTGACAATGTCGCCGAGCGTATCGCTTCCTCTATCAGCAATATCAAGAAGAACATCAACACCGCCGAGCTCCTTGAGAAGTTCCGCACGCAGAGCGACGAGCTTGCGTTCCGTGAGACCGAAATCCAAAAGTCCCTCGCCGGAATTAAGGAGTCGCGTGAGGAGGTCGACAGGCTCCGTTATGAGACCGAGGCTATCCTTGACGCGCTCGCCGAGACCTGTATCGTCACACGTTACGACACAAACGCCGTCGTGCAGGATTTGAGGGACAAGACCCTCGACATGACCGGCTATAAGCGCACGGACATCGTCGGTCATAATCTCCGTGAAATCCTTGCGCTGACTAAGAACGACATGGACAACTTCGACAAATTCTGGGACGACATCATCCGAGGCAAGCACAAGACCCGCAAGTTCACCCGTGGCGAGCAGCTCTACCGGGAGTCCTTCACGCTCATCAATGATGCCGACGGCCAGCCGTATAAGGTCATCAGCGTCGCCCTTCCTGTATAATTAACAAAAAAAATGGAAATAATTTTTTTTAATTGCAGATAAATGATTAATTTTGCGCCCTATAACAAGGTGAATTATGTCCAACAAGGCACAAGACTACATAATAGACTATAAGACATTCAAGTCGGGCATCTATGAGTTTGATTATCATATTGATAAGGACTTTTTCGCGATGTTCGGCGAGCCGATGGTACAGGACGGCGACGTCGATGTCCACGTCACGATGAAAGTTTCGTCGGCGGGACTTGACATACGCCTTGGCATCGCCGGTACGCTCTGTGTGGAGTGTGACAGGTGCCTCGAGCCGTTTGACATGCCGGTAGACTCGCTGTACGACCTTGTGGTCAAGTTCGGCGACAAGACCACGCCGCACGATGACGCAGACGACATGATTACCATAGGAGCCGACGACGACTTCCTCGACTTGAGCCAGCACATCTACGAGTACGTTGTGTTGAGCCTGCCGGCGCGTCATGTCCACCCCGACAATCCCGACGGCACTCCAGGTTGTGACCCCGAGATGCTGTCGCATATCATCATCACTGACGATGATGAGGACGACGACGAGTTCTACGACGGTGAGGACATGGACGATGAAGACGAAGACGGTGACGAACCCGACGGCGAAGTGCCGGACGACGGCAGTGAAGGTGAAATGGAGACCATCGAGCAGAAGCTATCACGCGACCCTCGTTGGCAAAAGATAAAAGCAAAATTAAATAACATATAAAAAATTACAAAAAAATGGCAAATCCAAGAAACAAAATGTCCAAGACAAGAAGGGACAAGAGAAGGACGCATTATAAGGCTACCGCTCCTACGCTCACAAAGTGCAGCAATTGCGGCGCAACAATCCAGATGCACCACGTATGCCCCGAGTGCGGCTACTACCGTGGCCAACTCGCTATTGCGAAGGCCGAGGAAGCTGTTGCCGAGTAGTCCTTTGGGTTCTGACGACGACAAGACAGATGGGATTTAAGCTTCAGATGGACAGTCGGCTTGGACTCATTTGTCTTTTTCCGTTTATTAATCCGTCTTTATTCGCAACTAACCACACATAACCCCAAATTTTTCGACAATATATTTATCATAGAATGAGCAACATTAACGCAGCAATCACTGGCGTGGGAATGTACGTGCCGGACTACAGGCTCACTAACGACGAGCTCGCTACGATGGTCGACACCAGCGACGAGTGGATCATGAGCCACATGGGAATAAAGGAACGCCGTATTCTTAAGGACAAGGACAAGGCATCTGCTTTCATGGGTGCCGAGGCTGTCAAGGATCTTCTCAGGAAAACTGGCACAAAACCCGAAGAAATCGACCTCGTGATTTGCGCAACAGTAGCACCCGACTACTTCTTCCCGGCTACTGGAATCATAATCGCCGACATGGCGGGGCTTACGAATGCATACGCCTTCGACCTCCACGCGGCTTGTTCGGGATTCCTTTACGCCATCACGACCGCTTCCAAGTTCATCAAGGCCGGCACCGAAAAAAAGGTAATCGTAGTCGGCGCGGAAAAGATGTCTTCCATCACGGACTACACCGACCGGAAGACCTGCCCGCTTTTTGGCGACGCGGCGTCGGCTGTGCTTATCGAACCCACGGAAGAAGACCTCGGAATTAAGGACTACATCCTCCGCTCGGACGGCGTGGGTGTCAAGTACCTGCACATGAAAGCCGGCGGCTCGCTCAATCCCGCGTCCATCGAGACCGTCCAAAACCGCCAGCACTTCATCTACCAGGAAGGCCAGCCGGTGTTTAAGTATGCCGTAATGCGCATGGCGGACGTGTCGGTGGAGATAATGGAACGTAACGGGCTTAAGCCTGAAGACGTGGCGTACCTCGTGCCGCACCAGGCCAATCTCCGCATCATCGACGCGACAGCAAGGCGCATGGAACTCGATCCGTCAAAGGTGATGATCAACATCCACAAATACGGCAACACGACATCTGCGACAATACCGCTGTGCCTGTGCGAGTGGGAACCCAAGCTCCACAAGGGCGACAACCTGATTCTCTCGGCATTCGGCGCAGGATTCACATGGGGCTCAGTATGGCTCAAGTGGGCATACGACCCGAAGTAGTGGCCGTCGACATTCCTGCCGACGACCAGTATAATACAAACCCGTAATAAAGAAAAATGACTATGGCAAACTTAAAGGAAATACAAGACTTCATCAGGACAGTCTCAAAAATCGGAATATCTGAAGTTGATGTCCAGACCGACGACCTGAAACTCAACGTGAAATTCCCCGTAGGCGAAATCGCGGCGGCAGCCCAAGGCGGCGACGCCATCCAGTTCCCATATCACATGCAGATTCCATCGGGAATCGCCCAGCAGATGGGTACGCCGGTGCAGGCGGCAGCGACAGCCACGACGCCAATCGAATTCAGGCAGGAAGCCAAGGAAGACGAGAAAAAGTACCTCACCATCAAGTCCCCGATGGTCGGCACATTCTACCGCCGCCCGTCGCCGGACAAGCCGATATACGTCAACGTCGGCGACGAAATCACGAAAGGCAAGGTGCTGTGTGTAATCGAGGCGATGAAACTGTTCAACGAGATCGAAGCCGAAGTCTCCGGCAAGATTGCTAAAATCCTCGTTGAGGACGGCAGCCCGGTTGAATACGACCAGCCCCTCTTCCTCGTCGAACCATAACGCCCTACAATTCGTTAAAACATAAAAACGAAACTCATGTTTAACAAAATACTTATAGCCAACAGAGGCGAAATCGCGCTCCGCATTATCCGCACCTGCAAGGAGATGGGCATAAAGACCGTGGCGATATATTCGACCGCCGACAGGGACTCGCTCCATGTGAGGTTTGCCGACGAGGCGGTGTGCATAGGCCCGGCTCCATCGGCGCAGAGTTACCTCAACATCCCAGCGATAATTTCGGTCGCAGAACTCACAAACGCCGACGCAATCCACCCTGGCTACGGATTCCTATCCGAAAACGCCAAATTCGCCCGAATCTGCACTGAACACGGCATTAAGTTCATCGGCCCTACCGAGGAACACATCAACAAGATGGGCGACAAGGCCACTGCTCGTAAGACCATGATTGCCAACGGTGTGCCTATCACTCCCGGTTCCGACGGACTTATCGCCACTGTCGAGGACGGCAAGCGTGAGGCTATGCGCATAGGCTACCCCGTGATGCTCAAGGCGACGGCTGGCGGCGGCGGAAAGGGCATGAGGGTTATCCGCAACGAGGAGGAGTTCGAGCATCTGTGGAACGCGGCACGTCAGGAGGCTGCGGCTTCTTTTGCCAACGACGCCATGTTCCTTGAGAAGTTCATCGAAGAACCCCACCACATCGAAATCCAGATAGCCGGCGACCAGTATGGGAACGTCTGCCATCTCTCGGAACGCGACTGCTCCATACAACGCCGCCACCAGAAACTCCTCGAGGAGACCCCATCGCCATTCATGACCGAACAACTCCGCCACAAGATGGGCGAAGCCGCCATAAAGGCCGCAAAAGCCATCAAGTACGAAGGTGTCGGTACGTGCGAGTTCCTTGTCGACAAGCACCGCAACTTCTACTTCATGGAGATGAACACGCGTATACAGGTTGAGCATGGCATTACAGAGGAAGTGACAAAACTCGACCTCGTGAAGGAGCAGATAATGATTGCCGCTGGAGCTAAAATCTCCCAGCGCAACTATTATCCTCAGGCCCACGCCATCGAGTGCCGCATTAATGCCGAGGATCCGTTCAACAACTTCCGGCCGTGCCCTGGTCAGATAACAGGACTTCACCTGCCCGGCGGTAACGGAATCCGTGTGGACACCCACGTATACACCGGCTATAAAATCCCGGCTAACTACGACTCGATGATTGCCAAGATTGTCGCTGTGGCACAGACACGCGCCGAGGCAATCGACAAGATGCGCCGCGCGCTCTTTGAGCTTGTAATCGAAGGCATTAAGACCACTGCGCCTTTCCACCAGCAACTCCTCGAAGACCCTAACTTCCGCGAAGGCAACTACACGACAAAATTCATGGAAGACTTCGTAATCAAGAACCCTGAAGAATAAAAAAACAGGGGATTGTCTAAAAAGACGTTTTTTATGTAGGGCTGGGGCATTGCCCCAGCCACTTTTTTACAGGCAGTCTCGTGTCGGGTTCAACCCCCTAACCCTCTCCGCTTATGCAGCATTACATACTATCCATCATACTTGCCATAACCACCATCACCTGCGCCGCGCAGACCGACACCGCCAATGTAAAGAAGGGCTGGAAATTTGGCGGCGCGCTGCCTGCCATAGCCTATAACACCGACAATGGATTCAGGTACGGCGTGTTGGGCAATGTGTACGACTATGGCGACGGCTCGTCGTACCCAAACTACCGAAAGTCGATATACGCCGAGTGGTCGCGCACTACAAAAGGCTCTGGGAAAAACAATATCATTTACGAGGACACTCAATTCCTCGGCAGCAATCTCAGATTCCTCGCAGACTTTAACTATGCCACCGAAAAAAGCATCGACTTCTACGGCTTTAATGGCTACCAGGCTCGGTACGAATCGTCGTTTGAGGACGATGACGACCCCGGCTATATCAGCAGGGCGTATTACCGCATAAGCCGCAAGATGTGGCGCGTGATGCTCAATGTCCAGGGCGAGACCGGCATCAGAAACCTCAAATGTCTCGCCGGGCTTATGTTTTTTGACATCGACGTCGCCGCGCCCGACATTAAAAAACTTAACAAAGGCAAGTCCGGCTCCGACCTCCTGCCCGATGCAACGCCGCAGACAAACTTATACTTGGATTATGTCCAAAAAGGCCACATCCGCGACGATGAGGCCGACGGCGGCACGGCGACAATCATAAAGGGTGGATTTATATACGACAGCCGCGACGTTTTGATATGCCCGTCGCGTGGCTTTTGGAACGAACTCTATGTCGGTGTCGCTCCAAAATTCTTAGGCTCAGGCCGCACTTTCACGACGATTTCCGCAAGTATACGCGAGTATTTTCCAGTTGTCGACGACCGCCTGATTCTTACGTACCGCATTGCCTACCATACGCTTGTCGGAGGAAGAATGCCGTTTTATTTATTGCCGTTCTATTACGACTCGAAGTATGTCTACGACGGCATCGGTGGCGTGAAGACTGTCCGTGGGCTTAAGCGCGACCGCATACAGGGCGATGGCTACGCTTTTGGCAACTTCGAGGCGCGGTGGAAGTTCCTCAAAACCCGCGTATTCAACCAAGACCTTTACCTCGCCCTCAGCGCATTTTACGACGCCGGGCTTGTAACGCGAAAATACTCCACGTCTGCGCCCGTGTTTGATGATGAACACCTCCACAACGCCCTCGGCGGCGGCTTCCGCATCGCCCTCAACAACAATTTTGTGGTCAGTGTGGATTATGGACAGTGCCTTGACAAGCAGGACGGCGACAGCGGGCTGTATATTGACATTGGATGGTTGTGGTAACGACATAAAAACTTTCAAAATGGTATATCTCCTTAATGACGAAATTATGTTCCCCGACCCGCGAGAAGGCGAGGAAAGTGGATTTTTTGCGGTAGGCGGCGACCTCTCGACAGAGCGGCTCGTGTTAGCCTACCACAATGGCATTTTTCCGTGGTATGCTTTTCGTGACGCATTTGCGCGGTATGTGGACAAGGATGGCAAGGCGATGATTGAATGGTGGTGCCCGCAGAAAAGGTTTGTGATTTTTCCCGAAAAGATACATATTTCACATTCGATGAAGCAGTTGATTAACAGTAAGAAATATACTGTGACCTTCAACCAGGACTTTAACTCTGTCATTGAAAACTGTTCCAACCTCCGCATTAAGTTTATAGCTGCGTGGCTCGGCTCGCGTATGGTGGCTGCTTATAAGAAACTCCATGACGAGGGTCACGCCATTAGCGTGGAGGTTTGGAACTCCGACGGCAAACTCGCCGGCGGACTTTATGGCGTGAAGGCAAACCGCTGTATATGTGGCGAAAGCATGTTCTCACTTGAACCAAATACTTCAAAACTCGCCCTCATCACCCTCGCCCAAGCCATGCGCAAGAACGGCGGTCTTATGATTGACTGCCAGTTCGAGACCTCGCACCTCAAGTCCATGGGCGGCGAGACGATTTCGTATGATGAGTATATGAGGGTGATAAGTCAGCGTTAAGGTGTGTGTGTGGGAATGTGTAAAATCATTTCCTCGCCGCCACCCGCAGCACGATTCCCCTGACCGTCAGGTACATCACAAAGCCGAGCCAAAGCGAATGGTTGCCGATGGCGGTGTGGAAGATGGCGTAAATAGCGAAAAACACGGACGAGCCGAGGAATGTGCAAAGGAGCATTGGCTTTACCTTGCCGCAGCCGAGGTAGACGCCGTCCCAAATGAATGCGTCAACGCTTGCCGCCGGTATCATCCACACCCAAAACAGGTAGTGCCGCGCGGCCTCGACAACCGCCGCCTGGTCGGTCAGAAGGCTGACGATTGGACTGCCAAGGACAATGTATGCCACTGTGAACAGCGCGGCGGTGATATATCCGTAAACGAAAAGTTGTTTCGTGGTCGATTTAAGCATCTTGTCGTTGCCCATGCCGAAATATTTGCCGCAGACGGCCTCGCCCGCGTATGCAAAGCCGTCGGTGAAGTACGTGAAGACCATGAAAAACTGCATCAGGACGGCGTTTGCGGCAAGCACTGTGTCGCCAAATCCTGTGCCGGCTATCGTGAAATATACTGTAACTGCCACGATACACAATGTGCGGAGGAAGATTGCGGAGTTCATTTTGAAGAACTTCGACATCTCGGCGGCGAGGAAGACCTTCCGCAGGCTGATTTTGGCGAGTACGTCGTGGTATTTCGCCGTGCATATCGCCGCCGAGAGCGCGAATCCTGATAGTTGGGCCGTCAGTGTGCCAATCGCAACGCCTTCTATGCCCATGTCGAGCGCATACACTAATATCAGGCTCACAACAATATTGATGACATTTTGGCTGACGGAGACAATGAGCGGAATGACGGTGTTTTGCATCCCGACATACCATCCCGTGAATGCGAACAGCCCGAGGAAGCCGACCGACCCATAAATACAAATGCCAAAATATGTCTCGACATTGTGCATGAGCGTCTCGCTGATGTCCATTACGGAAACAGCGAGATTGAGTATGTATCTGTGGAAGACGATCATCACCATCGAAATCGCCGCGCAAATAGCCATCGACCTCGCTAACGACAGTGCGCACTCCTCAAGGTCGCCCTTCCCGTATGCCTGAGCCGTCACGGAGCCTGTGCCGAACCGCAGGAAGTTAAAAATCCAGTATATCATGTTGAAGATTGTGCCGCCGACGGAGATTGCGCCGATATAGACCTCCGAGCCGAGATGCCCGGTTATCGCAATGTCCACAATCCCAAGCAGCGGTACGGAAATGTTGCTGATGATGCTCGGTATTGCAATGCGCAGAATCTCTGATTTGTGGTTCATTGTGAAAATGTTTTGGGCATTGTATTGGGCAACGGTAAAAAAACGGACGCCACCCTCGCCAAACTTTACATTCAGTGCGTTGAAGTAGAAGGAGGAAAGGATGAAGAGGAAGGGGTGGTATGGGTATGACCAAACTCAGTTTCTGGCTCGCTCGCGTAATACATCAGCCTGTCTTCCGTCGCCCATTGCTCAAGGTCAATCTCAATGTTCCGATTGAAATGCGGCTTTGCAAGATACTTGGCGATGGCCGTGGCAACGTATTTCGCGAGGTTGACCGGGACGGCATTGCCAATCATCTGTTCCAAATCGGTTTTGCTGCCATCAAATTTAAACGTTTGCGGAAATGTCTGAATATAAGCACGTTCCAATGTTGTTAGAGCACGGATACCTTCTTTTGATTTGACAGGGTCATTGGAGTGTATCTGGTAGCCTTCGGGCATAGGTCTGTTAACTCCGCGAACTGTTGGACTTGGCTCATCAATTGAAAAAATACCACGACGTGCATAACTACGTGGATGACGATAATAATATTCCAATCCAAGTGAATCGCCAAAATAATCTCTTAACGTCATGGGCTTTTGAGCAAGTCCGCTAAGTACAAATGGCTCCATAAAACCGTCCATCTCATGTAGTTTGCCTATCAAGAAAAATCTCTTACGTTGTTGTGGAACTCCACACAACGAAGCATCAAGCACCTGTTGGGACAGTCCATAACCTGCTCTTTTAAAAATTTCTTTGGCTTCAACTAATTTTTGAGTTTTTGTAATTCGAGCAACATTTTCCATCACAAACCATTTGGGACGCACAGAGGAAATAATTTTTGCATATTGGACAGTAAGGTCACCTCGTCCACCTTCCTCATTACGCTTGCCCGCCGATGAAAAATCCTGACACGGAGGTCCGCCAATTATCATATCGGGTTTCGATTCTTCTATGATGGAACAACTTTTTTGAATGTCGCTCAAATCAAGTTCTTCTGCGGTGTGCGCAAAATTTTTACGGTAAACGTCCAATGCTGCTTTCCATTTGTCGTATGCCGCAACTATTTCAAAACCTGCATTTTGAAATCCCAAACTTAGACCGCCACATCCGCAAAATAAATCTACAATTCTCATAATAATTATTCGAAAATGTCTGTACTATTAACTAAAACTGCATCAAACCTACGTTCGGGACTAAGCAAATCTTGACCGCCGCCGAGTATTATGTTCTTGATTTCATACTTTGAAATTCGCGGTTTTACGATTTCGGGACAATCTAAAAATACGTGCGACTTAGTTCCGGGCAAGGCAAATGCCTTGTCGTTGGCATCTTTCCATAGTTGGGCAAAACCTCGTTGATTTCTTCCCAATGGTTGATTTGCGGAACATTGCGCAGCATCTTGCGAAGTTTTTCCTTTTCTTTTGGCGATTCGTAATTGGCACAAATACTGCACACAAGAAAACAAATTGTCGGCGGACGCATTACGATTTCCGTACCCCACTCTGATTCGGTAAGATTTTTAGTTGTGTTGTCAGGCAGGGCGGTCAGTTTCACTTCAAGACCCGAAAGAAGTGCATCTGTCTTGTTGTTCATCATCACAAGGTCAATCTTCTCCCTTTCTCCCTGATAAAACATTTCGTATGGTGAAAATCCAGCCTCGTAATTATAGTACGCGTCATCGCTAAGTGGGTCTATGCCAAGAAGTTCATCGCTGCCGATTGTAGAATGGACGGTTTCGTTAGTCTTGTTAGTCTTGATATAGATTGGCTCGACATTCTTTGAATACATATACGCAACAAGCGACGCGGGGAAAGAACTGTTGAATTGGTTCTTGCCCCAACATTCCGCTTTTGTGTAATCGCGGCTTGAATGTTTTTGTCCGAATAATCCGGGCTGTATTTCTTGATTTGTCATTATTTCTTGTTTTGTGTGTGCAAATATAGGAATTTTTCATCGTTATCACAAAAAATACACTGAATAAAATAATAATCGTAAACCAAAGTGTTGATTCTCGTTACTTAATCCTTAAAAAATAAGTTATGGAGTTAAAATTTCAAAACCCCGCCGTGCGCCGCATGATAATCGCCAAAAGCCCCATCGTCCACGAACTTTACAGCCAGGACCCCGACAACCCGATTTTCAAGGTCTTCTACCTTCGCAACATCCACGGCACGATGAACAACAACCTCGGCCACGTCAAGGGCCTCAAAGACCGCGACGAATACGGCAAGCCGGAAGAGTTTGAGTTGTGAAAAAAAATGCGGGATTTACGCGGCTTTTAACAAGTCAAGCACGGAATAAACTCGGGTCATGTTCTCAAACGTGAAATACTGGTCGTCAAGCACCATCCATTTCTCACGATCTTTGACTGGCATCTGTTTGATGTCGGGAAAGAACGAAACTGGGACGATAACTGTCCGTCCATCGGTCAGACGCACAACCATCTTCCCACGGCATGTCCTGAAGTCCATGTCTTTGATTCCTACACTGACATTCTTCATTTTACACATAACTGATTCCTCCTGTTTATTTCTCTATGTCAATTGATATGGTCTTTTCTCCATTGAATGCTCTGGTTACCTGTTCGTTGATGAACTCCCAATGGCGGTTGATGGCGTCGACAAGCATTTCGTTGTCCTTAGCTGAGAGAGACGATTCGGCGATTTCAACACATTGTTGAACACGTGGACGTGGCGACGATTATCGTTGGCATCAATGGATATGGCCACCAGGATGAACATCCGTATAAATGCTAATTGACCCATATTCCTTTCTTTTGGTTACAAAAATATAATGAATTATTCTAATAACCAAGAAATTTAAAGAAAAAAAATTCACCCCCGCATTTTCTTTCAAAAATGCGAGGGTGAAAAAAATACACGATTGTTCCTATCATGCTGTGCCCAGCAAGAATTGGTGTCATTGGTTCAAAGAACGATGTTCCACTGCACGGGCTATATTCAGTTCGCCGGCACGATGGTGCAGACGATGGTGGTTTGGGTCTCGCCC